>NZ_JBIAZN010000006.1:0-368425 GCF_042899225.1 Streptomyces sp. NPDC000134
CGCATCCGACAGGATCAACTCGGCCTTCGGCCGCCCAGTACGTGCCACCAGGCAACCCTACACATCTGAACAGGATTCCTGACTCAGAAGACTAGTGGTGCGGGCGGGTGACGGCGACCCGAGCGTCCCTTGCTTCAGTTGCCGTCAGACGCGCTGGAGGCGACGCCGACGGCCCCCAGCACGCGACACAGACACGGGCCTCCGTATGAGATTGAACAGGACGAAACCCATGACGAAGCGTTCCGAGCCGAAGAAGACGATGACCAAGGAGGAGTGGATCGAACAACAGATGGCCAATGCCCCGGATCCGACGGCCGAGGATGTCTGGTGGGTGCTCAACAGGTTCGGCTTCCCGACGGAACAGGTGGAGGCGGCCTACCAGGCGATGCTCCGGGAGAAGGAGGAACGCTCCGCAAGGCGCACAGCTGGAGCCCTGAGCTTCATCGCGGCTCTAAGGCTCCGCGCCACTCGGCGAGCCGATCAGCCTGCCTGGCTCACGAAACGGGCTGTGTTCAGCTGAACGGGGATGCGCAGGCCATGACCGGCCCGGCCGCCCGGCTCCATGTTTTTCCCCTGGCGAGTGCTGCCGCGCCTTTCGTGCGCAGCGACGTGACCACGGGGGTCAGGAAGTCCGTACGCCAATGCTGCACGGCCTCCGGCTTCATGCCGCTCGCCTCGACCGAGGCCCCCACCCTGGCTTCGAGTACGGCCGCGCCCTGCGCCGCGTCGTCCCCGGTCCACTCGTCCACGTGCTCGGCCACCAGGGCCCACGTCAGCTTGATCATGCGCGGATCGTACGGACGGTGGCGGGCGGCGTGAAGAGCCAGAGGTGCGAGCGGGGGCGGGGGTACGACCCCCGAAGGGGCCCGTCGTCGGCCGCCGCGTCTTAGCAGCTCGGGTTCTGCCACGGTTCCAGGGGCGACGGGGCAGCTGTGGCGCTCCCCCCGGCGGCGAAAGAAGCCGCAGGTCAGCGGCGATTCAACCGTTCTGCAGGGCATCCGTCGGCACTGCACAGGAATGAGAAGCGCTCAGGCCGCGACTTCGCCGGGGTCCTCGTCCTCGTCTTCCGAGGAGCCGCCCCGCTCGTAACCCGACACGTCGATCTCGCGGCCGTCTGCGAGCCGTCTCTTGTGCGGGGCGACGTTGTGCTTGGTGGGCGGGTTCCGCTGCTCCTTCTCCTCTGCAGAGTCGGCGGCCGACCCGGTGTCCTGGGACCCCGCGGCGGCGTTCTGTTCCTCGGCATGCTTAGCGGCCAGGACGGCGACGGCCAGAGCCGCGCTGCCGACCGTGCCGGCCACGGCGAGGATCTTCGGCTTGTGCTTGCTGATCCAGCCCTTCGCCTTGGCGAAAGAGGTCGGCTCGCCGTCCTGGGGGATGGGCTCGCTGGGAGTGGAGTCAGTCACGTGCACAGATCTACCGGACCCGTCCCTCGCCTGTCAGGTAATCACCTGACATCGCCCGATCAGGTTCCGTGGCGCTCGTACGTCTTCGAGTCTTCGCGAAGGTGCATCCTCTGGCGGCCGCAGCGGATTGCCGTCTTCGCTCTGTGGCCCGCCCGCCGGGGGCGGCTCTGCTTGGCGTAGGCCGCGAGGTGCATCTCTTCCTCTGCAGGGCTACTCCGCCGCTTTCTCTACTACGCTTCCCGCGTGGACTCGGCTGCCGCGCTTGCCTGCAACTCGCATCGGCGGCTGGAAACGGCCGCGCGACGTACGTCACGCCGCAGGCATCAGGGTTGGCGGCCCTCGCGACCGCCATGACACACCGGGAAGAAGAGCCTTGGCCCTCAAGAAGACAGACCTCTACCGCTCGCTCTGGAAGAGCTGCGACGAGCTGCGCGGCGGCATGGATGCCGGTCAGTACAAGGACTACATTCTCACGCTGCTTTTCGTGAAGTACGTCTCCGACAAGGCCAAGGCAGACCCCGACAGTCTCATCGAGGTTCCGCCCGGTGGTTCCTTCGACGACATGGTCGCCGCCAAGGGCGACAAAGAGATCGGCGACCGCTTCAACAAGATCATCTACAAGCTCGCCGAGGCTAACGACCTGCGTAACGTCATCGACCTCGCCAACTTCAACGACGAGGAGAAGCTCGGCAAGGGCAAAGAGATCCAGGATCGGCTGTCGAAGCTGGTCGCGATCTTCAGTGACCTTGACTTTCGAGGCTCCCGAGCCGAGGGCGACGATCTTCTCGGCGATGCCTACGAGTACCTCATGCGTCACTTTGCCACGGAGTCCGGCAAGAGCAAGGGCCAGTTCTATACCCCGGCAGAGGTCTCCCGGGTGCTGGCTAAGGTGGTTGGAATCACAAAGGACACCCGGCAGGACCAGACGGTCTACGACCCCACCTGCGGCTCCGGCTCGCTCCTCCTCAAGGTCGCCGCCGAGACCTCACGTGGCATCTCGATCTACGGCCAGGAGAAGGACAACGCCACCTGGGCGCTGTCCAAGATGAACATGATCCTGCATGGCAACGAGGACGCTGAGATCCTCAAGGGTGACACCATCACGAGCCCTCGGTTCACCAGCGGGAACACGCTTCAGACCTTCGACTTCGCGGTGGCCAACCCGCCGTTCTCCCTCAAGTCCTGGAGCAACGGGCTGGAGCAGGAGTACGGCCGTTTCGAGTACGGCCGGCCGCCGGAGAAGAACGGTGACTATGCGTTCTTGCTGCACGTTCTCAAGTCACTCAAGAGCACGGGCAAGGCGGCGGTCATCCTCCCGCACGGCGTGCTCTTCCGCGGTAACGCCGAAGCTGACATCCGTCGGCGCTTGCTGAAGCAGGGGTTCATCAAGGGCATCATCGGCCTCCCCGCGAACCTCTTCTACGGGACCGGCATCCCCGCCTGCATCATCGTTCTGGACAAGGAGAACGCCGTCGGCCGCACCGGCGTCTTCATGATCGACGCGTCCAATGGCTTCATTAAGGACGGCAACAAGAACCGCCTCCGCAGCCAGGACATCCACAAAATCGTCGACGTCTTCACGCGGCAGACTACGATCGACCGCTACTCGCGCATGGTTCCGCTGTCGGAGATCGCCGATTCGAAGAACGACTACAACCTCAACATCCCCCGATACATCGACTCCTCCGATCCCGAGGACATCCAGGACCTCCACGCACACCTGCACGGTGGCATCCCTGACCGCGATCTCGACGCGGTCAGCGGCTACTGGGATGCCTTCCCGCAGTTGCGAGACCAGCTTTTCCAGCCGAACCGTCCCGGCTACAGTGATCTGACCATCGACGTCAGCAAGGTCCAACAGGCGATCCTTGATTCGCCTGAGTTCCAGAAGTTCACCCAAGAGGCCAGGGAACTCACCACTGAGTGGTTCGCCGCTCATCGCAAGCGGCTCGAAGAGATCGACGAGACCACTCGGCCAAATGACCTCATCGCCGTCCTCGCTGATGACCTGCTGGCCCGTTTCAAACCAGTGCCTTTGCTGGACGAGTACGACGTCTACGAACGGCTCATGACGTATTGGCACGACGTCATGCACGATGACGTCTTCATGGTCATGAACGACGGCTGGCTCGAAGCCGCCAAGCCGCGCAAGATCGTGGTGGATAAGGAACGAAAGCTCTCCGAGACCCCAGACCTCGTGGTGGGTACGGGGCGCAGCGTTGAGAAGTACAAGATGGACCTCCTCCCGCCGAGCCTGATCGTTGAGCGTTACTTCGCCAAGGAACGCGCTGAGGTCGATGAGCTGATGTTGGTATGGGAGGAGGCGAGTCGCCTGGTCGAGGAGTACGTCGAGGAGCATGCCGTTGAGGGCGGGCTTCTGGCGGACGCGATGGACGACGAAAAGATTAACAAGGCACTCGCTTCGGCCCGCTTGAAGAAGGCGCGACATGAGGGTACGGATGCAGACGAGGTGACCTCTCTGTCACATCTCATCAAGCTGTATGACGCGGAGGCGGTAGCGAAGAAGGCGGCCAAGGAGGCGGAAGCTGCGCTGAATCTTGCCACGCTGAAGAAGTACGGCGATCTCACCGAGACGGATGTGCAGGGGCTTGTGTTGGATGCCAAGTGGCGTTCCACGGTCACAGCGCGCGTCACGTCCGAAGCCGAGGCGCTAACACTTATTCTAGTGAACCGAATTCAGCAGCTTGGCGATCGCTATACGCAGACTGCCAGCACACTCGCCGCGAGGGTGGAAGTCCTAGAATCCAGGATCACTCGGCATCTGGCGGGAATGGGGATCTCGTGAGCCGGGAAAATTGGGAAAGCCGCCCTCTTGGTGATTTGGCAAGCTTCGCTTCAGGGAAAACTCCTCCGCGATCGCGTCAAGCCGAGTATTTCGATGCAGGGGAAATCCCATGGGTCAAGACCATGGACCTGAATAACGGGCGCATTTCCCGTACGAGTGAGTGCATTACGAGTCGCGCAGTGTCGGATACGAAGATTCGAATCCATCCCCCCGGTACGGTGTTGATTGCAATGTACGGAGGGTTTAGTCAGATTGGTCGAACGGGTATCCTTTGCGCTCCTGCCGCAACCAACCAAGCGATTACCGCGATTTTTCCTGACCCTGACAGTCTAGACTCCAGGTACTTGCTTCATTTCCTGAATTACAAGGTTGACTACTGGCGAACTGTCGCCAGTAGTAGCCGCAAGGACCCCAATATCACAAAATCCGATGTCAGGGGATTCCCGGTGGATCTTCCCTCGCTCAATGAACAGAAGGAAATCTCCGAAGCCCTGGATGATGCCGAAGAGAGGATCTTCTCCTTGCGGCAGTTGATCGCCAAGAAGCAGGCGGTCAAGCAGGGGATTGTGCAGCAGCTCCTCAGCGGAAATATGCGCCTTCCTGGATTTGCCGAGTCATGGGCCTCGGTATCTCTGGGGGAACTCGGAATCTTCCTCAAAGGTCGTGGTGTCCGGCGGGACGACGTGCGACCTTCTGGGATTCCCTGTATTCGGTACGGAGAGCTCTACACGGAATTCGCCAACTATACAGCGGTCACTCGCTCGTTCGTCAGTCATGAAGTTGCCGCCACTGCCCTACCGATCTACTCGGGAGATCTCCTCTTTGCGGGCTCCGGAGAGACGCGCGATGAGATCGGTATGTGCGTTGCCTATGTGGGTGAGCAAGAAGCCGTTGCCGGTGGCGACATCGTGGTCCTCCGGGGTTCCGGCTTTAATCCGGTCTATCTGGCGACCCTCGCAAACTCCCCGGCGGTTGCCCAGCAGAAGGCGCGGGCGGGACAGGGCGATGCCGTCGTTCATATCAGCAGCCGTGCGCTCGCAGAGATCACCGTTAAGATCCCGGAGCGTGTGGAACAAGATGCGGTGGCTGAGGTTCTGATTGATGCCGACCGTGAGCTCGGCGCCCTACACAGGAGGCTTGGGAAGGCGCATGAGCAGAAGATCGGCATGATGCAGGAGCTGCTGACAGGCCGGACGCGACTGTCAGTTCAGGGGGAGGGTGAGGCATGAGTGATGTCGGGCAGGTAGAGCGCGAGACGCAGGAGCGTGTCATCCGGCTGTTCGAGAAGCGGCTGCGCTATCGCTATCTCGGCAACCATGAGCGCCGTGCCCGCAACTCGAACATCGAGGTCGGGCTGTTGGAGGAGAATCTCCGTACGCGGGGCTACAGCAACCTCCTCATCACCAGGGCGATTGACCAGCTGAAGAAGGCCGCCGCGCTCGGAGGTGGCCGAGACCTGTACGAGGCGAACCGCGATGTGTACGGCTTACTGCGCTACGGGGTGAGCGTCAATCCGGGAGGGAGTGAGAAGAATAAGACGGTCTGGCTCATCGACTGGAAGAAACCGCATGAGAACGACTTCGCCATCGCCGAGGAAGTCACGATCGTCGGACGCCAGACGAAGCGCCCCGACATCGTGCTCTACGTAAACGGCCTGGCACTGTCGACTCTGGAACTAAAGCGTTCCCATGTGGCCGTGAGTGAGGGAATTCGGCAGACCATCGGCAACCAACGGCCAGATTTCATCCGGCCGTTCTTCTCGACGGTCCAGCTCGTGCTTGCCGGCAACGACGTCGAAGGGCTGCGCTACGGAGTCATCGACACGCCCGAGAAGTACTGGCTGGAGTGGAAGGAGGAGGCGGAAGGGGGAGAGGAGTCTTCCGACGAGGGGCCGCTGGATCGCGCCCTGCTTCAACTCTGCGGCAAGGAGCGTCTCCTGGAGCTGGTCCACGACTTCACCGTGTTCGACTCCGGTGTCCGCAAGGCGTGCCGCCACAACCAGTACTTCGGCGTGAAGAAGGCACAGGAACGTATCGGTCGTCGTGAGGGCGGCATCATCTGGCACACCCAGGGGTCGGGCAAGTCGCTCACGATGGTGTGGCTGGCGAAGTGGATCCGTGAGAACCAGAAGGACCCCCGTGTCCTCCTCATCACCGACCGCGATGAGCTGGACGAGCAGATCGAGAAGGTCTTCAACGGCGTCAACGAGAAGATCTACCGCACCAAGTCCGGCGCGGATCTCCTGGACACCTTGAACAAGTCCACCGAGTGGCTCATCTGCTCCCTCGTGCACAAGTTCCGCAGCTCTGTGGGCAAGGTAGGCGACGAGGAGAAGGCGCAGGACAAGTTCATCGAGGAGCTCAAGGCCAACGTCCCAAAGGACTTCAAGGCCAAGGGCAACCTGTTCGTCTTCATCGACGAGGCCCACCGCACCCAGTCCGGCAAGATGCATGCCGCGATGAAGCGCCTGCTGCCCGGCGCGATGTTCATCGGCTTCACGGGAACGCCCCTGCTCAAGGCGGACAAGGGTACGAGCATGGAGACCTTCGGTACCTTCATCCACGAGTACAGGTTCGACGAGGCCATCAAGGACGGCGTTGTACTCGACCTGAGCTATGAGGCGCGTGCGATCGACCAGCGGCTGACCTCTGCCGCGCACGTCGACAAGTGGTTCGCGGCCAAGACCAAGGGCATGACGGACCTGTCCAAGGCGGAGCTGAAGAAGCGCTGGGGGACGATGCAGAAGGTCGTCTCCTCCGAGCCTCGGGCGATGCAGATCGTCCAGGACATCCTGATGGACATGGAGACCAAGGACCGTCTGAAGGACGGCCGCGGGAACGCCATGCTGGTCGGTGACAGCGTCTACCAGGCATGTAAGTTCTACGAGTTGTTCTCCAAGGCGGGCTTCGACGGCAAATGCGCCATCGTCACCAGCTATAAGCCGAGTCCGGGAGACATCTCCAAGGAGGACTCCGGTGCCGGCCACACAGAGAACCTCCGGAAGTACGAGATCTACCGGAAGATGCTGGCCGCCCACTTCAACGAGCCCGAAGACGTGGCGATGACGAAGGTCGAGGAGTTCGAGAAGGAGGTCAAGAGGCAGTTCGTCGAGGAGCCTGGCCGTATGCGCCTCCTCATCGTCGTCGACAAACTCCTGACCGGCTTCGACGCGCCGAGTGCCACGTACCTCTACATCGACAAGAAGATGCGCGACCACGGCCTGTTCCAGGCCATCTGCCGCGTCAACCGGCTCGACGGGGATGACAAGCAGTACGGCTACATCGTCGACTACCGCGACCTCTTCAACTCCCTTCAGGACGCCGTCACCGACTACACGTCCGGGATGTTCGATGCCTATGAGCGGCAGGACATCGAGGGCCTGTTGAGCGACCGTATCGACAAGGGGCGAAAGGACCTGGACGATGCGCTGGAACGTATCCGCGCACTGTGCGAGCCGGTCGCGCCGCCCCGAGGCACACTCCAGTACCAGCAGTACTTCTGCGCCGCTGAGCAGGGCAACGCCGCACAGCTCAAGGCTAACGAGCCCAAGCGTGTCGAGCTGTACAAGGCCGTCGCAGGGGTGACGCGGGCCTTCGCCAACCTGGCGAACGACATGGAGGCAGCCAAGTACTCGCCGCAGGCCGCCGAGGACATCCGCAAGGAGGTCCGCCACTACGTGGACGTCCGGGCCGAGGTGAAGCTCGGCGCAGGCGAGGACGTCGACTTCAAGCAGTACGAAGCAGGCATGCGCTTCCTCCTGGACACCTACATCCAGGCGGACGCGTCAAGGACCGTGTCTGACTTCGAGGACGCCGGACTCATCCAGCTCATCGTCGAACTGGGTGCGGGCGCCGTCGACAAGCTGCCTACGGGAATCAAGAGCAACCCCGAAGCCGTTGCCGCGACCATCACCAACAACATGCGCAAGGTGATCGTCGACGAGCGTGCGACGAACCCGAAGTACTTCGACGAGATGTCACAGCTGCTCGACGCGATAATCGAGGAACGTCGCAAGGGTGCGATCGAGTACGAGGAGTACCTCGCCAAGCTGCTGGAGACGGCGGCGGATCTTGGAAGCAGGAACTCAGGCGATGCCGAGCGGTACCCGAAGTGGGCTGACAACGGCGCGCGCAGAGCGCTGTGCGACTTCTTCCGCGACGACCAGCAGCTGGCTATCCAAGTCGACACCACGGTGCTGCACAACAAGCCGCACAACTGGGTGGGTAGCCCAATGAGGGAGAAGAAGCTGCGTATCGCGGTCAAGCGTGCGCTGCCAGACGACTTCGACCGGCTCGATGAGCTCTTCGAACTGGTGAAAGCAAGGCATGAGTATCACTAGCACGCGGATCACCGTCCTCGGCATCGATGTCCAGGTGGACTTCAAGGACATCAAGAACCTGCACATCGGTGTCTATCCGCCGGTGGGCCGTGTCCGGGTGGCGGCACCCCGGCGGATGGATGACGACCAGGTCAGGCTGGCCGTCATCCAGCGGCTGCCGTGGATCAGACGACAGCAGGACGAGCTGCGATCGGCTCGACGGCAGTCCGTGCGAGAAATGGTCGGTGGAGAGTCCCACTACAGCTGGGGTGTGAGGCGACGCCTGAAGGTTGTTGAACGTCCCGGACGTCCGCACGTGGAGATCGACGGAGATCGACTAGTCCTGTACGCGCTTCCGGGAACTGACGACCAAGGACGCCGAGACCTGCTCGACCAGTGGTACCGAGAGCAGCTCCGACGCGCCGTCCCTCCGCTCATTGAGCGGTGGGAGGCGAAGCTCGGCGTCTCGGTGCCCTGGTGGGGCATCCGCCGGATGAAAACCAAGTGGGGCTCGTGCAACCAGGAGACCGGCCGCCTGTGGTTCAACTCCGAGTTGGCCAAGAAGCACCCGGCGTCCCTTGAGTACGTCATCGTCCACGAGATGACGCACCTCCTCGAACGCGGGCATGGCCCGCGCTTCGCCCGGCTGATGGACAGCTGCCTGCCGGACTGGCGCAGTCGCCGCGACGATTTGGACGCGGAGCCGCTCGCTGACGAGCTGTGGACGTGACGTGCCAGGCCGCGCAGGCGAAGGAGCGGATCGTGGACGCACGTCCGGCGCTCGAAAACAGTGAGTGACGTTCATCAGGTATCCGAGTTAATGACAATGACGTGGGAAGCGTTCTGCCTCCCTCCCCGCAGGCCCTAAGAGATGACGCTGACGTGAAAGGTGCTGACCCCATGGCGAAGCTTCGGTTGACCGTAGGGCGCGGACACGTTGAGGAGCTTGCCCGGCTTCGTCATCCTGTGGGAGCTGTCGAGGAGCTGATCTGGAACTCTCTCGACGCGGATGCCGAGAACGTCACCGTCGTACTTGAGCGCAACGACTTCGACGGAGTCGACCGAGTAGCCGTGCTCGACGACGGTACTGGTATCGCGGCGGAGAAGTGCAGCGACTACTTCGAGCAGATCGGTACGTCCTGGAAGAAGCGCACGCAGGTCAGTGAGGTAAAGAAGCGCGTGCTGCACGGGAAGAACGGGCGGGGCCGAGTCCGGGCCTTCGCGCTCGGCAGTGAGGTGCGCTGGACCAGCGTCAGCGGTGCGCGGGGGGACCGCCGGCGTGTGGTCATCGAGTCCGAGCGCAGCTCCATGGACGAGTTCGACGTCAGCGATCCCGAGCCGACGGCCGACGCAACGGGGACGGTCTTTGAGGCGTTCGGCGGGGAGGACCTCCAGAAGCTGACCGAGGATGCCGCCCGTACCGCGCTCACTGCCGCCTTCGCGCTTCACCTGGAGGCGTACCCGGACATCTGCATCACCTACGACGGGACGCGGCTGGACCCGGCGTCTGAGCAGGTTCACGTCGAGACGTACGAGGTGGCGGCTCCGCCGGACAGTTCTCACCCGTCGGCCCAGTTGAAGATCATCGAATGGTCGCGTCCGTACTCCCGGGCTTTGTTCCTCTGCGACGGCCGAGGCATGTCCTTGGCGCAGCTGAAGCCGGAGATCCAGGCTTCGGGCTTCCACTTCACGGCGTACCTGTCCTGGTCGGGGTTCGAGGATGATTCGGTCGGCGACCTCGCCTTCGCCGATTGGACACCGGAGGGGCCTGCTGCCGAGGTGCTGGCCGAAGCCCGAGAGCGTATGCGTGAGCACTTCCGTTCCCGAGCCGATGAGCGCCGTCGTGAGCTCGTCGACTCGTGGCGTGCGGAAGGCTTCTACCCGTATGCAGGCGAGCCCGCCAACGACCAGGAGCGAGCGGAGCGCGAGACCTTTGACGCCGTGGCGACCGCGGTCGTCCGGCACTTGCCGGCGAGCAAGAGGGCCCAGAAGGTGTCCTTCGCGCTTCTGCGCTCCGTCTTGACCCACGAGCCGGGCGAAGTGCTGCGCATCGCCGAGGAGCTATTCGCGCTTTCCAAGCAGGAGCAGGCAGAACTCAGTCGGCTGCTGGATCGTACGCCGCTGTCCGCCTTGATCAAGGCGTCGACCGCGACAACCGGACGCCTCGATTTCCTGTCTGCCCTGGAGCACCTCGTCTTCGACCCTGTGGCCAAGGGGCGGGTCAAGGAACGCACGGAGCTGCACCGGATCCTGGAGAACGAGTGCTGGATCTTCGGTGAGGAGTATGGACTGCACGTCAGCGACCGCAGTCTGAACGAGATGCTGAGACAGCACTGTCGTCTTCTCGATCGGGACACACCCGCACCGGCCCCCGTTCTGAGGGAGGACGGGAGCCGGGGGATCGTCGACCTCATGCTGTCCCGTGCAGCCCGGCAGCGGAAAGGGGAGCGTCACCACCTCGTGATCGAACTCAAGAGGTCGAGTGTCACCCTCGGCATGTCCGAGTTCACGCAGATCAACAGCTATGCGCAAGCGGTTATGAACGACGACCGGTTCCGGGACCCCAAGGTGACCTGGGACTTCTGGCTCGTCGGCAATGCCATGGACGACGGTCTTCGCCAACTTGCTCACCAGCAGGACCGGATGCCTGGATGTGCTGTCAACCAGCCCACGTACCGGATCTGGGTACGCACCTGGGGCGAAATCATCGAGGACGCGCAGGAGCGGCTTCGCTTCTACAGCGAGCAGCTTGAGTATCAGTCGTCGACCGAGCACGCCATGGACTATCTGATCAGGGAACACACTGACGCGGTCATGGATCTGGTGGGCGACGGTACGGTGCCCGCGGCCAGGGCGGGGGACAGCGGAACGATCGGAGCTGCCGCCACATCGTGAGGCCCCATCCCTACGGCGGTGAAGGGCAACGGCGGAACGGCATGGGTAGGGAGCAACGGCGTCAGAAACTGGACGTGAGCCTCACCGACTCCTGACGAGTGGGCCGCATCCGCGGCCCCGAGGAAGGCAGCGGCGAGAGCAAGTACGCAAGTCGAGCCTCGTAAGTCGTCTACGCGAAGAACGGCCGATAGGCCGCTTCCTAGTTGGGCTTCTTCACGGCTTCACGTACTTGCTCTTCTCCGCTGCACAGGCTTACGGCTTCGCCGCTGGACGCAATCGCGTACTTGCGTAAGTCGTCTTGCTCGTTCAACAGCTCCTTCGGGGAGCCGCTGCCTTTGTCTGGCGGGCTTCGAGGCCTCGGGCTTTCGTAGTCCCCCAGTGGCCTGCGTGCTGGTCGGCCACAGGCCGCCAGTGTCCAGAGATCCTGACGTACTTACATAAGTAGAAGGAGGAGCGAGGCTTGCCGAGCGGAGCGAGGTAGCTGGTGGTGGTGACACTTCCTGTAAGGGGGCTGCATCACCACCACCACGGATCAGGCGGGCTCGGAGCGCCTCCGGGTCCAGCGCCCGTCAACGTACTCCAGGGCATCCCTGAGCTTGGGGCGAATGGTCTCCACGCTCTTGCCGACCGTCGGGGCGTACCGCTGGGCGAGCGGCCTGTAGTTCGTCTCCTCCGGCTGCTCCTCGATGATCCGCGCTGCGAGCACTTCGTCCCAGGGCTTCGCCTTCGGCATGTCGACGGCCTTGATCTGGGGCCTCGCCCGCTCCCAGACAGGGACCTCGCTTGTCGCGCTGGCTCGGTGCACGGTGACGTCGAGGTTGAGGTCTTCCCGGGCGCGATTCATCTTGACTTCGATGCGCCGCCCGCGCTTGCCGGAGTTCCTCAAGGTGATGATGCCGCGAGCGCCGGCCGCGATCGCCCGTCCGCCGATGGGCGAGGATGCGACGCTCATTCCCTCCGCCGTTCCCTTCGGGGTGTGCGTCACCACCAGCACGGGGATGCCCATGTCCGTGATCGGACGCAAGCTGTGCCCGAACCGTTGCGCTGTCACCGGGGATGAGATGTCCTCACCCGGTGCGAGCGCGCCGAGCATGTTGTCCAGGACGAACAGGCCCGGCCTGATGTCCGCGAGGTCTTCGTAGATGCCCTTCCAGTAGCCGGAGTCCCCCGCGTCCCGGACGGGGAAGATGGTCACAGAGTCGTCCGGTACGGCACCGTCCAGCCGCTCCTTCAATTCCTCCGCCGCGCCGTCGTCGGTCAGGCCGTAGACGATGTGGTCGATTCTTCGATGTACCGGCAGGCCGAGGCACGTCGGCTCGCCGTTGAGCAGGGCTATGCCATGCCCGCGCTGAGCAGTGTCTTGCCCGCCTTGGGCTCACCCGCCAGCAATGTTGTCCGGGTGGTGAGGAGGTCGCCGATCAGGAACGCGTCCTCGTAGGGGACCCGCTCGATCTCGTGGAGCTGCCGCCCCTTGTCCTTGATGGCTCCCACCGTGCGTGGCCGTCCTTACTTTGAGCGGAGCGGCACAGGTGTGCGCCGCTGTCTCCCGCCGGGTGGCGGGATCATGTGACCTCCATTCGGTCGGGTACAGATGAGAGGACCGCAGGTCAGGCCGAGGCCGGGCACTCCCGGTCGAGCCAGCGGTCGACCTCGGACATGCGGAAGCGCAGGCTGCCGCCGACCTTCCGGTGGTTGTTGTAGATCCAGGCGGGCTTCTTGCCCAGGTACTCAGCCAGTTCGTCAACGGTCATCAGGCGGTTGTGGTGCAAAGACGGATCTCCTTCGGTTCGTCGTACCGGCATCATCCTGAGCAATACACCTGGTTCTGTCAAAGCCGGATGCGTCACATCTAGACTTGACTGGGGTTGAATAGGCTCGTACGTTCCTCGCATGGAGATCACACGTAGCCCTGACGGTCCGCCGTCGCGTGCGGGCATCGAGATTCGCCGGCGTATCGGCTCATGGAAGGTGACGATGTGGCGGCCAGCCGACTCCGTGGGCGGTGGGCCGCAGGAGATTCGGATCGAGCCTCACGAAGACGGCGACCCGCAGGAGATCGCCCGCGGCCTGTCCAGCACGGTGCTCCGGCAGATCGACACCAGATCGTTCGTGGAGATGCTCGACGCAGCTCCGACCGGTATTGACCAGGCCGTGGAGGAGGAAGCAGGACTCCTGCGTGGGTGGCTCGCCGACGCGCCCAGAGGGGTCACCGATAGGTACCTGGCCATGCTCTCGGCGGTCTATGTGCGGGTCGTCGAGATCGGCGAGCGGGCCCCGATCCAGGCGCTTGAGGAGATTACGAACATCAAGCAGGCCACGCTCAAGGGGCACCTGCGCGCTGCACGGAAGCGCGGCTTCCTGACCAAGGTCGAGGGCAAGGCGGGCGGACAGCTGACGGAGAAGGCCGACGAGGTGCTCAGGGAGATGAAGAGTGGCGCAGGTACTGAAGAAGTGTGACTGCCGGAACAAGACCCGGTGCGCGCACCTGTGGACAGTCCGGTACCGCGAGCCCGGTGGGCGGACGGGGCGTCAGCGGGAGAAGTCGTTCCCCACGAAGCGGGAGGCCGAGAGCTTCGGCGTCAAGGCGGAGAACGACAAGCGGGCCGGGGTCTACACCGACCACCAGCTCGGGCAGATCTCCATGCGCAAGTGGGCGGAAGAGTGGCTCGCGCAGCACCAGGTGAACGAGTCGACCCGACGGAACTACCAGGGCTTCATCTCGAACCACCTGGTTCCCGCGCTCGGTGCCCGCACCCTCGCCAGCGTCACCATCCCGGATGTGAAGAAGCTTCAGACAGCCATGGTGAGCGGCGGATTGTCGGCATCGACAGTCAACGACCGTATGAACATCCTGCGCGCCATGATGGCGACCGCCGTCAAGGAACGGCGCATATACGAGAGCCCGTGCGACGGGGTGCCGCCGATCAAGACGGCAGGCGCCGCCGTCGACCCGGACGAGATACCGACGCTCGCGGAGGTGTACGCCATCGCTGCCGCCATGTCCGATCAGTACCGGCTCACGGTGTGGCTCCAGGCGAGTGCTGGGCTGCGTATCAGCGAGGCTCTCGGGCTGACCTCAGACTGCCAGCGAGAGGGCTTCCTGCGGCTGCGCCGGCAGATCAGCGCCAAGGCGAATCAGGGTGACTGCGTGACCCGCTTCGTGCCGCTCAAGCACCGTACGGCGGACGAGTACCGGGACGTGCCCACGCCGACGTTCCTTGACCAGGAGATCGGCAACCACCTGAAGCGCTGGGGCACGGTCGAGGTCGACGGCGTAGAGGCGCTGTTCGCACCGCGTGAGCGGGGCAAGGGGAAGATTCCCACGGCGTCGACGTACGGCTACCACTGGCGGAAGGCGTGCGCGGCGGGGGGCGTGGTCACCTCGGACATGAAGCCGAAGTACACCCCTCACTCGCTGCGCCACTTCTTCGCCTCGACGGCGCTCGCGAACGGCGTTCCGATCCACGAAGTGAGCCGCTGGCTCGGTCACCGGAACATCAAGACGACCATCGACACGTACGGGCACCTGGTGCCGGAGGCGTGGGACCGGTGCCGGGACGTGATGCAGCAGGCGCTTCGGCCGTCGCCGGTACGCGCCGTCGCAGTGGCGGCATGACGTGCTGACCCGGCGACACGGTGCTGACTTGGTGCTGACCCTGCGCCCCTTCGAGGGGCAGAAACCCTTGGGAACACTGGGAAGGAAGGGGTTCCATGAACGTTCCGGTTCAACGTGTAGCGGGTGACACATCACTACATCGCTGATCTGGCAGACGTACAGGTCACAAGGGGTCCGACTCTTCGGGGTCGGGCCCCTGCCCGTCCCTACTGCACGAGGATCTGCCTGGTCGAGCATGCCTGCGTCACTCCGTGGGCGCGGGCGGCCATCAGGTCATGGCTGCTTCAGGCTAGGCCGTCGATCAGGGCCTCCAGGCGGCGCTCTCCGTCCCGGGTCTGCGCGCCGGCGGCCAGTGCCGCCTCTCCGCGGCGGCCCGCGTCGGGAGTGCTGACAAGTCGGCCGAACAGTTCGTTCGCCGTGGCCAGGCCACCGGCGGTGGACACCGCTGCGGCGTCCACCGCCTCGACCGTGGCGCGGGCAACGTCGGGCGCCAGGGCGGCGATGCGGGCGGCCAGGGTGTCGACGACGTGGTCGAGCTCGGCAGCCGGCACGGCCCGGTTCACCCAGCCGATCCGTTCCGCGGTCGGGGCATCGACCAACTGGCCGCTGAGAATGATCTCCAGCGCGCGTGCGCGGCCGACGAGGCCGGGCAGATAGACGGTGCCTCCCGCGCCCGGGATGATGCCCATCGTGTCTTCCGGCTGAGCCAAGCCGGCATGCTCGCGAGCCGCGAACCGCATGTCCATCGCGGACAGCAGTTCCGCACCGCCTCCGCGTGCCAGCCCGCGCAGCTTGGCGATGGTGATCTGCGGCAGGGTCCGGATGCGTTCGTGCAGGCGCATCATCGGGTTCAAGGAGGGGTCCTGCTCCGGGGCGACAGCGAGCGCCGCGAACGACTGAGGGTCCTCGGCGATGCGCATGTCTCCGTGCGCGATGAAGAAGTCCGGGTCCGCGCTGTCGAAAACGATCACTCGGACGTCGGTGGCGGCGGACATGGCGCCCGTGAACCGGTCCAGGTCCGTCATGAGGGCGGCGTCGAGCAGGTTGATGGGAGGGTTGTCGATGACGGCATACGCCACACCGTCGGTGACAGAGACGTGCAGGGTCGAGTACGTGTCGGACATCGGGAGCCTTCCTCACGGATCGAGCTACTAGATATCTGATGTATATCTAGTAGTTCCTGTACACTGCAACGAAATCAGGTATCTTCGAGGAGACCGGCGTGCCTCACATAGAGCTCGGTGACAACGGTCGACAACTGCTCGACCAGCTCTTCGACAAGTGGTCGCTGCTGGTGCTGGACGCCTTGTGCGATCGCCCCCGGCGTTTCAACGAGCTTCGCCAGCACCTGCCCGCGGTCACCCCGAAATCTCTGACGGCATGCCTGCGGCGACTGGAACGCAACGGCGTGATCGAGCGAGTGATCCTGTCCACCGAGCCCGTGGCGGTCGAGTACCGCATCTCCCCTCTGGGGCGCACCCTCCAGGACCCTCTGCAGACCCTGCTGAGGTGGGTGGGCAATCACCTCGACACAGTGGACGCCTCCCGCTCCCGCTACGACCAGCGGCATACGCGCAGTTAGAGCCGAGGCCCACGCCAGGTGGGTGGTCTGTTCCCCGCGGGGGCGCGGCAAGATGGCGAACCCGGACCGGGGTATCAGGAGTGATCGAACAGAGTGACCACGCTGTGCGGTGCTTCCCGGCCGAAAAAGATCTCCAGATTCCGCGCCGAGCGGCCTGCGGCGCCGCTACCACGCAGGAACAGCCGCTCTTCGTAGGCGGTGAGCGCGGCCTCGATGTCGGGTTGCTCGACCAGCTCGCTCGCCAGCTCGGCACCGTCGTACATGGCGAGGTTCGCGCCTTCGCCGGCGAAGGGCGACATCAGGTGCGCGGCGTCGCCGACGAGCGTGACGCCGGGCACCCTGTCCCATTGAAGCCCGACGGGAAGGGCGTAGATGGGTCGGAGCTGGGGTTCCGCGCAGCTCTGCGTCACATAGGCGGTGAGCAGCGGCGACCAGCCGTCGAACTCGTCGGCGACTTGACGGAGGCCGGCGGACGGGTCGCCGAAGTCGATCGACCTCATCCACGTCTCGGGCTTGTTCAGCGCCACGTATCCGCGCACGTGCCCGTCGGGGTAGCGGTGGGCGATGATGCCTTTGTCCGGCGCGACCGCCATCAGGGTGCCGCTGCCGATCGCGGCCACGCTCGCCCGATGGTTCTGGCCGCCCGAGGCGAAGGCGATCTCTATGAAGCAGGTTCCGCTGTAGAGAGGCTCGGCGAGGGTGAGCAGCGGTCGCACCTTCGACCAGGCACCGTCCGCGCCGATGACGATGTCGGCGCGCGTGGCGGAACCTTCCGTGAAGGTGAGGGCGTAGTCGCCCTCCGGACGGCGCCGGATCGAGGCGAGCTTGTGACCCCACTTGATCGTCCCGGGCGCGAGCGAGTCGATGAGCAGGCGCCTGAGTTCGCCGCGATCCACCTCTGGACGGGCCGAACCGGGGTCCGCAGGCATGTCGAGAAGGATCGTGCCGTGCCGGTCGACCACGCGCTTGGCGTCCTCGCCCGGTCGGACCAGAGTGAGGAACTCGTCGTACAGACCGGCTGCGCGAAGCGCGACCTGTCCGGTCTCTTCGTGGATGTCGAGCAAGCCGCCCTGTGCGCGGGCCGTCGCCGAAGCCTCACCCTCGTAGATCGTCGCGGCGATGCCGTGAGCCTGGAGTACCCGGGCGAGCGTCAGCCCGCCCAGTCCCGCTCCGACAATGGCGATGGTCTTCTGCATGCTGCGCTCCTCTGTAGCGCCGACACGCGTCGGCGATTGTCAGCGCCGTGAGCGGACGGGATGTCCGGTCTCGGCAGGAGACGCTCACCGATCAGAACCATCTGCATCGATGTATGCGCGATGCCCGGCGGGTGGACCCGCGGCACATCGTTTTTCGCGACGCTGTGACCATAACCCGGCGGCTGAGGTGCTGGACCGGTACCCGCACCACCCGCGGACGGCCTCTGCCCAACCCGCAAAGCCGCCGCGGACAGCCCAGAACCTCTCGCCCCCGTCATGGCCTGCTCAGGGGTTCCAGAAGACGGTGGTGAACACGCGCTCGAAGCGTCGGGCCGCGAGGTCCTCGCGCTGGATCACCCAGTGGACGGTCGCGCCTTCCCGCCCCTTCACGTCCCTGCCGGCGTACCAGTCGGCGAGGAGCACCCAGTCGGCCACGTCGTCCGAGACGGGACCGTCCCAGTGGCCGGCGTCCACCGCCCGCGCCGCGAGGGACGCCGCGACGTCGACCGGGTCGAACTCCACGGCCTCCTCGTCCGCGTATCCTCCGATCTGCATCTGCGCCGAGGGAGCGATGAGGTTTTTGGTGTTCTCCCATATGTCGACGAGTTCTGAGCAGTGGGGATGCCCGGGGAGGTATACGGCTTCCTCCTCACCGGGGGGAACGATGAACTGGTGGTGAGGGAGCGACACGTCGGCCCGCGCCCGGAGCGGCCCCTGCGGATAGCTCGCGAACACCCTGTCGTCCCCGGCGATGTTCGCCAGGTTCCAGGCGTTCGAATCCCGACGTGTGACGGCCGCGCCGGCCGGCACGTGGATCACGGTGCCCATGGAAGTGTCTTCCCCGGGCTCGGGCAGGGCGAAGAACAGCAACCGGCCGTCGGGCGGCAAGGGGAGGTCCGTCGCGTCGGCCGGCAGTGCGGCGAGGTCGACCGAGGCCACGAAGGGGTGTCCGGGGTCCGGGGTGTCGGCCGGAAGCAGCAGGGGGCCGCCGAACCGTCCCACGACCGGTCCGGTGTCGTCGTCGGACAGTGCCAGGGTGGCGCAGGGACGGGCTGTGGCCAGCCACCGCTCCACATCGTCGGCCGGCACGCCTTGGACCTCGGCTTCTTCACGGAAGGGACGGAACCGGTCCCGTATCGCAGATGTCATGGGCGCACCGTACCGAGCGAAGCGGAGGGCGGCGTCGACGCATCTCCCGTGCGGGGCACGCCCGTTGGCGGTCGACGACAGGGCGCCACGAGCAGACCCCCGAAGGCTTCCCGGCGGTCGGACGGCGCCGCCGATGCGGTACCGCAGGGCACAGCGCTTGGCCAGGTGTTCGGGTTCGACGTCCGAGCCGATGACACCCGCCCCTCACGCGTAATGCCGGTACACCACCTCCGCCACGCACGCCGGCTTGGGCTCGCCCTCGATCTCCACCGTGAACGTCAGGGGCATCTGGACGCCGTTGCCCTTGACGTCCTCCACCGTGCCGACCGCGGCGTGCAGGCGGATCTTCGCGCCGACCCGGACCGGGGCGGGGAAGCGGACGCGGTCGAGGCCGTAGTTGACGCTCATCGTGATGCCGGTGATGTCGAGGAGTTCGCCGAAGAGGGGGATGACCAGGGACAGGGTCAGGTAGCCGTGGGCGATGGGGGCGCCGAAGGGGCCCCGGGCGGCGCGTTCGGGGTCGACGTGGAGCCACTGGTGGTCGTCGGTGGCGTCGGCGAAGGTGTCGACGCGGGATTGGGTGATCTCGCGCCAGTCGGTGCGGCCGAGGTCGGTGCCGGTGAGGGACTTCAGGCCGTCGAGGCCGTGGACGGTGGTGGGCATGGGGAGCCTCTCTGACTAGGAGACCGGGTCGCCGTACGCCCTGCGCAGGGCGGGCTTGACGAGCTTTCCGGAGGCCGTGCGGGGGAGGGTGTCCGCGCGGACGACGGACTTGGGGATCTTGTACTTGGCCAGGCGGGCGCGGAGGTGGTCCAGGAGGTCGGTCTCCGTCACGTCGGTGCCGGGGCGCAGGACGACGATCGCCCGGCCGGACTCGCCCCAGACCGGGTCGGTGACGCCGATGACCGCGCACTCCGCGACGGCCGGGTGGGTGAGCAGGGCGTCCTCGACCTCGGCCGGGTAGACGTTCTCGCCGCCGGAGACGTACATGTCCTTCACGCGGTCGACGATGTACGCGTAGCCGTCGGCGTCGGTGCGGGCCACATCGCCGGTGCGCAGCCAGCGGCCGTCGGTGAAGGCGGCCTCGGTGTCGGCGGGGCGGTTCCAGTAGCCGGTCATGACGTGCGGGCCCTGGACGAGGATCTCGCCGCGCTCTCCGGGGGCGGCGTCGGTGCCGTCGGGGAGCGCCAGCCGGGTGTCGGTGAAGAAGTGCGGGACGCCGGCCGAGCCCGCCTTCGCCGAGGTCTGTGACGCGTCCAGGTAGAGGACCCCGGGGGACGCCTCGGTCAGGCCGTACCCCTGGGCGAAGGCGAGGCCGCGGGCGAGGTAGGCGGCGATGGTGCGGGCGGGGACCGGGGCGCCGCCGCAGTTGAGGGTGCGCAGGCTGGTCAGGTCGGTGGTCGCCCAGCGGGGCCGGGCGGCCATCGCGTCGTACATCGTGGGGACGCCGAACATGCAGGTCACGCGGTGGGTCTCGATGGTGTGCAGGACCTGGTCGGGGTAAAAGGCGCCGTGCAGGATCACCCGGCCGCCCTTGAGGAGGGTGGGCAGGCAGGTCATGTTCAGGCCGGCGGTGTGGAACAGGGGGGCCACGACCAGGGTGACCTCGTCGCCGGCCAGGTCGGTGTCGACGAGGACGTTGACGCTGTTCCAGGTGATGTTGGCGTGGGTGAGGACGGCGCCCTTGGGGCGGCCCGTCGTCCCCGAGGTGTACATGATCATGCAGGGGTCGTCGGGGGAGACCGGTTCGTCGAGGGGGGTGGCGGGGGCGGAGGCGGCCAGCAGGTCTTCGTAGGCGGGGCCTAGGGGGAGCAGACAGGGCGTGCCCGCCTCCCGCGCCGCCCCGCGTGCCGCCTCGTCCTGCGCCGCCGCGTGGATCAGGGCCGTGCTGCCGGAGTCGGCGAGGCTGTACGCCAGTTCCGGGGCGGTCAGCCGGGTGTTGAGGGGGACGAAGACCGCGCCGAGGGCGCCGGTGGCGAACAGGGTCTCCAGGAACGTCGGGTGGTTGGGGCCGAGGTAGGCGATCCGGTCGCCCCGGCCGACCCCCGAGGCGCGCAGCGCGTGGGCCAGGCGCAGGACGCGTTCGTGCAGGTCGCGGTAGGTCCAGGTGCCCTCCTCGTGGACGAGGGCGATCCGGTCGGGGGTCTTGCGGGCCCGGCGTGCCGACCATGATCCGATGCCTTGGTTCAACACGGCGACTCCTTCCCTCACCTGAGCAGGCCGAGCAGACGGGCGGCGTTCTCCTTCAGGACCTTCGGCCGGACCTCGGGCTTGATGTCGAGCTTCGCGAAGTCCGCGAGCCACCGGTCGGGCGTGATGACGGGATAGTCGGAGCCGAAGAGGACCTTCTCCTTGAGCAGGCTGTTGGTGTAGCGCACGAGCTGCGGCGGGAAGTACTTCGGCGACCAGCCGGACAGGTCGATGTACACGTACGGCTTGTGGGTGGCCACCGCCAGCGCCTCGTCCTGCCAGGGGAACGACGGGTGGGCCAGGATGATCCGCAGCTCCGGGAAGTCGACGGCGACATCGTCGACCAGCATCGGGTCGGAATACTTCAGCCGGATGCCGCCGCCGCCCGGCACACCGGCGCCGATGCCGGTCTGGCCGGTGTGGAACAGGGCGGGCACGCCGAGTTCCTCGATGGCCTCGTACAGCGGGTAGGCGAGCCGGTCGTCGGGGGAGAACGCCTGGATGCTGGGGTGGAACTTGAACCCGCGCACGCCGTACTCCGTCACCAGCTTCCGCGCCTCGCGCACCCCCGCGCGGCCCTTGTGCGGGTCGATCGAGGCGAACGGGATGAGGGCGTCCGGGTGGGCGGCGCAGCTCTCCGCGACCTCCTCGTTGGAGATCCGCGGGTGCCCGGTGGCGTGCTCCGCGTCGACGGTGAACACCACGGCCGCCATGCGGCGTTCGCGGTAGTGGGCGGCCATCTCCTCGATGGTCGGCTGCCGGTGGCCGTGCGCCTTGAAGTACGTCTCGGAGGCGCCGAACAGTTCGGGGCTGAGCGCGCCGTGGCCGTCCTTGGAGATCTCCGCGTGCGTGTGCACGTCGATGGCGGTGAGCCGGTCGAGGTCGAGCGCGAGGCCGCTCATGTCACGCCTCCGGGGCCTGCGGCGCGGGGATGCCGTAGGTCTCGGGTTCGGCGCCGACGCCGGACGCCCAGTGCGCGGCGATGGCCTCCGCGCTCCAGCCGCCGTCGGCCAGGGCGACCGCCTTCTCCTTCGGGTGCGCCCACAGGGCGAGCCGGTCGCCGCCGACGCCGATCGCCTGGCCGGTGATGTCCTTGGCCTCGTCGGAGGCGAGGAAGGTGATCAGCCCGGTGACGTCCTCGACGGTGCCCAGGCCCTCGCCCTCGCGCAGCCACCCGGGCAGCGGGCGGCCGGTGCGTTCGGCCTCCTCGATGAGCGGGGCGAACGCCGGGATGGTCCGGGTCATCTCGGTGGCGGCGACCGGCACCACCGCGTTGACGGTGATGTCGGCGCGGGCCAGTTCCAGTGCCCAGGTGCGGGCCATGGCGACGATGCCGGCCTTGGCGGCGGCGTAGTTGGTCTGCCCGAAGTTGCCGCGCTGCCCGGCCGGCGAGGAGATCAGGACCAGCCGTCCGCCGGTGCCCTGCTCCCGCATCCGTACGGCGGCGGCGCGGGCGCAGGTGAAGGTGCCGCGCAGATGGACCCGGACGACCGCGTCGAAGTCCTCGTCGGTCATCTTCCACAGCACCCGGTCGCGCAGGATGCCGGCGTTGGTCACCAGCACGTCCAGGCGCCCGAACTCGGCCACCGCAGTGTCCACCAGGGCCTGGGCCGCGGCGCTGTCGCCGACCGCGGCGACCACCCCGGCCGCCCGGCCCCCGGCGGACCGGATGCCGGTGACGGCGGCGTCCACCGCCGTCCGGTCGAGGTCGTTGACGACGACGGCCGCGCCGGACGCGGCCAGCGCGCGGGCGTATCCCAGCCCGAGGCCGCGCCCGCTCCCGGTGACGACGGCGACCTTCCCGTGCAGATCCATGGCGGATGCCTCTCGTGCGCAGGGCGACGACTGCCGGGGGCACCGGCGCGGACGGCCGGGGACCGACAGGAATCCTGATGAACGCAGTCTTCTCAACCAACAGGATTCCTGTCAATGGCTTAGGCTGGACCCGCCGCCGCCCCGACGGCGCCCGGTGGCCACCAGGAGGGAACGGACGACATGGAACGACCCGCGCAGACCTCGCTGCTCTACCTGATCAAGCGGGCGGAGCTGGTGGTGCGCGCCCGCCTGGAGGAGCTGCTCAAGCCCGCCGGCATCACCGCCCTGCAGTACACCGCCCTCACGGTGCTGGAGCGGCACGACGGCATCTCCGCCGCCCAGTTGGCCCGCGACTCCTTCGTCACCGCCCAGACCATGGCCGACATGGTCCGGGGGCTGGAGAGCCGCGGGCTGATCCGCCGCGAGCCCAACCCGCGCAACCGCCGCGAGCGCCTCATCCTGCTCGCCGAGCCGGGGCGGCGGCTGCTGGCCGAGTACGCCGGGCCCGCCCGCGCGCTGGAGGAGCGGATGACCGACGGCCTGGGCGACAAGGACGTCGAGCGGTTCCGGGAGACCCTCCAGCACGCCTGGCGGGCGCTGTCCTGAGGCCGGCGGCTACCGCAGCGCGTACACGCGGATCACGATGAGGTGCTCGCCCTCGGCGCGGGCGAGGCCGACGAAGACCGTCTCGGCGAGCCAGCGGTGGGCGGGCGCGTCGGTGCGGAAGACCGGTGACGTCCGGAAGTAGTGACCGGCCTCGGCGACCCGCAGCTCCCCGTCGAACTGGTCGGGGCCGCCGGCGTCGGGGCGGTAGTAGCCGCGGTTGACGATGTCGATCACCGCGCCGTCCTCGGCCCGGATCAGATACCGCGCCTCCAGCTCGCTCACCTGCCCGCGCGTACTGTTCCAGTCCCCGCCGCCCGGCAGGACCGAGCCGCGGAGCCGGGGGCCGTCCACGCTGCCGCCGGTGATGGGGACGAACGCGGTCCGCTCGCCGTCTCCGTGGCCGATGTGCAGCGGACCGGCCACCTCGACGCGGATCTCGAAGACGAAGTCGAGTGCGGGGGCGAAGGACATGACGGTTCTCCGGTTTCTGTCGGAAGAGGGGCCCGGGGGCCACCGCGGTGTCCCCGCCGTGGGGGACCGGGCCGGCTGGACGCCCGAGCGGATCACCCGGGCCGCCGCCGCGGCGGACGCCCGGCCGGCGACCGGCCTCGGCGACCGACCTGGGTGACCGGCCTCGGCGATCGGTTCCGGCGACCGACCTGGGTGACCGGCCTCGGCGATCGGTTCCGGCGACCGACCTGGGTGACCGGCCTTGGCGCCCGGCCTTGGCGACCGACCCCGGCGGGCGCCGTCCCGGCGCGCCCGTACGATTCGGCCAGCCGTACCGATGTGCCGTACGGCCCCCGTCGCACGCGGACGCCCGCGCGCCGCCGCCCGAGTCAGGAGCACGGTACCCGTGTCCATACCGCCGCCGCCCCATCCGGCCTGGGGCCACCCCTACTACGCCCCGCCGCGCCCCGCGCCCGTCAACGGCCTCGCCATCTCCGCCCTGGTGCTCGGCGCGCTCTGCTTCCTGCCGGCCGTCGGACTGGTCCTGGGCCTGGTGGCGCTGAGCCAGATCAAGCGGCGGGGCGAGCGGGGCAAGGCACTCGCGGTGGGCGGCGCCGTGCTGTCCTCGCTCGGCCTGGCGCTGTGGGCGGCGGTCCTGGCCACCGGCGGCGCGTCCGCCTTCTGGGACGGCCTGCGCGAGGCGGCCGACGGCGAGGGCACCGCCTACTCCCTCACCACCGGCCAGTGCTTCGACACGCCCGGCGGCTCCCTCGAAGGCATCACCTACGACATCGACACGGTGCCCTGCGCCGGGGAGCACGACGGCGAGGTCTTCGCCTCCTTCGACCTGCCCGACGGCTCCTACCCGGGCGACGACGAGGTCACGCGCTCCGCCGACGAGCGGTGCTACGCCCTGGACGGCGAGTACGCGATGGACGCCTGGGCCCTCCCGGCCGACGTCGACGTCTACTACCTCACGCCGACCCGGCAGAGCTGGCGGCTCGGCGACCGGGAGATCACCTGCCTGTTCGGCAGCACCGACGAGCGGGGCTCCCTCACCGGTTCGCTGCGCAACGACGGCACGACCCTCGACGCCGACCAGGTCGCCTACCTGGAGGCGGACGCCGTGCTCGACGCCGCCCTGGAGTCCGAGCCCGGCGCCGAGTACGTCGAGGACGACCTGCCCGGCCACCGGGCCTGGGCCGGGCGGGTCGCGGACGCCCTCGCCGAGCGGGCCGAGCTGCTGCGCGGGCGCACCTGGCCCGCCGGCGCCGAGCGGCCGGTCGCCGACCTCGCCGACGGCCTGGACCGGGCCCGCGCCCAGTGGCGGCGGGCGGCCGGCGCCGCCGACGCGGACACCTTCTACGAGCACTACGACAAGGGGTACGACCTCATCGACCCCGCCGACGCGGTCACCGCGCGCAAGGCCCTGGGGCTGGCGACGACCCCGCCGTCGTACGAGGACACCGGCGACCCGGGAGGCGACGGCGGCGGCATGGAGGTGTGACGTCTCCTGCAGCCGTCTCCTATAGCGGGGAGAAAGTTCCTGCGTAAAGACCCTGGGCGGCACAAGTCATCACATCGAGTGGTTCTCTGGCCTTTGCTTGCCTCGCACAACCTACGGTTGCCAGGCTGTTGCTGTCTGTACAACCTGATGGGAGAGCGGCCAGTGACATTCGGTGAGCAGCCGGCGTATCTGCGTGTCGCGGGTGATCTCCGCAAGAAGATCGTCGACGGGCTGCTGCCGCCCCACACCCGCCTGCCGTCCCAGGCCCGCATCCGCGAGGAGTACGGCGTCTCGGACACCGTCGCCCTGGAGGCGCGCAAGGTCCTCATGGCGGAGGGCCTGGTCGAGGGCCGCTCCGGCTCGGGCACCTATGTGCGCGAGCGGCCCGTGCCCAAGCGGATCGCCCGCTCCGGATACCGGCCGGCCGGCGGGGCCACGCCGTTCCGGCAGGAGCAGGCCGACGCCGAGGCGCGCGGCACCTGGGAGTCGCGCAGCGAGCAGACCGAGGCGAGCCACGCCGTCGCCGAGCGCCTCGCCATCGAGCCCGGCGACCGCGTGATGTGCACGCGGTACGTCTTCCGGGAGGGCGGCGAGGCGATGATGCTCTCCACCTCCTGGGAGCCCCTCGCCGTCACCGGGCGCACGCCCGTGATGCTGCCCGAGGAGGGCCCGCTCGGCGGCATGGGCGTGGTCGAGCGCATGGCCGCCATCGACGTGGTCGTGGACAACGTCACCGAGGAGGTCGGCGCCCGCCCCGGCCTCGCCGAGGAACTGCACGCCCTGGGCGGCGTCCCCGGCCATGTCGTCCTGGTCGTCCAGCGCACCTTCTACGCCTCGGGCCGCCCGGTGGAGACCGCCGACGTGGTGATCCCGGCCGACCGCTACCGGGTCGCGTACCACCTGCCGGTGAAGTGACCGGGGCTCCGCGGGGCCCGGTGTGAGATGGGGCACGCTCCCCCGCTCCCCGCGGGGGCGCGAGCCGGGGCGCGGGTGCCGTCCGGCGGTGCGGGGTTCCGGCCGTCGTCGCAGGTGACCCCGGCGGCTCCGGCGTGCCCGCGACCCGACGCACCGGCTGCGGCCGACGGCGCGTACGTCGTCGCGCGCCCTCCGCATTCCGGCCGGTTGTCTACCTCTTCGTGAAAAGCCGTATTCGCAGCGTAAAGGTTGGGCGTACGCTCGGGCATATGCGGATTGCGGTTTCCCCGGCGGGCGGGGCGCGGCCCGGGTCGCGAGCGGGAAGGGGAGAGGCTCGATGAGCGACAGCACGGTCACCCTGCCCTGGCTCGTCTACCGGCAGGACGACAACGGCAATCGCTACCGCGTCGGCAGATACGCCACCCGGGCCGAGGCCCAGAAGATCGCCGACAGCCTCGACACCCGCGGCCACAAACAGCTCTACTGGGTCGAGCGCGTCGCCCAGAACGGCGCCTACGGGACGGGCCGGCCCCTGCCGTAGGCTCCGGCGCATGACGGAACGGATCGTGGTCGGCGCCGCCCTGCTGGACGGCGCCCGCCTGCTCGCCGCGCGCCGTAGCGCCCCCGCCGAGCTGGCCGGCCGCTGGGAACTGCCCGGCGGCAAGGTGGAGGAGGGCGAGAGCCCCGACGTCGCCCTGGTGCGCGAACTGCGCGAGGAACTCGGCGTCGACGCCCGCCCCGGCGAGCGCGTCCCCGGCCGGTGGCCGCTGAAGCCCCCGTACGTCCTGCACGTGTGGACCGCCACCCTGCTGCCGGGCTCCGCCGCTCCCGCGCCCCTGGAGGACCACGACGCGCTGCGCTGGCTCACCCCCGGCGAGATCTGGGACGTCCCCTGGCTGGCGGCCGACGTACCGGCCGTCCGCGCCACCCTCGCGCACCTCGGCCCGGAACCGGCCGGCGGCCCGCCCGGCGGGTGAGGCCGCCCCCGCCGGGGCGCCCCGGCGGCTCACCCGGCGTATGAGGCGCGCGGTCCGGACGCCCCGGCGCCGCCGGAAACCGGAGGCGCGCGTCCCGTACGCCGTCCGTGCCACGGTGCACCCCTGCGTGCCACCCCGGACGGTACCCCGCACTGGATTTCGGGTATGTGCCCCTTAACCCCATGAAAACGGACATGCGGGGCGGGTCGACCGGCCGGGGAAGTGTTCTGCGTGACCGACACCGACGACGACTGTGCCGAGTGGACCTTCCCCGCGGAGCCGGGCGCCGTGCGCGCCGCCCGCTCCCTGGTCCGCGACCGGCTGGGCGAATGGCACCTGGACAGCCTCGGCGACATCGCCGCGCTGCTCGTCAGTGAGCTGGTCACCAACGCCCTGCGGCACGCCACCGGCCCCATCGGCGTCCGCCTGGTGCGCCCCGGCCCGCAGGGCGGCGTGCTGCGCGTCGAGGTCTCCGACACCCTCCCGGACCCGCCTCACGTCCGCGCCGCCCGGCCCGAGGACGAGGGCGGCCGGGGCCTGCGGCTGCTCGCCTCCGCCGCCCGCCGCTGGGGGACCCGGCCCGCAGACCCCGGCAAAACGGTCTGGTTCGAACTCGCGGTCCCCCGCTGACCGGTCACCGCTCGTCACGCTCCGTGTCCGGCGGGGTCGACACCGGGCCAGGTTCCGTACACCCGGCGGAACCGGCCCGAGACCGGTGCCGACGTGCGGGATTCGATGCCGTGTCCGCTGGTTAGAAGACTGGGAGTGTGGTCACGGACCGGACCGAAAACCGTCGGGATCGTGCTGTGATCGTGAACACCGTGTTGTGCGGCCCCGTAGTGCTGGATACTGCGGGCAGCCGCCCCCGGTGACCGGTGCCGGACGCGGTGAGCTGGAGGGGACGGTTCGCGTGAGCGAGATACCAGCGAGGGCCACGGAGTCCGCGTACGCGCCGGACGGCGCCCGGGACGGGTCCGCGAGCGGCGACGCGGCGGACACCGTGCCGGGAACGACGCCGCCCGGCGACGCCATGTGGCAGAGCAGCCCGCCCGGCTCGATCTACGACTACATCAAGGTCGCCTCCTTCTCCATCGGCCCGGACGGGCTGATCGACCAGTGGAGCCTGCGCGCCGAGCACCTCTTCGGCATAGCCGCCGACCGCGCCGTGGGCATGGACCCCCTCGAGGTCTTCATCGACCCCGACCTGCGCGAGCGCGGCCAGCGCAAGATGGCCGAGATCCTCGACGGGCGCGAGTGGACCGGCGTGGTCCCGTTCCGGATACCGGACGCCGGGCACGGGCGCCGCGGCAAGCGCGGCCTCGCCGAGGTCTACGTGATGCCGACCCGGACACCGGACGGGGAGAAGGCCGCCGTCTGCATCGTCGTCGACGTCCGCACCCTGCGGACCATCGAGACGGACCTCGCCGCCTCCCAGGCGATATTCAGTCAGTCCCCGTTCGGGTTCCTGCTGATAGACCCCGATCTGCGGGTGCGCCGAGCCAACCAGCGGTTCGCCTCCCTCTTCGGCGGCAAGCCCGACGACCACCGCGGCAAGGGCGTCCACGACTATCTGCCGCGCGCCGAGGCCGAGCGGGTCTCCGCCACCCTGCGCCGGGTGCTGGAGACCGGCGAATCCATCACCGACATGCACGTCACGGGCTTCATCCCGGGCTCCGAGGACCGCCGCCACTGGTCCGTCAACATGTACCGGGTGCACAGCGGTTCCGGCCGCCCCATCGGCGTCGCCTGGCTGGGGACCGACATCACCGCCCGCCGCGCCGCCGCCCGCGAGGCCGCCGCCGCCCGGCGCAATCTCGCCCTTCTCAACGAGGCCGGCGCCCGCATCGGCAACTCCCTCGACCTGGAGACCACCGCCCGCGAACTCCTCGACGTGGTCGTCCCCGGCTTCTGCGACCTGGCCACCGTCGACCTCTACCAGGGCCTGCTGGCCGGCGACGAGACCCCGCACGGCCTGGCCGACGGCAGCGCCGAACTGCGCCGGGTCGCCTACGCCAGCGCCGTGTCCGACGCGCCCTTCCTCGGCACCGGGGAGCGGGTCGGGGTCGGCGCCGTCCACCACTACCCGTTCCACTCGCCCTGCGCCGTCGCCCTGCGCACCGCCCGGCCGCGCAGCGTCCCCGCCGAGGAGGGCGGGCTCGTCCAGTCCACGCTGGCCGTGCCGATGGTCGCCCACGACACCGTCGTCGGGCTGGTGCAGTTCGCCCGGACCAAGGGCAGCGAGCCCTTCGGGGACCGCGACCGGGACCTCGCCGTCGAGCTGGCCGCCCGCGCCGCCGTCTGTATCGACAACGCCCGGCTCTACCGGCGCGAGCACGAACGCGCCCTCATCCTCCAGCGGTCCCTGCTGCCGCCCGGCGACCCCGAGGCGTCCGGCCTCGACATCGCCTGCCGCTACCTGCCGGGCAACGCGGCCACCGGCCGGCCCAGCGAGGTCGGCGGCGACTGGTTCGACGTCATCGAGCTGCCCGGCCACCGCACCGCCCTCGTCGTCGGCGACGTCATGGGCCGGGGACTGCGCGCCGCCGTCGCGATGGGCGAACTGCGCACCGCCGTGCGCACCCTGGCCCAGTTGGACCTGGAACCGGCCGAGGTGCTCGCCCAGTTGGACGAGATCGCCCGCGGCCTCGGCGCCCCCGGGGGCCCCGCCCAGGCCCTCGGTACCGGGGTCCAGCAGGCCACCCGGGCCGCCCGCCGCCCCCGCGAGGCCGACCTGTCCGAGGTCTACCTCGCCACCTGCGTGTACGCCGTGTACGACTCGGTGACCCGCCGGTGCACCTTCGCCAACGCCGGCCACCTCCCGCCGGTCCTCGTCGAGCCCGGCGAGAACGCGCTGATGCTGGACGTGCCCCCCGGACTGCCGCTCGGCGTCGGCGGCGAGCCCTTCGAGGAGGTCGAGGTCGAACTGCCCGAGGGCGCGCTGCTCGCCCTCTACACCGACGGGCTGGTCGAGAGCCGCGACCACCCCCTGGACGAGGGGCTCCAGGCGTTCGTCGGCGCGCTGACCGACCCGGCCCACGCCCCGGCGCACCGCGCCGAGACCCACCGGGACCTGGAGGACGTCTGCGACCGGGTCCTCAACACCCTCGACAGCCACCACGGCGAGGACGACATCGCCCTGCTCATGGCCCGGGTGCAGGGACTGCCCGCCGACTCGGTCGGCGACTGGACGCTGCCGCGCGAGCCGCGCAGCGTGGGCCGGGCCCGCGAGTACGCCCGCGCCCGGCTGCTGAGCTGGGACCTGGAACCGCTCGTCGACACCACCGAACTCCTCGTCAGCGAACTGGTCACCAACGCCCTGCGGTACGGCGAGGGCGAGATCAGGCTCCGGCTGCTGCTCGACCGCACCCTGGTCTGCGAGGTCTGGGACTCCGGCCTGGTCCAGCCGCGCCGCCGCCGCGCCCGCGACACCGACGAGGGCGGACGCGGGCTGCAACTGGTCGGCCTGCTCAGCGCGGCCTGGGGCTCCCGCCGCACCCCGCGCGGCAAGACGGTCTGGTTCGAGCTGCCCCTGCCGGGCGGCGAGACCGGCCTGACCGACCCGGCGGAGGCCCTGCTGAGCCTGTTCTGACCCCGGAGCGGAACCAGAACGCCCGTACGAGCCGTCCTCGCCTGCACCGACGACGGGCGACACGGAGGCGACACGGGTGACACGGGTGACACGAGTGACACGGGCGACGAACGACCCCGGCCCGGACGGCGTACCGGCCGCGCGGCAGGACGATGTACGGGCCGCGCGGCAGGACGACGGACCGGCCCCGCGGCAGGACGACGGACCGGCCCCGGAGCCCGCCGCCCCCGAACCCGCGTCCGCCGACGGGACCGCCGCCGAGGCGGAGCAGGCACCCCCCGCCGGGACGGCCCGCCGCCGGCTCCGCCTCCTCCGCCGGGTCGTCCTGGGGCTCGTCCTCGTCCTCCTGCTGCCGCCGCTCGCCGCCGAGGCCGCCCTGCGGATCAACTGCACCGGCGACCCCGCCGACGGCACCCGCACCCGGCACCGGGACGCGGTCTGGCTCGGTCACGCCTGGGTCGACGGGCGGAAGACGGACGCGGACCTCGCCGCGCTAGCCCGCCGCCTGGACGGCACCGGCATCCGCGACCTGTACGTCCACACCGGCCCCCTGGAGCACGACGGCACCCTGGACCGGACGCTGTACCCGAAGGCGCGGTGGCTGACCGGCGCCGTACACCGGGAGCTGCCCGGCGTCCGCGTCCAGGCGTGGCTCGGCGACGTCCTCGCCACCGAGAGCCCCGACGGCATGCGACTGGAACGGCCCGCCACCCGCGCCGCCGTGGCGGGCTCGGCCCGGCGGGTCCTGGCCGAGGGCTTCGACGGCGTCCACCTCGACCTGGAGCCCGCGCACTCCGGCGACCCCGGCTACCTCGCCCTGCTCGACGAGGTCCGCGCGACGACCGCCGCCCGCGACGCCGTCCTGTCCGTCGCCGCCCACCAGATCGACCCGCTCCCGGCCCTGCACGCCGTCGCCGGCGCCCTCACCGGCCACCCCAAGTGGTGGTCGCAGGAGTACTTCGGGCAGGTCGCCCGCCGCGTCGGCCAGATCGCCGTGATGTCGTACGACACCATGCAGCCCACCGAGGGCACCTACGGCGGCTATGTCGCCCAGCAGACCTCGCTCGCCCTGGAGGTCACCCCGGACGGCACCGACCTGCTGATGGGCCTGCCCTTCTACCACGAGAACCGCTTCGGCCACTGGGCGCACGCCGAGACCGTCCCCGCCGCCGTCCGGGGCGTCCGCCTCGGCCTGTCCCGCACGGACGCCGGCCGCGCCCGCTTCGGCGTCGCCCTGTACGTCGACTTCGCCGCGACCGAGGCGGACTGGGCGGCGTACCGCGCGGACTGGGTCACCTCTCCCGGCGCCGCCTGATCTTCGAACCGAGCCAGACCAGCGGGTCGTACTTGCGGTCCACGGCCCGCTCCTTCAGCGGGATCAGCGCGTTGTCGGTGATCTTGATGCCCTCGGGGCAGACCTCGGTGCAGCACTTGGTGATGTTGCAGTAGCCGAGGCCGTGCTCGTCCTGGGCGGCGGCCTTGCGGTCCAGGCCGGACCCGGCCGCCGCGTCCAGCGGATGCATGTCCAGCTCGGCCACCCGCATCAGGAAGCGCGGCCCGGCGAACGCCGTCTTGTTCTCCTCGTGGTCACGGACCACATGGCAGGTGTCCTGGCACAGGAAGCACTCGATGCACTTGCGGAACTCCTGCGACCGGTCCACGTCCTCCTGCATCATCCGGTACTCGCCCGGCCCGAGGCCGGCCGGCGGCACGAACGACGGGACCTCGCGGGCCTTGGTGTAGTTGAAGCCGACGTCCGTCACCAGGTCGCGGACGACGGGGAAGGTCCGCAGCGGGGTGACGGTGACCGTCTCCTCGCGGGTGAAGACCGACATCCGGGTCATGCACATCAGCCGGGGCCGCCCGTTGATCTCCGCCGAGCACGAACCGCACTTGCCGGCCTTGCAGTTCCAGCGCACGGCCAGGTCGGGGGCCTGGGTGGCCTGGAGGCGGTGGATGATGTCGAGGACCACCTCGCCCTCGTTCACCTCGACGCTGAAGTCCGTCAGGCCGCCGCCCGCCGCGTCGCCCCGCCACACCTTGAAGCGGGCCTGGTAGCCGCTCATTCGTACAGCTCCTCTTCGGCGAGGTACTTGACCAGCTCCTCCTTGTCGAAGAGGGCGAGCAGGTCCGGGCGGATGGGGTCGGTGGTCTCCCGGTCCAGGGCGATCTGGCCGCGCACCGGGTCGGTCGCCGCGAGCCCGCCGGTCGGGTCGGCCAGCCGGCACAGCAGGTTCACGTTGCGCCACCTGCGGTCCATCGACGGGTGGTCCTCGCGGGTGTGGCCGCCGCGCGACTCGGTGCGCTCCAGCGCCGCGCGGGCCACGCACTCGCTGACCAGCATCATGTTCCTCAGGTCCAGGGCGAGGTGCCAGCCCGGGTTGAACTGGCGGTGGCCCTCCACGCCGGCCCGCCGGGCCCGTACCCGCAGCTCCGCGAGCTTCTCCAGGGCCTGCTTCATCTCGGCCTCGCGGCGGATGATGCCGACCAGGTCGTTCATCGTCTGCTGGAGTTCCTGGTGCACGGTGTACGGGTTCTCCGGCGGGCCGCCGGCGGGCCCCGCGGCCCCGGCCTCGGCGGAGAACGGCCGCAGGGCCTCCGCGGCGGCCAGGTCGACCTGGGCGCCGTCCACCCCGGGCCGGGCCGCGCCCGTCGCGGTGGCGTACTCGGCGGCGTACCGGCCCGCCCGGCGGCCGAACACCAGCAGGTCGGAGAGCGAGTTGCCGCCGAGCCGGTTGGAGCCGTGCATCCCGCCGGCCACCTCACCGGCCGCGTACAGCCCCGGCACCCCGCGCGCCGCGGCGGTGTCGGAGTCGACGGCGATGCCGCCCATGACGTAGTGGCAGGTGGGCCCGACCTCCATCGCCTCGGCCGTGATGTCGACGTCGGCCAGCTCCTTGAACTGGTGGTACATCGACGGCAGCCGCCGCTTGACCACCTCGGCGGGCATCCGCGTCGACACGTCGAGGAAGACCCCGCCGTGCGGGGAGCCACGGCCCTCCTTGACCTCCGTGTTGATGGCGCGGGCCACCTCGTCGCGGGGGAGCAGTTCGGGGGGCCGCCGGTTGCGGTCCGGGTCGTCGTACCAGCGGTCGGCCTCGGCCTCGGTCTCGGCGTACTTCTCCTTGAAGACGTCCGGGATGTAGCGGAACATGAACCGCTCGCCGTCGCTGTTGCGCAGCACCCCGCCGTCGCCGCGCACCGACTCGGTGACCAGGATGCCCTTCACCGAGGGCGGCCAGACCATGCCCGTGGGGTGGAACTGCACGAACTCCATGTTCAGCAGGGGCGCCCCGGCCAGCAGCGCCAGCGCGTGGCCGTCGCCGGTGTACTCCCAGGAGTTCGACGTCACCTTGAACGACTTGCCGATGCCGCCGGTGGCGATCACCACGGCGGGCGCCTCCAGCACGAAGAAGCGGCCGGACTCGCGCTCGTAGGCGAAGACGCCGGAGACCCGGGAGCCGTCCCTGAGCACCCGGGTCACCGTGCACTCCTGGAAGACCTTCAGCCGGGACTCGTAGTCGCCGGTCTCCCGGTGGTCCTCCTGCTGGAGGGCGACGACCTTCTGCTGGAGGGTGCGGATCAGCTCCAGCCCGGTGCGGTCGCCGACGTGGGCGAGGCGCGGGTACTCGTGGCCGCCGAAGTTGCGCTGCGAGATCCGGCCGTCCTTCGTCCGGTCGAACAGGGCGCCCCAGGTCTCCAGTTCCCACACCCGGTCGGGCGCCTCCTGGGCGTGCAGCTCGGCCATCCGCCACTGGTTGAGGAACTTGCCGCCGCGCAGGGTGTCGCGGAAGTGCACCTTCCAGTCGTCGCGTTCGTTGGCGTTGCCCATCGCCGCCGCGATGCCGCCCTCGGCCATCACGGTGTGCGCCTTGCCGAACAGCGACTTGCAGACGACGGCCGTACGGGCGCCCCGCTCGCGCGCCTCGATGGCGGCGCGCAGGCCCGCGCCGCCCGCCCCCACCACGACGACGTCCCATTCCTGCCGGTCGACCACGGTCATCAGAACAACCTCGGATCGTCGAAGGCGCCGGACGCGACCAGGTACACGTAGAGGTCGGCGAGGGCCACGCTCACCAGGGACGCCCAGGCGAGCTGCATGTGCCGGGCGTTGAGGCGGCCCACCCACCGCCAGGCGCGGTAGCGCACGGGGTGCTTGGAGAAGTGCTTGAGCTTGCCGCCGACGATGTGCCGGCAGGAGTGGCAGGACAGGGTGTACGCCCAGATCAGCACGATGTTGACCAGGAACACCAGGGTGCCCAGGCCCATGTGGCCCCACGCGTAGTGCTCGTCGCGGAAGGCGAGCACCGTGTCGTAGGTCAGGACGAGGGCGACCAGGAGGGCCGCGTAGAAGAAGTAGCGGTGGACGTTCTGCAGGATCAGCGGGAAGCGGGTCTCGCCGGTGTACTTCTTGTGCGGCTCGGCGACCGCGCAGGCCGGCGGGGACGCCCAGAAGCCGCGGTAGTACGCCTTGCGGTAGTAGTAGCAGGTCAGGCGGAAGCCGAGCGGGAAGATCAGGATGATGATCGCCGGGGAGACGCCCCACCAGGGGCCCAGCAGCTCCCAGTTGGGGCCCGTGCGCATCGGCGCGCAGCGCTCGGCGAGGCACGGGGAGTAGAACGGCGAGACGTAGGGGGCGGCGTAGTAGTGCGCGTCGGCGAAGGCCCGCCACGTCGAGTAGACGACGAACGCGAGCAGGCCGGCCGCCGTGACGGCGGGGGCCAGCCACCAGCGGTCGGTGCGCAGGTGCGGGGCGGCGATGGCGGCGCGCGTCGGGGTGTGGACGCCGCCCCGGGGACGGGGGTCGGTGCCTGGGGGTTCCGTGCCAGTGGCCACTGATCGACTCCGGTCGGGGTTCAGGGGGCGCGGCGGTCGCGGGCGCCGAGACCCTCGTCGTCCGAGTCCGTCCACAGGGAGAGGTCGTACGGGGCGTCGGAGATGGTGACGAGGTCCGGTCGTCGCGGGGTGTCCTGGGCGGTGGCGGCCTCCCGCAGCAGCGCCACGCTCTCGCGCAGGTGCCCGGCGTCGTGCCGGACCCGCCGGACCTCCAGGCCGTCGGCCCCCATCTGCTGTTCCAGCCGGCTCATCGATCTCGACAGGTCGTCGAGGCAGCGCTGCATCGTCGTCAGTTCGTCGTGCACGGACATGGCGTGTCCTCACTTCCGTCGGACACGGCCGCGGGGGCCGGCCTGGGGGGCGACGTTCATGCGCCTGCGAGTGTCGCCCGTCACACCTGTCCCTGTGAAGAGGACGTGCGTCGATTGGCCGGGGCGTGCGGGCGCACTGGCCGGTGCACTGCGCCGGACGGGTGGGCTTACGGAGCGCGGCCGTCGTGTCGCCCTGTGTTGCCGAATCCTTTCCCCTTCAGTGGCCGCATACATCTGGATACAAATGATCAACTCCATATACCGCCATAAGGGATCAGAACGCCCGCGGCTTTCCGGAGGTAGCAGAGATGTCCCACGTCGGCGTCGGACCCCGCGCGGTCACGCGCTCGGTCGCCTTCCTCACCGCGGGCGTGCTCGCGGTCCCCGCCCTCGCCGGGTGCAGCTCCGACGACCCGGCGGGCGAGCCGCTCGCCGGTCCGGACATCGCCGCCGCGGCCCGCGCCCGGGTCGCCGACGGCGGCACCCTGCGCTGGGCCGTCGACACCGTGCCGGACACCTTCAACACCTTCCAGTCGGACGCCGACGCCACCACCGGCCGTGTCGCCCAGGCCGTGCTGCCCGCGATGTTCCGCACCGACGCGGCCGGGCGGCCCGTGCGCGACCCCGACTACCTGGAATCCGCCGAGGTCGTCGGCACCGAGCCCAAGCAGGTCGTCCTCTACAAGCTCAACCAGCAGGCGGTGTGGAGCGACGGCCGCGAGATCGGCGCCGCCGACTTCGCCGCCCAGTGGCGGGCCCTGTCCGGCCGGGACGCGGCCTACTGGACCGCCCGCAACGCCGGGTACGACCGCATCGAGAAGATCGAGCGCGGCGCCGGCGACCTGGAGGTCAAGGTCACCTTCAGCCGCCCCTACGCCGACTGGCGCTCGCTGTTCACCCCGCTGTACCCGAAGGACGTCATGGGCACCCCGGACGCCTTCAACGACCGCGCCCGGCGCGAGCTGGAGGTCACCGCCGGGCCGTTCGCCGTGCAGCGCACCGACCGCGACGAGGACGAGATCGTCCTGGCCCGCAACCCCCGCTGGTGGGGCGAGCCGGCCAAGCTGTCCTCGATCGTGCTGCGGGCGGTGCCGCGCGGGAAGCGGCTGGCCGCGCTCGCCGCGGGCACCCTCGACCTGGCCGAGGTGGACCCGGAGACCGCCCGCGAGGTCGGCCGGGCCGGCGCGCCGCCGCACGCCGCCGCCGGCAACCCCCTGGCCGGACCCGGCGGCGCGCCCCTGTCCGGTCCCGGCAGCGCGCCGCTGCCCGGCCCCGGCGGGCGGTCCTCCGCCGACGCCCTGCGCTCCTGGGCCGTCGCCCACGGCTCCGACGAGGAGGCCGCCTACGAGGAGACGCTCGCCCGCGCCGAGCGCAGCGAGGCGTGGGCCCGCACCGAACGCCGGCGGGCCGCCCTGCGCGGCTTCGAGGTCCGCAAGTCGCTGGAGCCCGCCTACACCCAGCTCGCCCTCAACGGCGCCGGCGGGCCGCTCGCCGACGAACGGGTCCGCCGGGCCGTCGCCCGCGCGGTGGACCGCGAGAAGCTCGCCGAGACGGTCCTGGGCCCGCTCGGCCTGCCCGCCGAGCCGCTGGGCAGCCACCTCGCGCTCGCCGGGCAGCCCGGCTACGCCGACGGCAGCGGCGCGCTCGGCGAACCGGACGTCAAGGAGGCCCGCGCCCTGCTCGCCGACGCGGGCTGGGTCCCCGGGGGCCCGGTGCGGGAACGGAAGAAGGGGGAGAAGGCGGCCGGCGCCGAACGCGCCGACGAGAACTCCCCGGGCGGCGACGACGGGACGTATATCGTCGGCGAGGACGACGACAAGAACGACGGCGACCGCACGGGCAAGGACGAGGGCGACCGCGCGGGCAAGGCCGAGGGCGCCGGGAGTGCCCGGGAGGGCGACCGCGACGGCGGTAAGGGTGGCCGGGAGGGCGACCGCGACGGCGGTAAGAGCGACCGCGAGGGCGGCCGCGACGGCGGTAAGAGCGACCGCGAGGGCGGCCGCGGCCGCGGAGCCGACCGGCACGATCGCAAGAGCGCCGAGAAGCGCGAGGGCGAACGGCAGAGCGGGGAGCAGACCGAGGCGCGGGGCGGCGGTGCCCCCGGCGCCTACGCCCCCCGGGGCACCGCCGCCCCGGGCGGCCCGGCCGCCGCCCCGCTGGCCAAGGACGGCAAGCCGCTCACCCTCCGCTTCGTGCTGCCCTCCGGCCCCGGCTCCGGCACGCTGCGCACGGTCGCCGACCGCATCGACGGCATGCTGGCGCGGATCGGCGTCCGCACCGAGATCAGCAAGGTGTCCGACGAGAGCTACTTCAAGGACCACATCGCCTCCGGCGCCTACGACCTCGCCCTGTACTCCTGGCCCGCCTCGCCGTTCCCCGCCACCGACGCCCGGCCGATCTACGCCAAGCCCGTCCCGGCCGCCGACGGCTCCCTGAACGTCGAGCAGAACTACACCCGGGTCGGCACCGACCAGGTCGACCAGTTGTTCGATCAAGCCATCGGGACGCTGGACGAGAAGGAGGCCCGCACCCTGCTGCGCAAGGCCGACTCCCGGATCTGGGCGGCGGCCGGCTCCCTCCCCCTCTACCAGCGCCCCCAGCTCACCGTCGCCCGCGAGGACCTCGCCAACGCGGGCGCCTTCGGCTTCGCGACGCCGGCCTACGAGGACCTGGGCTTCCGCAAGAAGGGCGCCCGGGGACCGGGGCCCCGGGAGGGCTCCGGAAGCCCGGCCGCCTAGGGGTGCGGGCCCCCACTGCTCCCGGCCCCGTACCATGGAGGGGAAAAGGCCGAGGCGTCAGCAGCCCGGCGAGGCCAGCGCAGCGACCTGGCCGTCCTCACCACTCCGGGAGTACGCCGCACCATGGCTGTGTCCGTTACGCGTCACGACATCCGCAACGTCGCCATCGTCGCCCACGTCGACCACGGCAAGACCACGATCGTCGACGGAATGCTCAAGCAGGCCGGTGCCTTCGCCGCGCACCAGCTCGAAGCCGTCGACGACCGCATGATGGACTCCAACGACCTGGAGCGTGAGAAGGGCATCACGATCCTGGCGAAGAACACGGCGGTGAAGTACCACCCGAAGGACGGGGGGGACGTCATCACCATCAACATCATCGACACCCCCGGCCACGCCGACTTCGGCGGCGAGGTCGAGCGCGGCCTGTCGATGGTGGACGGCGTGGTCCTCCTCGTCGACGCCTCCGAGGGCCCGCTGCCGCAGACCCGCTTCGTGCTCCGCAAGGCGCTCCAGCAGCGGCTGCCGATCATCCTGTGCATCAACAAGACGGACCGCCCGGACTCCCGGATCGACGAGGTGGTCAACGAGACCTACGACCTCTTCCTCGACCTGGACGCCGACGAGGAGCAGATCGAGTTCCCGATCGTCTACGCCTGCGGCCGGGACGGCGTCGCCTCGCTGACCAAGCCGGAGGACGGCACGGTCCCGTCCGACTCCACCAGCCTGGAGCCGTTCTTCTCCACCATCCTGGAGCACATCCCCGCCCCCACCTACGAGGAGGGCGCCCCGCTCCAGGCGCACGTCACCAACCTGGACGCCGACAACTTCCTCGGCCGTATCGCGCTGCTGCGCGTGCACCAGGGCGAGCTGAAGAAGGGCCAGACGGTCGCCTGGCTCAAGCGCGACGGCTCCACGCAGAACGTGCGGATCTCCGAGCTGATGATGACCGAGGCGCTCACCCGCAAGCCCGCCGAGAAGGCCGGCCCCGGTGACATCTGCGCGGTCGCCGGCATCCCCGACATCATGATCGGCGAGACCCTCGCGGACCCGGAGAACCCGATTCCGCTGCCGCTGATCACGGTGGACGAGCCCGCGATCTCCATGACCATCGGCACCAACACCTCGCCGCTGGTCGGCCGCGGCGCCACCGGCAAGGGCGCGGACAACAAGGCGGCGGTCAAGGACCGCAAGGTCACCGCCCGCCAGGTCAAGGACCGCCTGGACCGCGAGCTGATCGGCAACGTCTCGCTCCGCGTCCTGGACACCGACCGCCCCGACGCCTGGGAGGTGCAGGGCCGCGGCGAGCTGGCGCTGGCCATCCTGGTCGAGCAGATGCGCCGCGAGGGGTACGAGCTGACGGTCGGCAAGCCGCAGGTCGTCACCAAGGAGGTCGACGGCAAGACCTACGAGCCGGTCGAGCGCATGACCATCGACGTCCCCGAGGAGCACATGGGCGCGGTCACCCAGCTCATGGGCGTCCGCAAGGGCCGGATGGACAACATGTCGAACCACGGCTCCGGCTGGGTCCGCATGGAGTTCGTCGTCCCCTCCCGCGGTCTGATCGGCTTCCGCACCGAGTTCCTGACCCAGACCCGTGGCACCGGCATCGCGCACTCCATCCACGAGGGCCACGAGCCCTGGTTCGGCACCCTGACCACGCGGAACAACGGCTCGCTGGTCGCCGACCGGTCCGGCGCCGTCACCGCGTTCGCGATGACGAACCTCCAGGAGCGCGGCGTGCTCTTCGTCGAGCCCGGCACCGAGGTGTACGAGGGCATGATCGTCGGCGAGAACTCGCGCGCCGACGACATGGACGTCAACATCACCAAGGAGAAGAAGCTCACCAACATGCGGTCGTCCACGGCCGATGTGACCGAGTCGATCGTCCCGCCGCGCAAGCTCTCGCTGGAGCAGTCGCTGGAGTTCTGCCGCGACGACGAGTGCGTGGAGGTCACCCCGGAGGCCGTTCGCATCCGCAAGGTGAACCTGGACGCCCGCGAGCGGGCCCGCGCCGCGAGCCGCGCCAAGCACAACTGATCCGTACCGCCCGAAAAGCCCGGGTGCCCCCACTGCGGGGGCACCCGGGCTTTTCGCAACCCCTTTTCTCGACCCCCTTGCGGGAGCGGGCGTCCGGCATCCGGTGAACGGCGCCCGATAGCCATGTAACACGTCCGTTTCGCGGCCTTCTCGTCACGAACAGTTTGTCCAGATTTTGGAAGATCCAGCCGTGAGCTGTGACTGAATTGAGATTTAAAGACGGTGGTCGCTTCTTCTGCTCATGGCAGATAGTTAGCCGCGTAGCGCTCGGGTCAATGGGTCTCGCGCTGTGGGGACAGCGCCGACTCACGAGCACCAGGGGGTGTCCGGTCTTCCGTCAGGGGTGTCGGAAGCGGGACGTGTGCCCCCTCCCGTCGGTGAACACGTGAAGTCACGAGGAGGAGTCCCATGCGCGGTGCCATGCACGCCCGGTGGGTCATACGGTCACAGTCGCACACCCGGTCGCGTTCCGCCCTCGCCGTCCGTACACGCTGTCACGGCGACCGTCCCTGAGTTCTCGTCCGGCCGTGGGCGTGCGGCCTTCCGGCTACGCGCGTCCGGCTGCGGGTTTCCCCGCCTTCCTCGGGGCGCCCTGACGCTTTCTCACGATCCGTTCCGCGACCGCGCGTTGCCGCGCGGGCCGCCGGTTCGGCACACCCACACCTGTGAAATGGGCGAACTGTGACAAGTCCTATCGACATCGAGGGCGGCGGGACGTCGGCCGTCGTGGACGGTGCACCGGAGCCGGAGACGAAGGGCGAGGCCAAGAAGCTGGAAGGCCGCTCTCCGGGGCAGTTGATGTGGCTGCGCTTCAAGCGCGACCGGACCGGTGTCATCTGCGCCTGGGTGGTCCTCGGCTACTTCGTGATCGCCGCGCTGGCCCCGGTGATCTCCGCGCTCTACGGCAAGGACCCGTACACCCTGTACGGGCAGGACCCCGAGTACGTCAACGGCAACCCGGTCCTGGACGACTTCGGGCTGCCGCTCGGCTACTTCGGCGGGGTCTCCGGGGAGCACTGGTTCGGCGTCGAGCCGCAGTTCGGCCGGGACGTGTTCACCATGCTGCTCTACGGCATGCGCACCTCGCTCTACATGGCGCTGGGCGTGAGCACCCTGCTGATGACGACCGGCGTCGTCATCGGCCTGGTCGGCGGCTACTTCGGCGGCCGTACCGACTTCTTCCTCGGCCGGATCACCGACTTCTTCCTCTCCTTCCCGCAGCAGTTGTTCTTCATCGCCTTCATGCCGGTGGTCACCGCGTTCTTCGTCGATCCCCGGGACGAGACGCCGACCTACTTCCGGGCGCTGGCGATCCTCATCGTGCTGTGGCTGCTCGGCTGGATGTCCATGGCCCGCCTGGTGCGGTCCACCGTGCTGTCGCTGCGGGAGCGGGAGTTCGTCGAGGCGGCCAAGGTCGCCGGCGCCTCGCCCTGGCGGATCGTCCGCAAGGAGATCCTGCCGAACGTGGTCTCACCGATCCTGGTGCAGTTCACGTACCAGCTTCCCAACACCATCCTCACCATCGCGTTCCTCTCCTTCGCCGGCGTCGGCTTCGTCGAGCCGACCCCCGACTGGGGACGCATGTTCGCCACCGGAGCCAAGGTCGCCGAGCAGGACCCGGCGTTCATGTTCTTCCCGGGTGTCGCCCTGGTGGTGTTCGTCCTGTGCTTCAACCTCCTCGGAGACGCCGTACGGGACGCGCTCGACCCCAAGTCAGGACGGTAAGACGTGGTCAACTACTCCGACAGGCAGGTGCATCACCACATGAACACGCTCAACTCCCGCAGCGCGCGAGCCGTGCTGGTCGCGCTGGCGGCAGGCTCGCTCGTGCTCACCGGATGCTCGGAGAACAAGGGCGGCAGCTCCGGCAAGGACTCCAAGAAGGACCAGAAGGAGGCCGCGGTCCAGTCCAAGGCGGTCGCCTACGAGGACGCCGCCGCCTCCACCGGTCCGGCCGAGGAGGTGCCGGGCGCCAAGAGCGGCGGCATCATCCAGGTCTACCAGGAGGCCGGCCTGACCCACCTGGACCCGGGGCAGATCTACGTCTCCGACGCCGGCCAGGTGGCCAACCTGCTGTTCCGGGGCCTGACCAACTTCCAGGAGGACGGCAAGGGCAACGTCTCGGTCGTCGGCGACCTCGCCACCGACTCCGGCAAGTCCTCCGACGGCGGCAAGACCTGGACGTTCACGCTGAAGGACGGGGTGAAGGACCAGAACGGCAACCCGATCACGTCCGCCGACATCCGGCACACCATCGAGCGCCAGTACGCCAAGTTCATCTTCGACGGCCCGACCTACCTCCAGACCTGGCTGAGCGGCGCCGACTACCGCAAGGCGCTGCCCGACGGCGGCTTCGGCGACAAGCACCTGCCGGACTCGGTCCTGGACACCCCGGACGACAAGACGATCGTCTTCCACTTCGACACCGCCCGCCCCGACCTGCCGCAGACCCTGGCCATGCCGGGCTACAGCGTGGTGCCGGAGGAGGGCGACACCAAGGAGAAGTACGACAAGGCGCCCGTCGCCACCGGCCCGTACAAGATCTCGGAGTACAAGGTCGGCAAGTCCCTCAAGCTCGTCAAGAACGAGAACTGGGACCCCAAGACCGACTCGGTGCGCCACCAGTACGTGGACGGGTACGACTTCGACTTCGGTGTCACCGAGTCCACCCAGACCAAGCGGCTCATATCCGACCAGGGCGACTCCAAGAACGCCATCCAGCTCACCGGCGCGGTGGAGTCCACCCAGATCCAGGACGTGGTCGGCGACCCGGCCGTCAACAAGCGCACCATCAAGGGCTACCAGCCCTACGTCATGGCGCTCAGCTTCAACCTGGACCGGGTCAAGAACAAGAAGGTCCGCGACGCCATCACCTACGCGGTCAACTCCAAGTCGCTGATCGCCGGCGAGGGCGGCGCGTACGGCGGTGACGTCGCCCCCAACCTGTTCGCCCCGACCCTGCCGGGCTACGAGGCCGACTACGACCCGTACGGCCGGCTGAAGACGCCGGCGGGCAACCTGGCGAAGGCCAAGGAACTCCTGAAGGACGTCCCGGCCGCCGAGAAGAAGATCGTGCACGCCTACCGCAACAACGAGGCGGGCCAGAAGCACAAGGTCGCCATCGAGGACGCGCTGACCAAGGCCGGCTTCGACGTGGTCTCCAAGGAGGTCGACTCGGCGAGCTTCTACGAGCAGATCGGCAAGCTGGACAACCCCTACGACGTCTACATCACCGGCTGGGGCCAGGACTGGCCGTCGCCCGGCACGGTCGTCACGCCGATCTACGACGGTGACCAGGTCGCCGACGGGTCGCCGAACTACTCGCACGTCGACGACCCCAAGGTCCAGGAACTGATCAAGAAGGCGCTCGTCCAGGAGCCGAAGGAGGCCGAGGCCACCTGGAAGGAAGCGCACCACTACCTCCTGGAGCAGGTCAACCCGGGCGCTCCGCTGTGGTACACGAAGCAGTTCCAGCTCTACGGCTCGAACATCGGCGGCGCGCGGTACAGCACCGAGTCCAGCTACATCGACGTCAACCAGCTCTTCCTGAAGTCGTAACGCCGCACGGCTGACTGGCGGGGGTGCGCACCAGGCGGAGCGCACCCCCGGGGTTCCGCTACCTCCCCCGACCACCTCCGCAGAGAGCAGCCCACCCGCCATGCTTCAGTTCATCATCCGGCGTACGGTCGGAGCCGCCGTCACCCTGTTCCTGATCGGTGCCGCCACCTTCTTCCTGTTCGTCGCCGCGCCGTCCGACTACGCGTCCCTGTCCTGCGGCAAGGACTGCTCCCCCCAGCGGCTGGAGGACATCCGCCAGGCGCTCGGCCTCGACCTGCCCCTCGCCCAGCAGTTCTGGGACTTCATGTCCGGGATCGTGGTGGGCCGCGACTTCCCCGGGGAGCACTGCCCGGCGCCCTGCCTCGGCCAGTCCTTCTACTCCAGCGACCTGGTGTGGGACACCATCAAGGACCGCTTCCCGCTGACCCTGTCGCTGACCGTCGGCGCGACGGTCGTCTTCCTGGTCGTCGGGCTCGGGGCGGGCATGCTCGCCGCCTTCCGCCGCGGGTCGTCCGTGGACAAGGTGGCCACCGGCGCCTCCATGGTCCTCAGCTCGTTCCAGATCTACTTCCTCGGCCCGATCGCCCTGATGATCTTCGTCTACGGCTCGGGCATCATGGAGGACCCCAAGTACGTCCCGCTGACCGAGGACCCGGTCGGCTGGCTGGTCGGGCTCTCCATCCCGATGGTCGTGATGGCCACCATCTTCACCGCCCAGTACACCCGTATGGCGCGCGCCTCGCTGATCGAGCAGTTGGCCGAGGACCATGTGCGCACCGCCCGCGCCAAGGGCATGTCCCAGCGGTACGTCTTCTTCCGCTACGCCTGGCGCGGGTCGCTGATCCCCATCGTCACCATCCTCGGCATCGACCTCAGCAGCCTGCTCGGCGGCGCGGTCGTCACCGAGCTGACCTTCTCCCTCCAGGGCATCGGGCGGCTCGCGGTGGACGGGGCGGTCCACAAGGACCTGCCGATGACCATGGGCGTCATGCTCGTCGGCGCCTTCGCCATCCTGATCCTCAACATCCTCACCGACATCGCGTACGCCTGGATCGACCCGCGCGTCCGGCTTTCCTAGGAAGAGGAACCACCGTGACCACAGTGACCAAGGCCGAGGGAGTGCCGGCCGGGACCGGGCCGGAGGGGTTCCTCTCGGTCCGGGACCTGAGCGTGCGGTTCGCCACGGAGGACGGGGTCGTCCGGGCGGTCGACGGTCTCTCCTTCGACGTCGAGCGCGGCCGGACCCTGGGCATCGTCGGCGAGTCCGGCTCCGGCAAGTCCGTGACCAACCTGACCATCCTGGGCCTGCACAACCCGCGTACCACCACGATCGACGGCGAGATCGTCCTGGACGGCAAGGAACTCGTCACCGCCACCGAGAAGGAGATGGAGAGGCTGCGCGGCAACAAGGTCGCGATGATCTTCCAGGACCCGCTGACCGCGCTGTCCCCGTACTACACGGTGGGCCGGCAGATCGCCGAGCCGTTCATCAAGCACACCGGCGCCTCCAAGAAGGAGGGCTGGGCGCGGGCGGTGGAGATGCTGGGCAAGGTCGGCATCCCCAACCCGGCGCAGCGCGCCAAGGACTATCCGCACCAGTTCTCCGGCGGTATGCGCCAGCGCGCGATGATCGCCATGGCCCTGGTCTGCGACCCCGACCTGCTGATCGCCGACGAGCCGACCACCGCCCTCGACGTCACCGTCCAGGCCCAGATCCTGGACCTGCTCAAGGACCTCCAGCAGGAGTTCGGCTCCGCGATCGTCTTCATCACCCACGACCTCGGCGTCATCGCCGACATGGCCGACGACATCATGGTGATGTACGCGGGCAGCGCGGTGGAGCGCGGCACGGTCGAGGAGGTGCTCCACTCGCCCCGGCACCCGTACACCTGGGGCCTGCTGAACTCCATGCCCCGGCTGGACTCCGACCTCAGCGCCCCGCTGGCGCCCATCCCGGGCACCCCGCCCTCGCTGCTCGACCCGCCCTCCGGCTGCCGCTTCCACCCGCGCTGCGTCTTCCGGGACCGGGTGGAGGGCGACCGCTGCGTCACCGAGCGCCCGCTGCTCGGCCCGGACCGCTCCTCGGCGTGCCATCTCACGGCCGAGCAGAAGCGGACCATCTTCGTCGAAGAGATCAAGCCCCGGCTGGGCTGAAGGAGGAGACATGAAGGAAGACCTCGTCCTCCCCGCCCCGCGCGGGACCACGGGGGAGCGGGAACCCCTGCTCGAAGTCAGCGGCCTGACCAAGCACTTCCCGGTCAGGGGAGGCTTCCCGGTCAAGCGGACGGTCGGCCAGGTGCAGGCCGTCGACGGCATCGACCTGAGCATCGGCGTCGCCGAGAGCTTCGGCCTGGTGGGGGAGTCGGGCTGCGGCAAGTCGACCACCGGGCGGCTGATCACCCGGCTGCTGGAGCCGACCGCCGGGTCGATCACCTACCGGGGGCGGGACATCACGCACGCGGGCCGCAAGCAGCTCGCGCCGGTCCGGTCCGAGATCCAGATGATCTTCCAGGACCCCTACTCCTCGCTGAACCCGCGCCAGACCGTCGGCAAGATCATCTCCGGGCCGATGGAGATCAACGGGATCAACCCGCCCGGCGGCCGGGAGAAGCGGGTCCGGGAGCTGCTGGAGATCGTCGGCCTCAACCCCGAGCACTACAACCGCTTCCCGCACGAGTTCTCCGGCGGCCAGCGCCAGCGCATCGGCGTGGCCCGCGCACTGTCGCTGGACCCCAAGCTGATCGTGGCCGACGAGCCGGTCTCCGCGCTCGACGTGTCGATCCAGGCGCAGGTGGTCAACCTGCTCCAGAAGGTGCAGCGGGAACTGGGCATCGCGTTCCTGTTCATCGCCCACGACCTGGCCGTGGTACGGCACTTCTCGCAGCGCGTCGCGGTGATGTACCTCGGCAAGATCATCGAGATCGGCGACCGCGACTCCATCTACACCCGGCCCCGGCACCCCTACACCCACGCCCTGCTGTCCGCGGTCCCCGAGGTCACGCTGACCGAGGGCGCCGAGCGGAACCGGGAGCGCATCCGGCTCGCCGGCGACGTGCCCTCGCCGGTCTCGCCGCCCTCGGGCTGCCGCTTCCGCACCCGCTGCTGGAAGGCGCAGGACAAGTGCGCTGCCGAGGTGCCCCCGCTGGTCCGCATCGAGGGCAACCGGGAGGGGCACCTGACGGCCTGCCACTTCCCGGAGGACCCGACGATCACGGACCGCAGGGAGGACATCGTGCTGGACCCGGCGCTGGCGGCGCTGGAGCAGACGGACAGGAACTGAGGACGCGAGGGCATGAAAAGAGGGCCCGCGCCGGAAAGGCGCGGGCCCTCGTTCCCCCGGAGCGGACGTTCATGGGCTCGGGTCAATGGGCCGGTGAAAGTCCGTTCCGCAAAGGAGGCGGCCGACGGAAAAGGGGTGTTGTCAGGCCGCCGCCTCGGGGTCCTTGGCGAGCCGGGGACCGGGCACGGTCTCCGGCGTCTCGGGGTAGTGGCACGCGGTCAGGTGACCGGGCCGGTTGCCCTCCACCCGCACCAGCGGGGGCGCCTCGCTCGCGCACTTCTCCGTCGCCTTCCAGCAGCGGGTGCGGAACCGGCAGCCCGACGGCGGGTTGATCGGCGAGGGCACGTCACCGACGAGCCGGATGCGCTCCCGGGGCGTGTCGTCCACCGTGGCCTCGGGCACGGCGGACAGCAGGGCCCGCGTGTAGGGGTGGCGCGGGTTGCCGTACAGGTCGTCGCGGTCGGCGATCTCCACGATCTTACCGAGGTACATCACCGCGACGCGCTGCGAGAAGTGCCGCACGACGGCCAGGTCGTGGGCGATGAAGACGAAGGCGATCCCGAGGTCCTGCTGCACCTTCTGGAGCAGGTTGACCACCTGCGCCTGGATCGACACGTCGAGCGCGGAGACCGGCTCGTCGGCCACGATCAGCTTCGGCTCCAGCGCGAGCGCCCGCGCCACGCCGATGCGCTGGCGCTGGCCGCCGGAGAACTCGTGCGGGAAGCGGTTGTAGTGCTCGGGGTTGAGACCGACGATCTCCAGCAGCTCCCGGACCCGCTTCTCCCGGCCGCCGGACGGGTTGATCCCGTTGATCTCCATCGGCCCGGAGATGATCTTGCCGACGGTCTGGCGGGGGTTGAGGGAGGCGTACGGGTCCTGGAAGATCATCTGGATCTCGGACCGGACCGGCGCGAGCTGCTTGCGGCCGGCGTGGGTGATGTCCCGCCCCCGGTAGGTGATCGACCCGGCGGTCGGCTCCAGCAGCCGGGTGATCAGCCGCCCGGTGGTCGACTTGCCGCAGCCGGACTCGCCGACCAGGCCCAGGCTCTCGCCCTCGCCGACCTGGAAGTCCAGCCCGTCGACGGCCCGCACGGCACCGACCGTACGCGGGATCGGGAAGCCGCCCTTGATCGGGAAGTGCTTGGTCAGACCGCTGACGTCCAGGAGCGGTGTCGCGTTGCTCATGATGGTGAAGTCCCGTCTCGTGTACGTCAGTTGTGCCGGGTTCCGGCGTAGTCGGCGAAGAGGTCCCGGCGCTGCGCCGGCGTGAGGTGACAGGCCGAACCCCGCCCGTCCACCACCTCGAGGAGCGGCCGCTCGGTGGCGCACCGCCCGCCCGGCACCTGCTCCACGAAGGGGCACCGCGGGTGGAAGCGGCAGCCGGAGGGCGGGTTGAGCAGCGAGGGCGGCGAACCGGGGATCGGCGACAGCGGCACGTCGACCGGACCGTCCAGGCTCGGCATGGAACTCATCAGGCCCAGCGTGTACGGGTGCTGCGGGTCGCGCAGCACCTCCTCCTTGGTCCCGCGCTCCACGCACCGGCCGCCGTACATCACCAGCACGTCGTCGGCGATGTCGGCGATGACCCCGAGGTCGTGGGTGATGAAGACGATCGCCGTGCCGAACTCCTGCTGGAGGTCCTTGAGCAGGTCCATGATCTGGGCCTGCACGGTCACGTCCAGCGCGGTGGTCGGCTCGTCCGCGATCAGCAGCTCCGGGTCGCAGACCAGCGCCATGGCGATCATCGCGCGCTGGCGCATACCGCCGGAGAACTGGTGCGGGTAGTCGTCCACCCGCACGTCCGGCTGCGGGATACCCACCCGCCGCAGCATCTCCACCGCCCGCTCCCGGGCCTCCTTCTTCGACGCCCCGGTGTGCTTGCGGTACGTCTCCCCGATCTGCCGCCCGACGGTGTGGTACGGCGACAGCGAGGCGAGCGCGTCCTGGAAGATCATGGACATCTTGTTGCCGCGCAGGCGTTCCAGTTCCCGCTCGGAGGCGGTCAGCAGGTCCTTGCCGTCGAGCACGATCTCGCCCTCGATCGCGGTGCTGCGCCGGTCGTGCAGGCCGAGGATGGTCAGGTTGGTGACGGACTTGCCGGAACCCGACTCGCCCACGATGCCGAGCGTCCTGCCCTTGGCGATGTCGAAGGAGAGCCCGTCGACGGCCTTGACGATGCCGTCCTCGGTGGAGAAGTGGACCCTGAGGTCCTTGACGGAGAGGAAGGGCTGCTGATCGGTGCTCGTCACGGGGACGCTCCAGATGATGCGGGGGGTGGGGAACTGCCGGCGGAGGTCAGGCGAGCCGGATACGCGGGTCGATGAGGGCGTACACGGCGTCGACGACGATGTTGAAGAACACGATCGCGCCGGCCGCCAGGACGGTGACCCCCAACTGCATGGGCAGGTCGCTCTGGTCCACGGCCTGCACCGCGAGCCGTCCGACGCCCTGGAGGGAGAAGACGGACTCGGTGATGATGGCGCCGCCGATCAGGGTGCCGAGGTCGATGCCGAAGAGGGTGACGATCGGACCCATCGCGCCGCGCCAGGCGAACCGGAAGAAGACGTTGGCGCGGGACAGCCCCTTGGCGCGGGCGGTGCGGACGTAGTCCTCGCTGAGCTGCTCCACCATCTGGGAGCGGGTCATACGGGTGTAGTTCGCGGTGAAGATGATGGACAGCACCAGCCACGGCAGCAGCAGCCCGGAGACCCAGGCGGCCGGGTTCTCGGTGAGCGGCGTGTACGACGGCTGGCTCAAGATGCCGAGCTGCGAGACCAGGAAGAACATCGCGATGTAGCCGACGAAGTAGATCTGCAGCGAGGAGCCGAGCAGCGACACGGAGCTGGCGAACTTGTCCAGGAACTTGCCCTGCTTCAGCGCGGCGAGCATGCCCGCGCCGACACCGATGAGCAGGAAGAAGGCGGCGGAGCCGAAGGCCAGCGACAGGGTCAGCGGCATCCGGTTCATGATCGTGCCGAAGACCGGCTCGTTGTTGGCGAACGAGTAGCCGAGGCAGGGCGCGTCGCAGAAGCCGTACCCGCCGTAGTCGCGTCCGGCGAAGATGCCCACGAGCCAGTGCCAGTACTGCATGATGATCGACTCGTCGATGCCCAGGTTCTTCCGGATCTGCTCCAGATTCTCCGGCGTGCAGTTCTTGCCGCAGGACATCATCGCGGGGTCACGCGGAACTGCGTAGAAGAGCCAGAAGGTGACGGCGCTGATGATCAGCAGGATGACCATCGCGCCAAAGACTCGGCGGACTAGGAAGCGGAGCATGGGGCGTGACTTTCCGGACGGGGCGCCGTCGCCGGGGTGTTGGAGGGGGGTGGGCCACGGGGGCGGCCGTGCGGGACGGCCGCCCCCGTGGGGGCGCGCTACTTCTTGGCGTAGAGCTTGCAGAGCGCGACGCAGGTGTTGCCGGCGTCGTAGACGACGTTGCCGACCTTGGACCCGTACATCCAGTTGCGGATGGAGTGGTAGTCGGGCACGACGGCGGCCAGCTCCATGATCTGGCGGTCGATGGCGGCCCACGCCTTGTTGGCCTTCTCCGGGTCGGTGATCGCCGAGGCGGCGTCGATCGCCTTGTTGACGCCGGTGTCGTCCAACTGGGCGTAGTTGTTGCGGCCGTTGCCGATGTTCTCGCCGCTCCAGCAGGGGTAGAAGACGGAGTAGCCGTTCGGCCAGTCCGGGCTCCAGCCCGCCGCGAACACGTCGTAACCGTTGTCGATCTTGCCGATCTGGGTGTAGAAGGTCGACTTGTCGACCTGCTTGTTGACGACCGTGAAGCCGGCCTCCTCCAGGGCGTTCTTGATCGCGACGGCCTGCTTCACCGAGTTGTCCGACTGCTGGTAGGCGATGACCAGCTTCTGGCCGAGCTTTCCGGCCTCCTTCAGCAGCGCCTTGGCCTTGGCCGGGTCGCCGCCGGGCTTCTTGGTGGTGCCGTACAGGTCGAACTTCTCGTAACCGGGGGTGACCGGGCTGAGGATCGTGGTGGCGATCTCGGTGACGGACGCGCCGCCGCGGATGGTCTGGAGCTGCTGGTGCGGCCAGGCCCAGTTGATGGCCTGGCGGACCTTGACGTCCGTGACCCGGGTGGTGTTGATCGGCCAGTAGTAGGTGACCGTGTCGACCGCCGTCAGCACGCGCTTCTTCAGCTCGGCGTCGGTCAGCACCTGGGCGACGCGCTCGGCCGCGACCTCGTTGAAGATCGGCACCGCGTACTGGTCGTTGCCCTTGTCCGCGATGTAGCGGTCGGTCGCCGCCAGCGGCTGGAAGCCGAAGGAGAAGGCGAACTTGTCCGGGTAGGCGTTGCGGATCGGGTCCGTGGCCGGGTCCCAGTGCTCGTTGCGCACGTACGTCAGCGACTTGCCCACGCTGCGGCTCTCGATGCGGTACGGGCCGCAGGAGAACGGCTGCTTGTCGTACTTCTCCTTGGTGTCCTGCTTCTCGGGCACCAGGGCGTAGCCGCGCATCGCGAGCGTGTAGTTGAAGTCGCCGCGCGGCTCGTTGAGGCGGAAGGTGATGGTCTTGCCGTCGACCTCGATGGAGTCGAGGTGCTTGCCCTCGTAGGGGCCCTTGTACTTGTCGCCGCCGACCAGCCACTGCTGGACGTAGCGCGGGCCCTCGGTGACGAACGAGGCGAAGAGGCGCTCGAAGGTGTGGCGGACGTCATCCATCGTGACGTCGGAGCCGTCCTCCCACTTCAGGCCGTCCTTCAGGGTGAAGACCCACGTCTTGCCCCCGTCCTTCGGGGTGCCCGGGTCGGTGGCCGCGTCGCCGACCAGGGTGACGCCGCCCTTGTCGTCGATCTTGTAGCCGGTCAGACCGCGCATGATCGGCACGGTGATGGCGGCCTCGGTGGAGACGTAGATCTGCGCCGGGTCCATGTGGTCCATGTCGAACTGTTCGAGCGAGTAGATCGTCCCGCCCTTGACCGCGCCCTTGACCTCGGGGGCCGGGCCGGTGGAGTCCGCCTTGGTGCCCACCGGGATCTCCATGGTCTTGGAGCCGGTCACCTTGGGGGTGTCCGACGCGGAGCCGCCGCCACCGCCACCGCCACCGCCGCAGGCGGTCAGGACCGAGGACGAGGCCGCGACCACACCGGTGGCGATGAGGAAATTTCTACGGGAGAAAGACATAGGGCACCTGCCAGAAGAGGGCAAAGGGAACGGGACGGCCGGCCGGACGGCGTCGAACGAGCCGGATGGAGCGGAGAGGTCAGCGCTTGGACTTCGGGTCGAGGGCGTCGCGCACCGAGTCGCCGAGGAGGTTGAAGGCGAGGACGAAGATCACCATGGACAGGCCCGGGAAGAGCATGAAGGTGATGTCCTCGGTGTAGAACTGGGCGCCGCGCTGGATCATGACGCCCCAGTCCGGGGTCGGGTCGATGATGCCGACCCCGAGGAAGGCCAGGCCCGCCTCGGCGGTCACGAACGCCGGGAGCATCAGCGTGGACTGGATGATGATCGGCGTCCACAGGTTGGGCAGCAGCTCCTTGAAGACGATCCGCCACGGGGAGGCGCCGGTCACCTTGGCCGCCTCCACGAACTCCCGCTCGCGCAGACCGAGGACCTGGCCGCGCAGCAGGCGGGCCAGGGAGGCCCAGCCGAAGACCGACAGCACCAGGATGAGCGAGACGGCCCGCAGCGAGGTCGGGATGTTCTCGTCGTCCGCGACGAACAGGCCGTAGACGACCGGCATGAACGCGATGAAGAACAGGGTCGACGGGAACGACAGCAGGATGTCGATGACCCGGCCGACGAAGTAGTCCGTCCGGCCGCCGAGGTAGCCCGCCGTGATGCCGACCACCACGCCCACCAGGCAGGTCAGCAGGGTGGCCGCCAGGGCGATGCCCAGTGAGGTGCGGATGCCGTAGAGCAGGAAGGTGAAGACGTCCCGGCCGAGCTGGGGCTCGATGCCGAACCAGAACTCCGAGCTCATCCCGCCGTTGGCTCCGGCCGGGTACGAGAAGGCGTTGAGCAGTTCCGGGCGCTGACTGGCGTACGTGGTGTACGGGTCCTTGCCGTAGAGCTTGGCTATGAGCGGGGCCGCGAGCGCGATCACGAAGAAGAAGATCACGATGCATGCGGAGACGACGCCCGTCTTGTCTCGCTTGAAGCGGGTCCAGGCCAGGCGCCCGGGGGAGCGGCTCTCGTTGCCCTTGGGGGTGGCGGGCGCGGGCGACGCGGGAGCGCTCTCGTCGGTCACCTCGAGCGGGGCAGCCGCTGATGGAGTTGGGGGGGTCATGGTGCTCCTGGCCCAGGGGAGGGTCTGATGAGCGGACTTTTTCAACGCAATTCGTTCAAGGTCAATAAAAACTAGGTCACCTTGAGTTTCTCTTTACCTTCTTTGCCTTTGCTTGGTGATTCCGTAGCTACGCGTGTAGCGCACTGTGATGCTCCTGTGTCTTAAGTCGGACCAACTGGACGATTCCGGCGAGACGTTCGTTATGCGGACGCCGAGGTGTCGAAATGTGTACACCTTGGGGTAACAATCCAACGGTTCGGCATCGGATCGCGTTGATCTGTTGCGCGGAAGTCCAAGATCGTTCCCTTCGGACGGCGAGCCTCCGCTTCGGCGCCCCCGCGGAGCCGCTCCTTCCACTGGCGGGTTCCTCCAAAGGACCCCGTGGGTGTGCGGCATGCACCCTTTGGCGTGATATTGGCCGGTAAGGGATCAGCGGACGAGGAGGCACCCCATGCGCGGAGCGACGCACGCCGGATGGGCCGTCACCGCGGCGGCGGCAGCCCTCGCGGTGACGGCCTGCGGGGGCGGCGGTGACGGCGGCGGCGACAGCGGCGCGGTGCTCAGCTCCTCCTGGGGCGACCCGCAGAACCCGCTGGAGCCGGCCAACACCAACGAGGTGCAGGGCGGCAAGGTCCTGGACATGATCTTCCGGGGCCTACAGCGGTACGACCCGGACACCGGCGAGGCCAAGGACATGCTCGCCGAGAAGATCGAGACCTCCGACTCGCAGAACTTCACCGTCACCGTCAAGGACGGCTGGACCTTCAGCAACGGCGAGAAGGTCACCGCCCGCTCCTTCGTGGACGCCTGGAACTACGGCGCGAGTCTGAAGAACAACCAGCGCAACGCCTACTTCTTCAGCTACATCGACGGCTACGACAAGGCCCACCCCGAGGACGGCGGCAAGCAGAGCGCCGACACCCTCTCCGGGCTGAAGGCCACCGGGCCGCGCACCTTCACCGTCAAGCTCAACCAGAAGTTCTCGACCTTCCCCGACACCCTCGGCTACCCGGCGTACGCACCGCTGCCCCGCGCCTTCTTCGACCACCACGACGACTGGCTGAAGAAACCGGTCGGCAACGGCCCGTACCGGGTCGACAGCTACGCCCGCGGCTCGCAGATGTCCCTGCGCAAGTGGGAGCAGTACCCGGGCGACGACAAGGCGCGCAACGGCGGCGTCGACCTGAAGGTCTACACCGACAACAACACCGCCTACACCGACCTGATGGCCGGCAACCTCGACCTCGTCGACGACGTCCCCGCCGCCCAGTTGAAGAACGTCAAGAACGACCTCGGCGACCGGTACATCAACGCCCCGGCCGGCATCATCCAGACCCTCGCCTTCCCGTTCTACGACCGCGAGTGGAACAAGAGCGGCTCGGCGAAGGTCCGCAAGGGCCTGTCCATGGCGATCGACCGCGAGCAGATCACCGAGACGATCTTCCACAGGACCCGCACCCCGGCCACCGACTGGACCTCACCCGTGCTCGGCAAGGACGGCGGCTTCCAGGACGGGCTGTGCGGCGACGCGTGCGCCTACAAGCCCGACGAGGCGAAGAAGCTGATCCGGGACGGCGGCGGACTCCCCGGCGGCCAGGTCAAGATCACGTACAACTCGGACACCGGCTCCCACAAGCAGTGGGTCGACGCGGTCTGCAACTCCATCAACAACGCCCTCGGCAACGACAAGGCGTGCGTCGGCAACCCCGTCGGCACCTTCGCGGACTTCCGCAACCAGATCACCGGCAAGAAGATGAGCGGCCCCTTCCGGGCCGGCTGGCAGATGGACTACCCGCTCATCCAGAACTTCCTCCAGCCGCTGTACTACACCAACGCCTCCTCCAACGACGGCAAGTGGTCGGACAAGAAGTTCGACGACCTGGTCGACAAGGCCAACTCCGAGACCGACACCGGAAAGGCGATCAAGACCTTCCAGCAGGCCGAGGAGGTCGTCCGGGACAACATGGCCGCCATCCCGCTCTGGTACCAGAACGGCAGCGCCGGCTACTCGGACCGGCTCTCCGACGTGAAGCTCAACCCGTTCAGCGTCCCGGTGTACGACGAGATCAAGGTGAGCTGATCCGCCGTGGGCCGGTATGTGATCCGACGCCTGCTCCAGATGGTCCCGGTGTTCATCGGGGCCACCCTGCTGATCTTCCTCATGGTCAACGTGATGGGCGACCCCATCGCGGGGCTCTGCGGCGACCGGGAGTGCGACCCGGCCACCGCCGCCCAGCTCAGAAGGGAGTTCGGCCTCGACAAGCCGGTGTGGCGGCAATACCTGACCTACATGGGCAACGTCTTCACCGGCGACTTCGGCACCGCCTTCAACGGCCAGCCGGTCACCGAGCTGATGGGCACGGCCTTCCCGGTCACCATCCGGCTGACCGTGGTGGCGATCGTCGCCGAGATCGTCATCGGCATCGTCCTCGGTGTGATCACCGGACTGCGCCGCGGCCGGCCGGTCGACACCGCCGTGCTGGTCCTCACCCTGGTCGTCATCTCCGTGCCCACCTTCGTCACCGGGCTGCTGCTCCAGCTCCTCCTCGGCGTGAAGTGGGAGTGGATTCGCCCGTCGGTCTCCTCCTACGCCCCGCTGGACGAGCTGATCGTCCCCGGCCTGGTCCTGGCCTCGGTCTCACTGGCGTACGTCACCCGCCTCACCCGGACCTCCATCGCGGAGAACCGGCGCGCCGACTACGTGCGCACCGCCATCGCCAAGGGCCTGCCGCGCCGCCGGGTCGTCGTCCGGCATCTGCTGCGCAACTCCCTCATCCCGGTCGTCACCTTCATCGGCACCGACGTGGGCGCGCTGATGGGCGGCGCGATCGTGACGGAGCGCATCTTCAACATCCACGGCGTCGGCTACCAGCTCTACCAGGGCATCCTGCGCCAGAACACGCAGACCGTGGTCGGCTTCGTCACCGTCCTGGTCCTGGTCTTCCTCGTCGCCAACCTCCTCGTCGACCTGCTGTACGCCGTACTCGACCCGAGGGTCCGCTATGCCTGAGCAGCCCTACGAACCGGAGCGCGCCGTGGCCGGCACCGGCATGGGCGGGCAGATGGACCTCGGCGCGAGCGAGGCGGCGACCCTGACCCCGGCGGGCCCCGAGGGGACCGGCGGCCCGCGGGAGCGGCCCCGCAGCCTCTGGTCCGACGCCTGGCACGACCTGCGCCGCAACCCGGTCTTCCTGATCTCCGCCCTGGTCATCCTGTTCCTGCTCGTCATCTCCCTGTGGCCGTCCCTGATCGCCTCGGGCAACCCCCTGCAGTGCGACCTCGCCAGGGCCCAGGACGGTCCCGGGCCCGGCCACCCCTTCGGCTACGACGGCCAGGGCTGCGACGTCTACACCCGCACCGTCTACGGCGCCCGTACGTCGGTGGCGGTCGGCGTCCTGTCCACGCTCGGGGTCGCGGTCCTCGGCAGCGTGCTCGGCGGGCTCGCCGGGTTCTTCGGCGGCTTCTGGGACTCGGTGCTGTCGAGGATCACCGACGTCTTCTTCGCCATCCCGGTCGTCCTCGGCGGCCTGGTGCTGCTCTCCGTCATCACCAGCAACACGGTCTGGCCGGTGATCGGCTTCATCGTGCTGCTGGGCTGGCCGCAGATCTCCCGGATCGCCCGGGGCTCGGTGATCACCGCCAAGCAGCACGACTACGTCCAGGCCGCCCGCGCGCTCGGCGCCTCCAACTCCCGGCTGCTGCTGCGGCACATCACCCCCAACGCGGTCGCCCCGGTCATCGTCGTGGCGACGATCGCGCTGGGCACCTACATCTCGCTGGAGGCGACCCTGTCCTTCCTCGGCGTCGGCCTGAAGCCGCCCAGCGTCTCCTGGGGCATCGACATCTCCGCCGCCGCGCCCTACATCCGCAACGCCCCGCACGCCCTGCTCTGGCCCTCCGGAGCCCTCGCGATCACCGTCCTGGCGTTCATCATGCTCGGCGACGCGGTGCGCGACGCCCTCGACCCGAAGCTGAGGTGAGCCGCCATGCTGCTCGAAGTGCGTGACCTGCACGTGGAGTTCCACACCCGGGACGGCGTGGCCAGGGCCGTCAACGGCGTCTCCTACGGCGTGGACGCGGGGGAGACCCTCGCCGTGCTCGGCGAGTCCGGCTCCGGCAAGTCCGTCACCGCCCAGACGGTCATGGGCATCCTCGACACCCCGCCCGGCCGGATCACCGGCGGCGAGGTCCTGTTCGAGGGCCGCGACCTGCTGAGGCTCAAGGAGGAGCAGCGCCGCAGGGTGCGCGGCGCCGAGATGGCGATGATCTTCCAGGACGCGCTGTCCTCGCTGAACCCGGTCCTCACCGTCGGCGACCAGCTCGGCGAGATGTTCACCGTGCACCGGGGCATGTCCAGGAAGGACGCCCGCGCCAGGGCCGTCGAGCTGATGGACCGGGTCCGCATCCCCGGCGCCGGGGAGCGGGTGAAGCAGTACCCGCACCAGTTCTCCGGCGGGATGCGCCAGCGCATCATGATCGCCATGGCGATGGCCCTGGAACCTAAGCTGATCATCGCCGACGAACCGACCACCGCCCTGGACGTCACCGTCCAGGCCCAGGTCATGGAGCTGCTCGCGGAACTCCAGCGGGAGTTCCACATGGGCCTGATCCTCATCACCCACGACCTCGGCGTGGTCGCCGACGTCGCCGACAGGATCGCGGTGATGTACGCGGGCCGGATCGTGGAGAGCGCCCCCGTCCACGACATCTACAAGGCCCCCGCGCACCCGTACACCCGGGGCCTGCTCGAATCCATCCCCCGCCTGGACCACAAGGGCCGGGAGCTGTACGCCATCAAGGGCCTGCCGCCCAACCTCACCCGCATCCCGCCCGGCTGCGCCTTCCACCCCCGCTGCCCCATGGCCAGGGACGTCTGCCGCACCGACGTCCCCCCGCTGTACGAGGTGAACGACGCCCGGGGCAGCGCCTGCCACTTCTGGAGGGAGTGCCTCGATGACTGAGCCCATCCTCCTCGTGCGCGGCCTGGTCAAGCACTACCCCCTCACCAGCGGCGTCCTCTTCAGGAAGCAGGTCGGCGAGGTCAAGGCCGTCGACGGCGTCGACTTCCACCTCGACCGCGGCGAAACCCTCGGCATCGTGGGCGAGTCCGGCTGCGGCAAGTCCACGGTGGCCAAGATGCTGGTCAACCTGGAACGGCCGACGGCCGGCGAGATCCGCTACAAGGGCGAGGACATCACCCGCCTGTCGGGAAAGGCCCTGAAGGCGGTCCGCCGCAACATCCAGATGGTCTTCCAGGACCCCTACACCTCCCTCAACCCCCGTATGACCGTGGGCGACATCATCGGCGAGGCGTACGACATCCACCCCGAGGTGGCCCCCAAGGGCGACCGGCGCCGCCGGGTCCAGGAACTGCTCGACGTGGTCGGCCTCGACCCCGAGTACGTCAACCGCTATCCCCACCAGTTCTCCGGGGGCCAGCGCCAGCGCATCGGCATCGCCCGCGGTCTCGCCCTGCGCCCCGAGATCATCGTCGCCGACGAACCCGTCTCCGCCCTCGACGTCTCGGTGCAGGCGCAGGTCATCAACCTGCTCGACCGGCTCCAGAGCGAATTCGACCTCTCCTACGTCTTCATCGCCCACGACCTGTCCATCGTCCGGCACATCTCCGACCGGGTCGCCGTGATGTACCTCGGCCGCATCATGGAGACCGGCCGCGACACCGAGATCTACGACCACCCCACCCACCCCTACACCCAGGCACTGCTCTCCGCCGTCCCCGTGCCCGACCCCGAGGCGCGGGAGTACCGGGAGCGGATCATCCTCACCGGTGACGTGCCCTCGCCGACCAGCATTCCCTCCGGGTGCCGCTTCCGCACCCGCTGCTTCAAGGCGCGGGAGCGCTGCGCGCTGGAGGTGCCGGAGCTGGCGGTGCCCGCCGTGTTCCGGCCCGGCGGCGGGCCCGCGGCGCACGACTCGGCCTGCCACTTCGCGGAGGAGAAGCGGATCGTGCCGACCGAGGGGGCCGGCGGACACGGCAACGGGCCGGGGTGACATGGCGCACCCCGGCCCGTTTACGGCACCCGCACGGCCGTACGCTGCACAGCTTGTCGCGTCCGTATATCGGTACCGCTTCCGCCAAGTTGCCGGTGTGTTAACGAAGTTCGTCCGGGTTTGAACCGCTTTGCCGGGCCCGGGGGCGGAGCCGGGCCCGGGACCGGAGCGGCTACGCCAGGGAGCGCTTGAGGAAGTCGACCTGGAGTCGCAGCAGATTCTCCGCGACCGTCTCCTGCGGGGTCATGTGGGTGACCCCGGACAAGGGGAGCACCTCGTGCGGCCGGCCGGCGGCCAGCAGGGCCGAGGAGAGCCGCAGCGAGTGGGCGACCACCACATTGTCGTCGGCCAGGCCATGGATGATCATCATCGGGCGGTGTGGCTCGGCGGCGTCCACCAGGCCCTCGTCGTCGATCACCGAGTTGCGGCGGTACACCTCGGGCTGCTCGTCCGGGAGGCCGACGTAACGCTCCTGGTAGTGGGTGTCGTACAGGCGCAGGTCGGTCACCGGGGCGCCCACCACCGCCGCGTGGAAGACGTCCGGGCGGCGCAGCGCGGCGAGGGCGGCCAGATAGCCGCCGAAGGACCAGCCCCGGATGGCGACCCGGCCCAGGTCGAGCGGGAAGTCGGCGGCGAGCGCGTGCAGCGCGTCGACCTGGTCCTGGACGACGACCGCGGCGATGTCGTCCCGGACGGCCTTCTCCCAGGCGGGCGACCGGCCCGGCGTGCCCCGGCCGTCGGCGACGACCACCGCGAAGCCCTGGTCGGCGAACCACTGCGAGGTGAGGTGGGCGTTGTGCGCGGCGACCACCCGCTGGGCGTGCGGGCCACCGTAGGGGTCCATCAGCACGGGCAGGAGGGTGTCACCGTGGTAGTCCGTTGGCATAAGCACGGCGCACGGAATATGCCGTGCGCCCCCCGTCGTGAAGGTCACGCGAGGGGACATGCCGGGGTCCTCGGCGTACGAGGTGACGGTCACCGCCGTCCCCCGGCCCCCGGCCGGCGGCGCACCCGTCTCCTTTCGGACGTTTTCGCGCAGCACCCGGGCGTGCGCGCCCGGCCGGTCCGGCGTGGCCGACACCAGTACGGTCACGCCGCCGGCGCGCACCGCCGAGTGCACGCCGGGTTCCGCCGAGACGCGCTCCACTCCCAGCTCGTTGACCCGGTACACATGCACCTCGCCGATCTCCGGCTCGGCCGCCTCCTCGCCGGCGGACGCCGAGATCAGCACGTCGTGCTCGCCGACGTCCAGCACCGCGCGGACGTGCAACTGGGCTCCGGTGAGCGGGCGTTCGCCGACCGCGAGGACCCGTGCGCCGCCCTCGTCGGCGATCCGGACGAGCTGTCCGGAGGGGGACCAGCAGGGCACTCCGGGGAACAGTTCAAGCCAAGTTGGATCTTCGTCCGCGTGCACCATCCGGGTGCCGCCGGACTCCGGGTCGACCGCCAGGAACACCTGGCCACGCTGGTCGCGCGTCTGTACGAGCAGCAGCGGCGCACCCGCCGCTGACCAGTGCACTCGCGCCAGATAGGGGTACCGCTTCCGGTCCCAGCCGACCTCCACGCGCGTGCCGTCCAGGCCGACGACGAACAGCCGGACCTCGGCGTTGGCGGTCCCCGCCGCCGGGTACGCGACGTGGTGTGGATCACGCTCGGGGTGGGCGGGGTCGGCGATCCACCACCGCCGTACCGGCGTGTCGTCCACCCGCGCCACCAGCAGCCGGTCCGACTCCGGGGCCCACCAGAACCCCCGGTCGCGCCGCATCTCCTCGGCGGCGATGAACTCCGCCAGCCCGTACGACACCCCCTCCGCCTCCGGTTCGGCCAGCGCCCGGTCACCCCCGCCGCCGGCGCCCACCACCCGCAGGGCGCCCCGCGCGACGTACGCGACATGCCGTCCGTCGGGGGAGGGGCGCGGGTCGACCACCGGTCCGGCGACGGGGAGTTCACGCGCCGTCCCGGCCCGCAGCCCGGCCGTGAAAAGCCGCCCTGACAAGGCGAAAGACGCCAACTCCACGGCCGCGTCGGTGGCATAGCCGACGATGCCGGCCCCGCCCTCCCGGCTGCGTTCGCGCCGGGCCCGCTCCTCGGGCGGCAGATGCTCCTCGGCGCCGCCCAACAGGGCGCGCGGGTCGGCCGCCACCCGCTCCGTGCCGTCCGCCGGGTCCAGTACCAGCAGCGCGTTCGCCCGGTCCGTGCCCGAAGCGGAACGCAGGAAAACGACACGGGAACCGTCGGGCGCCACGGTGTACGAACGCGGCGCGCCGAGCGTGAACCGCTGGGTGCGGGCGTGCCGTTTGGGGAAGGAGTCAGCCTCGGTCGTCATGCCCTGACCATATTGGCCATGCGCCCCCTTGTGCGGCTGTGCGCCGATCGATGCGCGCGTACGGATAGTTATGATCACTAGCGCACAGTGGGTATCAACCTGCTGCTCGCTGTGCGGATTTATCTGCCCCAAGGTTTCGACCGCGTCAGACCCCCCGTTGTCCCCGGGCTATTTGGAGGTGAGCCGCCGTGGCACTCTCGATTTCGGCGGTGGTGCTGCTGGCGATCATCGTCTTCCTGCTGATCAAGAAGTCAGGGCTGAAGGCGGGCCACGCCATCGTCTGCATGCTGCTCGGCTTCTACCTCGCCTCGTCGACGATCGCGCCCACGATCAGTGAGCTGACGTCGAACATCGCGGGGATGATCGGGAGCATCAACTTCTGACGGACGTCGCGCCGGGTTCGGGGGAAGCGGAAGGCGCCTCGTAGGGTGGGGACCATGAAGGAACAGCCCGCCCGGCGTCTGCTGCTGGTGCACGCGCACCCGGACGACGAGTCGATCGTCAACGGCGCCACCATGGCCCGGTACGCGGCCGAGGGCGCCCAGGTGACGCTGGTGACCTGCACCCTCGGCGAACGGGGCGAGGTCGTCCCGCCCGCCCTCGCGCACCTCGGCGGGGCCGCCCTCGGGCAGCACCGCCTGGGCGAGCTGCGGGCCGCGATGGGCGCGCTCGGCGTGGCGGACGTACGGCTGCTCGGCGGGCCCGGCCGGTTCGCCGACTCCGGGATGATGGGCCTGGCCGACAACGACGACCCGGCCTGCTTCTGGCAGGCGGACGTGGACGAGGCCGCCGCCCTGCTGCTCGACGTGATCCGCGAGGTGCGCCCGCAGGTCCTCGTCACCTACGACCCGGACGGCGGCTACGGCCACCCCGACCACATCCAGGCCCACCGCGTCGCCATGCGCGCCGCCGGACTCGCCGCCGAGGCGGGCTGCGGCATCGCCCGGATCTACTGGAACCGCGTCCCGCGCCCGGTGGCCGCCGCCGCCTTCGCCCGGCTCGGCGAGGACCTGCCCGGCCTGCCCTTCCCCGAGGCCGCCACCGTGGACGACGTCCCCGGCGTCGTCGGCGAGGAGCGGATCGCCGTGCAGATCGTCGCCGACGGCACCCCGTACGCCGCCGCCAAGGCCGCCGCGATGCGCGCCCACGCCACCCAGATCGAGGTCGCCGAACCGTACTTCGCGCTCTCCAACCACCTGGCCCAGCCGCTGTTCACCACCGAGTACTACGAACTGGTGGGCGCCCCCGCCCCCGACGCCCGCGGGAGCGACCTGTTCGCCGGGATCGAGGAGGCGTCGTGAGCGCCCGCGGCACCGCGGGAACCCCGGCGCCGGCAAGGCCGTTCCGGCCGCCGTCCGCCGGCCGGGCCGTCCTGTACCTCGCCCTCCTCGTCCTCGGCGCCGTCACCGGCGTGGCCGGGGCGCTCGTGCAGCCCGGCTGGTTCCCGGGCGGGCTGCTGCTCGCCCTGGCCGCCGAGGCCGGGCTCTGCCTGGGCGCCGCGCGGGCCTTCGGCCGCCGGGGCGCCGCCGTCGCGCCCGCCGCGGGCTGGGCCCTCGTCGTGGTGCTGCTCACCACCAGCCGCCCCGAGGGCGACTTCGTCTTCGCCGCGGGAAGCGGCTCGTATCTCTTCCTGCTCGGCGGCATCGCCGTGGCTGTGATGTGCGCCACCCTCGCGCCGGTGCGGCAACCGAACGACGACGCCGTCCGACTTGCCAAGTGACGCACCACTTGCCCTGGCGCGGGTACGCGGGACCGGGGGGTGTTTCCCCAGCGGTCATGGGATAAGCGTCAGAAGTGGCCAGTATGGTGGTGCGCGCCGCCGAGCCGCCCGCTTTCAGGTGTGACGGGCGGCGGAGCCAACCGGGAGAACCTGCCTTGAGTCGTGAAACTGACAGTCCGTCCTCCGGACCCCACGGACGCGGTGGAGCCGCTTACCCGTCGGGCACCCCGCCCTACGGGACGCCGGCGGGCTCCGACACCGGTACGGACGCGGGCCGTTCGGCCACCCGGCCGGAGGACCGCAAGACCGAGACGACGCTGACCACCCGCATCCGGATCAACATCCCCGGGTCCCGGCCCATCCCGCCCGTCGTGATGCGCAAGCCGGTCGGTGAAGGGGAGGGCGGCGCGGGCGACCCGGAGCCCGAGACCCCCCCGCCCGGCGAGGACACGCCCGCGGGCACCGCCGAGACGCCGGCCGAGCCCGCGCGCCACGCGGAGGAGAAGCCGACCAGCGACTGGTTCGCGCCCCGCAGGTCCGCCCCGGCCAAGGGCGGCGCCCCCGGGACCGCGAACGGGACGGCCCCCGGCGGGGGTTCCGGCCCGGCGGGGACGTCCGGTGCCGGCGCGCTCGGTGTGCCGGGCGGGACCGGTGGGACCGGTGCGGCCGGTGGGCCCGCCGGACCGGCTGCCGGCGCTCCGGGTGCACCCGGTGTTCCCGGTGCCGGCGCGGCCGGTGGGGCGCGGCCCGGCGGCGTCGTCGGCTCCATGAACATGCCGGGCGGCTCCCGGCCCGGCGGCACCAACGGCGCCGGTCTCCCCGGCGCGACCGGCGGACCCGTGGCGCCCGGACACGGCGGCGGCACCGGCTCCTTCGACGTGACCGAGGCCCTGTCCGCCGGCCCGCTGGGCGGCGGCAACGGCAACGGCGTCGGCGGCAACGGCGTCGGCCCCGGCGGCACCGGCCCCGGCAACCGTCCGGGCCCCGACGGCGGACCCGGGCCGCGCCACGACGACCTGCCGTACTTCGCCGAGAACGGACCGGGCACCCCGACCGGCGCGTACGGCGGCCCCCAGGCCCCGGCCGGCCCCACCGGCGGCCCGGCCACCGGGACCGGACGGCTGACCCCGCCCCCGAGCGGCGGCCTGAGCGACGACACCGCGATCCTCACCCCGCAGCAGCCGGTCCCCGAGCCGCCGGGCGGGGTCGCCTACGGCACCCCGGGCAACGTCTCCGGGGACACCCTGACCAGCGGCATCCCCGTCGTACCGACCGACCGGAACACGCCGTCGCGGGGCGGCCCGGCGACCGGCGGCCCGCTCGCCCCGGCGCCGCCGAGGATTCCGGAGCCCGTCACGCCGCCCCCGGCCAGCCCCGCGAAGCCGGTGAAGCCGGTGAAGAGGAAGGGCCGCGGCAAGCTCCCCCTGCTCGTCGGCGCCCTGGTCCTGGCGGGCGGCCTGGCCTACGGCGCGGGCCTGCTGATGAACCACTCCGACGTGCCCAAGGGCACCACCGTGCTCGGCGTCGACATCGGCGGCAGCACCCGGGACGACGCCGTCGAGAAGCTCGACACCGCCTTCGAGGGCCGGGTCGACAAGCCGCTGAAGCTCTCGGTGGACGGCGACAGCGTCGCGCTCAAGCCGGACCAGGCGGGCCTCCAGTTCGACACGCAGGCCACCGTCGCGGCGGCCGCCAGGAGCGACTACAACCCGGTCTCCGTGATCGGCTCCCTCTTCGGCAACCACCGCGTCGTCGACCCGGTCATGCCGGTCGACGAGGAGAAGCTGCACGCCGCCCTCCAGGACGCGTCCGGCGGTTCCGGTTCGATGGCCGACGGCACGATCAGGTTCGAGTCCGGCCGGGCGGTGCCCGTGTACCCGAAGGCGGGCAAGGGCATCGACGTGGCCAGGTCGACCGACGCGGTGGAGGAGGCGTACCGCGGCCAGGTCGAGACCGGCGCGGCCGGCCCGGTCGACCTGCCGACCACCGCCCAGCAGCCCGAGGTCACCAAGGCCGAGGTCGACCGGATGATGAAGGAGTTCGCCGAACCGGCGATGTCGGCCCCCGTGACCGTGCAGACCGACGCGGCGCACACGATCCTGATGAGCCCGCAGAAGTCGCTGTGGAAGTTCCTCCGGGTGACGGCCGTCGACGGCAAGCTGGTCGACAAGCCGGACCTGGACGCCCTGGAGGAGCTGTACGGCCAGACGTTCGACGGCGTCACCATCGCCCGCGCCAACGGCGAGAAGACCCCCGTCACCCCCCAGGACGTCTACGCCGCCCTCCGGCAGGCCCTGATCAGCACCACCGACCGCGTGGCGATCATCGACACCGACCCGAGCTGAGCGGCCGGGGGGGGGGGGGGGGGCCCCCCCCGCGCCGCGGCCGCCCGCCCCCCCCCCCCCCCCCCCCCCCCCCCCCCCCCCCCCCGCGGCCCCGCCCCCCCCCCCCCCCCCCCCCCCGCCCCCCGGGGGCGGCGCGGCCCCCCCCCCCCCCCGGCGGGGGGGGGGGGGGGGGCCCCCCCCCCCCCGGGGGGGCGGGGCCCCCCCCCCCGACCAGCCCGCGCCCGGACCCCCGGCCGGGCCCGTCAGTTCAGCATCGCCCGCGCCGCGAACGCCTCCCGCCGCACCCGCTGCCCGGCCGCCGGGTCCACCGCCGCCACGACCTCCGCGTACGCCTCCAGCTCCGCCGCCCCCGCCAGGAAGTCCCCGCGCCGCACCAGCAGGCGCGCCCGCTCGTACCGCAGTCGCGCCGGATGCGCGGGCAGCAGCAGCGCCAGCTCCAGCGCCCACAGCGCCACGTCCGACCGCTCCGGCCGCGCCGCCGCCCACGCCCGGACGTTGTTCAGCATCCGCAGCAGCACGTCCAGCGGATCGGCCGGCGTGAGCGCGGACGCGTCCAGCGGCGCCCCGGTGGCCTGCGCCACCAGCAGCTCCGCGTCCGTCCCGGTCAGCACCCGGCCCCCGTCGAACGGGTCCACCAGCACCCGCTCGGCGGCGGTCGCCCCGAACCCGACCACGAAGTGCCCCGGCAGCGCCACCCCGTGCACCGGGGCCCCGGCCCGCCGGGCCACCTCCATCCACACCGCCGACAGCAGGATCGGCAGCCCGCGCCGCCGCTCCAGCACCCGGTGCAGCAGCGACGACTCCAGCTTCCGGTAGTCCGCGGCCGAGCCGTGGAACCCGCCCCGGTCGCCGAGCACCTCCCGGACCGCCACCGCCCACTCCCGCGCCCCGCCCGGCCGGTACGGCACCTGCCCGGCGAGCCGGTCCAGTTCCATCTGCGCGGCGTCGATGCCGGCGTCGTCCAGCGTCCCGTCCGCCGCCGCGCCCATCAGCAGGCACAGCGCGGCCAGATCGGGCCGTTCGGACCGGGCCTCCTCGGCGAACCGGCGCCGCACCTCGGCGGCGCGCTCGGGCGGCGGGGGACAGGGGGAACACATGGCTGGGTCGTGCCCTTTCGCGACGATCGGTCAGCGGTCCGTCCGGGCGTCGTCCGGCTGGCGGTAATGGTGGTACGCGTGGTGCGCGGCGAAGCCCATCCCGGCGTACAGGCCCCGGGCCCCGGTGTTGTCCGTCTCGACCTGGAGCCAGGCCGCCGAGGCGCCCTCGTCCAGCGCCCGCCGGGCCAGCGCGGCCATCACCGCGGTCGCCAGCCCCGCGCGGCGCCGCTCGGGCGCCACCTCGACGGCCGCGAACCCGGCCCACCGCCCGTCCACGACACACCGGCCGATCGCGGCGGGCGCCCCCGCCGCACCGGGTACGCTCGCGAACCACACCGAAGGACCGGAGCCCAGGACCCGCAGGGCCACCTCGCTCACGCCGGTGCGCCGGTAGCGCGCCAGCCACGCCTCGTCCGCCGTCCGGGACAGTACGACCCCGGCCGCCTCGGCCCGGTCCGCGACCGGCGCCAGCGCGCCGGTCCACAGCTCGGCGCTCACCTCCCGCGTCCAGCCCCGCCGCTCCAGTTCCACGCAGAGCCACTCCTGGGTGCCCGCCGCGCCGGTGGCGGTCTGGACGTACGCGGGCAGCCCGCGCTCGGCGTACCAGCGGCGTACGGCGGTCAGCGCGTCGTCGAGCGGCAGGCCCGGATCACCGAGCGGCAGCACCGAGTTGGCCCGCCGGGTGAAGCCCGCCCGCCGCCCGGCCGCCGCCCGCCGCGCACCCGCCCCCTGCGGCACCGGCTCGGCCGCGGCCCGCAGCTCCCACTCGCCGAGCCGCTCGCTCTCCACCGGCCGCCAGCCCCGCGCGGCGACCCGCGCGAGTTCCTCGTAGGAGGCGGCCGGACCCCGGCGGCGGGCCGGCGCGGACGGCACGACCTTGCCCGCGACCAGCGCGGACGCCTCGATCCGTACCGTCTCGCCGTCCTTGCGTGTGATCAGCAGCACACCGTCGTCCCAGGATGTGAGAACGCCGACCGTGTCGGTGAACTTCCCGCCCGGCGCGTCCGGCGCGGCCAACCGCCGCACCGACACCCGTTTGCCCACGTCAGCGGCGCTGATACGGACTTCGAGACGGCCGGCGGCAGAGATTTCCACAGGTCTGTCCACCCCTCCTGTTCGGATCGTGCCCAAGAACGGAGATACTAGGTGCGGGCATCGACGACGCCGCGCTCCCGCGCGCCAGGCGGCGGAGCCTGAGGAGGCCCGCCAGCGCCCGTATCGAGGAGGAACGACAGCGTGACCTACGTCATCGCGCAGCCTTGTGTCGACGTCAAGGACAAGGCGTGCATCGAGGAGTGCCCGGTCGACTGCATCTACGAGGGCCAGCGGTCCTTGTACATCCACCCGGACGAATGCGTCGACTGTGGTGCCTGTGAGCCGGTCTGCCCGGTCGAGGCGATCTTCTACGAGGACGACACTCCCGAGGAGTGGAAGGACTACTACAAGGCGAACGTCGAGTTCTTCGACGAGCTCGGCTCGCCCGGTGGTGCCAGCAAGCTGGGGCTGATCGAGCGCGACCACCCCTTCGTCGCGGCCCTGCCGCCGCAGAACCAGTAAGAGCGGCCCGCACACGCGCCGCCTCGGTCCCGCCCGGCCCGATCGACCCCGATCGGTGCCGGGCGGGACCGAGGCGTTTGCCGTACCGAGGAAAGTGAGCCAGTAACCGTGTCCGCAGTCACCGACCGTCTCCCCGTCTTTCCCTGGGACAAGCTGGCGCCCTACAAGGCGACCGCCGAGGCCCACCCGGACGGCATCGTCGACCTCTCGGTCGGCACTCCGGTCGACCCGGTCCCCGAGCTGATCCAGAAGGCCCTGGTCGACGCCGCGGACTCGCCGGGCTACCCGACCGTGTGGGGCACCCCGGCACTGCGCGACGCGATCACCGACTGGGTCGGGCGCCGCCTGGGCGCCCGGGACGTCACCCACCGGCACGTGCTGCCGATCGTCGGCTCCAAGGAACTCGTCGCCTGGCTGCCGGTCCAGTTGGGCCTCGGCCCCGGCGACCGGGTGGCCTTCCCGCGCCTGGCCTACCCGACGTACGAGGTGGGCGCCCGGCTGGCCCGCGCCGAGTACGTGGCATACGACGACCCGACCGAGCTGGACCCGGCCGGGCTGAGGCTGCTCTGGCTCAACTCCCCGTCCAACCCGACCGGCCGGGTGCTCTCCCGGGCCGAGCTGACCCGGATCGTCGCCTGGGCCCGCGAGCACGGCGTCCTGGTCTTCTCCGACGAGTGCTACCTGGAGCTGGGCTGGGAGGCCGACCCGGTCTCGGTCCTGCACCCGGACGTCAACGGCGGTTCCTACGACGGCCTGGTCGCCGTCCACTCCCTGTCCAAGCGGTCCAACCTGGCGGGCTACCGCGCGGCCTTCCTCGCCGGCGACCCGGCGGTGCTCGGCCCGCTGCTGGAGATCCGCAAGCACGGCGGCATGATGACCTCCGCGCCCACCCAGGCGGCCGTGGTGGCGGCCCTCGGCGACGACGAGCACGTCCGCGTCCAGCGCGAGCGGTACGCGGCCCGCCGCACCGCCCTGCGCGCGGCCCTGCTGCGGCACGGCTTCCGCATCGAGCACAGCGAGGCCAGCCTCTACCTGTGGGCCACCCGCGACGAGTCCTGCTGGGACACCGTCGCCCGCCTCGCCGAGCTGGGCATCCTGGTGGCCCCCGGCGACTTCTACGGCCCGGCGGGCGCCCGCCACGTGCGCGTGGCCCTCACGGCGACGGACGAACGCGTGACGGCGGCGGCCTCCCGCCTCTGACCGCCGCCGGGGCGGGAACACACGGCGGCGGGGCCCGGGAAGCACCCCGGACCCCGCCGCGACAAGAGGATCAGCCGAGCGGCAGCCCCTGCACCGGCAGCGACCCCGGCAGCCCCTTGCCCACGGCGTCCGTCGGCAGCCCGCCCTTCGTGGCCGTCTTCGCGGTGTCGCCGACGATGTCCCCGGCCGCCCCCGCCGCGTCGCCCGCCGCCTTCTGCGCGGCCGGCGTCGTCTGCTTCACGACCGACCCACCGGTCTTGCCCGCGGCCGGCACCGCCTTCTTCACGGCGTTGCCACCGGTCTCGCCCGCGGTCTTGGTGACGTTCTGCGCGGCCGAGTCCACGGTGGCGCCGACGTTCGCACCGTCCAGGGCGGTCAGTCCGGCCAGGTTCGGGGTGGCCGGCAGCTCCGGGGCCGCGCTGGCGGAGCCGGCCGCACCGACCCCGGCGGCCGCTCCCGCAGCGACGAGCAGCGCGGCACGGGCGATCCGGCGGGTCAGGGGGAGGGACATGATGCTCCTTCGACGGGAAGTCAACGTGGTGAGGTCCTGCCGTGCTCGACCGGCCCGGCCCGGACGCAGTGACTACCGCTCGAAGTCCGCGAAGGTTGCGGCGCGACAAGGTAAAGAGTTGGCAATGCGTCGCATTATCGGGTGCCCGGAAAAACGGGCAAATGGCTACCGGTCGGAAAGTCCGCCGAATCCTTACAGCCCGCTGTTTCCAAGGGATTCGGCGGATTCGCGAGCGGCGGCACGAAATCCCGCGCGGCCCGGCGCCGGCCCGCCGGGCGCGTCATGCGGAAGAGTGATACGTCGTACGGCTGAACTACTGCCGGGCGGTGATGATCCGGACCGATCCGGTGCCCCGCTCCGCGCCCTGGGCGCCGGAGCCGGTGGCCGGCGCGGTACGCCACCGGGTGCCCGTGCTCCCGGCGGTCCACTCGCGGCCGGCGTACGCGACCCGTTCGATGTGCAGCGCGGAGGCGTTGGCCACCGCCCAGTGCGCCAACTGCCAGCCCCGGCGCCGCACCTCGGCCGCGGACTCCGCGCCCCGGCCCGCGGCGACCGGCAGCGTCACCACCCGCCCGACGGAGCCGCCCGGCGAGGCCGACGGGGAGGCCGACGGGGAGGGCGCCGCCGTCGCCTGCCCGCTCACCTCGGCCCCGGCCGGCTGGAGCACCTCGCGCCCGAAGTCCCGTACCAGCGCGGCCCGTACGGCGTCCGGGCCCTTCGCCCGGGTGCTGGTGGCGGGCAGGCCCGTGCAGGTCAGGGTGGCGGCGGAGCGGCCGGTCAGGGCGGCGGCGAGCAGCGCGGCGTCCGGCTCGTGCTTGGCGTACGCGTCCGGGAAGCCGCTGCGCTGCACGCGCTGGGCCGCGACGGTCAGCGGCAGCTTCGTGTACCCGGGCACCTTGACCAGGTGGTCGTAGAACCTCCCCGCCGCGTACGTCGGTTCCATGATCTGTGCCGGGCGGCCCCAGCCCTGCGAGGGCCGTTGCTGGAACAGGCCGAGGGAGTCGCGGTCGCCGTGGCCGATGTTGCGCAGCGCCGATTCCTGCAGGGCGGTGGCGAGGGCGATGGTTATGGCCCGCTCGGGCAGGCCGCGGGTGGTGCCGACGGCCGTGATGGTGGCCGCGTTGACCGCCTGCTCCGGCGTGAACTCGTGGCGCACGCCGTCGTCGCCGGCGGAGACGACCGTGCAGCGGGTACGGGCCGCGCCTCCGGTGACGTACTGCACCACGAGGTAGCCGGCGACCGCGAGCAGGACCACGAGGGCCGACGCGAACCGGAGGAGCCGGCCGGGCTTCTTGCGGGTGGGGGACGGCTGAAGCACGCGTAACAAGGTACTGGAGGGCAGCCTTCCCGGCGCGCAGGGCGTGAGCCGTGCCCGCAAGGGCAGGGCGCTAGGGTCGACGCCATGGCCGACACCCCGCTTGACCTCACGCTGGACGCCGCCGGGCTGACCGCCCGGCTGGTCGACTTCCCCTCCGTCAGCGGCTCCGAGAAGCCGCTCGCCGACGCGATCGAGCACGCGCTGCGCGCCCTGCCGCACCTCACGGTCGACCGGTACGGCAACAACGTCGTGGCCCGCACCGACCTCGGGCGCGCCGAGCGGGTGATCCTCGCCGGGCACATCGACACCGTGCCGATCGCGGACAACGTGCCCTCGCGGCTGGACGACGACGGGGTGCTGTGGGGCTGCGGGACCTGCGACATGAAGGCCGGCGTCGCCGTGCAGTTGCGGATCGCGGCCACCGTCCCGGACCCCAACCGGGACCTCACCTTCGTCTTCTACGACAACGAGGAGGTCGCCGCCGACCTCAACGGCCTCAAGCACGTCGCCGAGGCCCGTCCGGAGTGGCTCGAAGGCGACTTCGCGGTCCTCCTCGAACCGTCCGACGGGCAGGTCGAGGGCGGCTGCCAGGGCACGCTGCGGGTACTGCTGAGGACCACCGGCGAGCGGGCGCACTCCGCGCGGAGCTGGATGGGCGCCAACGCCGTCCACGCGGCCGCCCCGGTCCTCGCCAAGCTGGCCGCCTACGAGCCGCGCCGCCCGGTGATCGACGGCCTGGAGTACCGCGAGGGCCTCAACGCGGTCGGCATCACCGGGGGAGTGGCCGGCAACGTGATCCCCGACGAGTGCACGGTCACCGTCAACTTCCGCTACGCGCCCGACCGCACGCCCGAGGACGCCCTCGCCCACGTCCGCGAGGTGTTCGCGGACTGCCAGGTGGCGGAGTTCGTGGTGGACGACCACAGCGGCGCGGCCCTGCCCGGCCTCTCCCACCCGGCGGCGGCGGCCTTCATCGAGGCGGTCGGCGGCACCCCGCAGCCCAAGTACGGCTGGACGGACGTCTCCCGGTTCTCCGCCCTCGGCGTCCCCGCGGTCAACTACGGCCCCGGCAACCCTCACCTGGCGCACAAGCGGGACGAGCGCGTGGAGGTGGCCAAGGTGCTGGCCGGGGAGGAGCGGCTGCGGGCCTGGCTGACCGCGTAAGCGCGCCGCTGGTTTGGACCGCTGCCCGGGGGACATGCTGAGGACCCCCGTACGTAACCCGCGGAGATCTACGCTGAGGTGGAACGACCGCACGAGGACAGGGAGCAGCCATGGCCACCGGCAACCCCGCAGGAAAGCAGCAGCCGCCGGACGAGCAGCGCCTGGGTCCGGTCCTGAGGCGGCGCGGCCAGGTGCAGGCGAGCACCACGGACCAGCGGCTGCTGGACGAGCGGGAGTCCACGGACTGGGTGCACACCGACCCCTGGCGGGTGCTGCGCATCCAGTCCGAGTTCATCGAGGGCTTCGGCACGCTCGCCGAACTCCCGCCGGCCATCAGCGTGTTCGGCTCCGCCCGCACGCCGGCGGACAGCCCCGAGTACGAGGCCGGGGTGCGGCTCGGCCGGGGCCTGGTGGAGGCCGGGTTCGCGGTGATCACCGGCGGCGGGCCCGGCGCCATGGAGGCGGCCAACAAGGGCGCCTGCGAGGCCGAGGGCATCTCGGTCGGCCTCGGCATCGAACTGCCCTTTGAGCAGGGCCTGAACAAGTACGTCGACATCGGGCTGAACTTCCGGTACTTCTTCGTCCGCAAGATGATGTTCGTCAAGTACGCGCAGGGCTTCGTCGTCCTGCCCGGCGGCCTCGGCACCCTCGACGAACTCTTCGAGGCGCTCACCCTGGTGCAGACCCGGAAGGTGACCCGCTTCCCGATCGTCCTGTTCGGCACGGAGTACTGGGGCGGACTCGTCGACTGGCTGAAGAACACCCTGATCGCGCAGGGCAAGGCGGCCGAGAAGGACCTGCTGTTGTTCCATCTGACGGACGACGTGGACGAGGCGGTCGCCCTGGTCTCCAAGGAAGCCGGACGCTGACCCGGTCCTGGGGCCTGTCGTTCGGATCAGCCCGCAGACGCGGGGCCTGGCACGCACATCTGCGGCGTTGTCGTCGGTTGTCAACGCTCCGCGTTGCCGCCCTCCTCCGCCTTGCATCTGCACGCACCAGGCCCCGCTCACCGGCACGACGAGGCGTAGCAGATTCCCTGCGACCTGATCCAAACGACAGGCCCTAGGCCAGCCCCCGCCGGGCCACCGCCGGCGGGCGGTGGCCCGCGATGGCCGCCACCATGTCCAGCACCTGCCGGGTCTCGGCCACCTCGTGCACCCGGTAGACCCGCGCGCCGAGCCACGCCGAGACCGCCGTCGTGGCCAGGGTGCCGAGCACCCGCTCCTTGACGGGCTTGTCCAGCGTCTCGCCGACGAAGTCCTTGTTCGACAGGGAGACCAGCACCGGCCAGCCGGTGTCCACCATCTCCCCGAGCCGCCGCGTCGCCTCCAGGCTGTGCCGGGTGTTCTTCCCGAAGTCGTGCCCCGGGTCGATCAGCACCGACTCCCGGGGCACGCCCAGCGACACCGCCCGCTCGGCCAGTCCCACCGTCACCTCCAGGATGTCGGCCATCACGTCGTCGTACGTCACCCGGTGCGGCCGGGTGCGCGGCTCGGCGCCGCCGGCGTGGGTGCAGACCAGGCCCGCCCCGTGGCGTCCCGCGACCTCGGCGAGCTTGGGGTCGACGCCGCCCCACGCGTCGTTCAGCAGGTCCGCGCCCGCCTCGCAGACGGCCTCGCCGACCTCGTGCCGCCAGGTGTCCACGCTGATCACGACGTCCGGGAAGCGCCGCCGCACCTGAGCGACGAAGCCGACCGTGCGCCGCGCCTCCTCCTCGGCGCTCACCTCGTCGCCGGGCCCGGCCTTGACCCCGCCGACGTCGATGATCGAGGCGCCCTCGGCGACCGCCTGCTCCACCCGCGCGAGGGCCGGCTCGTCGCGGAAGGTGGCGCCCTGGTCGTAGAAGGAGTCCGGGGTCCGGTTGACGATCGCCATGATCACCGGTTCGTGCGCCGCGAACTCGCGCCTGCCCAGCCTGAGCATCCCCTGAGACCTCTTCTCGTACGTCCTGTGCGGGCGTCCCGCCCGGGGCCGCCTGCCGGCCCCGGCTGTCAGACTCGCATGGCACGATCGACCTGACACACCCGACTCCGATCCATTCGATCATCCGACCGTGGGGGCCCCAGCGATGGTTATGTTCCTGTTCCTGGTCGTCGCGCTCGCCGTCGTGGTCGCCGCGGTGACCCTCGCCGTGATCGGCGGCGGCGAGAGCGGACCGCTGCCCGACGCCGACCCCGAGCGGCTCCAGGACGCGCTCTCCCCCGACCGCCCGGTCTCCCGCGCCGACGTGGAGAGCCTGCGCTTCCCGCTCGTCGTGCGCGGCTACCGTATGGCGGACGTCGACGACGCCCTCGCCCGGCTCGGCGCCGAACTCGCCGAACGCGACGCCCGCATCGCCGACCTGGAGTCCGCGCTGGCCGGGGCCCGCGCCGCCGTCCACGCCGGGCCCGTGGAGCAGCCGCAGAGCCAGGAGGAGCAGCGATGAGCACGGCAACCGCCCTCACCGGTCCGGACGGCGCCGCGCGCTGCCCCTGGGCCCTGTCCACCGAGGACTACGTCGCCTACCACGACGAGGAGTGGGGCCGCCCGGTCCACGGCGACGACGCCCTGTTCGAGCGGCTCAGCCTGGAAGCCTTCCAGTCCGGGCTGTCCTGGATCACCATCCTGCGCCGCCGCTCCGGCTTCCGCGCCGCCTTCGCCGACTTCGAGATCGCGGCCGTGGCCGCCTTCACCGACGCCGACCGCGAACGGCTGCTCGCCGACCCCGGGATCATCCGCAACCGCGCCAAGATCGACGCGACCCTCGCCAACGCGCGTGTGCTGGCCGACTGGGCCCCGGGCGAGCTGGACGAGCTGATCTGGTCCCACGCCCCGGACCCGGCCGCCCGCCCGGCGCCGAAGACCCTCGCCGACGTCCCGGCGGTCACGCCCGAGTCGACCGCCCTGTCCAAGGCGCTGAAGAAGCGGGGCCTGCGCTTCGTCGGCCCGACCACGGCGTACGCGATGATGCAGGCCTGCGGTCTGGTCGACGACCACCTGGCGGAGTGCGTGGCCCGCCGGGCGTGAGGCTCAGCGGCCCAGGTACTTCGGCCGCCGCTTGTCGACGAAGGCCCGCACCGCGATCGCGTGGTCCTCGGAGGCGCCCGCCCGGGACTGCAGCTCGTCCTCCTTCTCCAGGGTCTCGGCCAGGGAGTGCGTCAGCCCGTACGCCAGCGCTTCCTTCAGTGCCGCGTACGCCACCGTGGGGCCCTCGGCCAGCGCGCGGGCCGTCTTCTCCGCCTCGGCGCGCAGCTCGGCGGCGGGCACGAGACGGTTGGCGATGCCCAGGTCGTACGCCTCCTGGGCCTTGATGCTGCGCGGGAAGAGCAGCAGATCGGCGGCGCGGCCGGGGCCGACCACCCGCGGCAGCGTCCAGGAGACGCCGGAGTCGGCGGTGAGCGCCACCCCGGCGAAGGAGGTGTTGAACGCGGCCGTCTCCGCGACGATCCGGTAGTCCGCAGCGAGCGCGAACCCGAAGCCCGCCCCGGCCGCCACCCCGTTCACCGCGGCGACCACCGGCTTGGGCGCCTCGGCCAGCGCCCGGACGATCGGGTTGTAGTGCTCCCGCACCGTGCTCATGGTCCGCCCCGAGCCCCGCTCCCGGTCCCCGGCCATCAGCCCGATGTGCTCCTTGAGGTCCTGGCCCACGCAGAACGCCCGGTCCCCGGCCGCGGTCAGCAGCACCGCCCGCACGGCCTCGTCCGCCGCCGCGGCGCGCACCGCGTCCCGGAGGGCGACCTTGGTCTCGACGTTCAGCGCGTTCATCGCCTCCGGGCGGTTCAGCGTGATCGTCGCGAGCCCGTCGCTCACCTCGTAGAGCACGGTGTCGGCCATGGCGTATCCCCTCCGCGTCGCAGATGCGCGGACGTACCCGTCGGTACGTCCCTGTCTGGAGGACAGCATGACGGAGATCACCGGGAACGCGCGGGGGCGCGGGTGTGAGCTGCGTCAAAGAATTCCGGTCCGCAGTCATTCGGCAGAAGTGAGCGCGGGCGGGCAGTATCGCAGCCACATCGCCGAATTGAGTGGTTTTGCACGCGTGCGTTGCCCAAGCGATGCCGACCGATGTTGGTCATCGGGTCCTGCGATGCGGGATAATGGCCTGGAGCAATGTGTTCGATGCCGGTGTCGCGTGTCCCCCGTGCGGGAGCGCGTGCCCTCGCGGGCCGTCGGCCTTGACGATGAGCTGGTATCAGGAAGGGGAACGAGCATGGCGGCCATGAAGCCGCGGACGGGTGATGGCCCGCTCGAGGTGACCAAGGAGGGGCGGGGCATCGTCATGCGCGTTCCGCTCGAAGGCGGCGGTCGGCTCGTCGTGGAGCTGACCCCTGACGAGGCCGACGCGCTCGGCGACGCCCTCAAGAAGGTCGTCGGCTGACGCGCAAGCGACCATACAGGTTCAGTCGCCCCGGTGCCCACGCGGTGCCGGGGCGCCTGTCATTCCGGCATCGCCCCTGGTCAGGGGGCTGACGCCAGGGGATCAGCGCTTGACCGCGCAGAGCAGTCCGTCGCCCACCGGCAGCAGGGACGGCGCCAGCTCCTGGCTCTCCCGCACCGCCCGCAGCAGTTCGCGCAGCCGCAGCACCTCGGTGGGCTGCGGACCGGAGTCGATGGTCCGCCCGTTGGCGAAGACGCCCTCGAACACCACCAGCCCGCCGGGCCGCAGCAGCCGCAGTGACTCGGCGAGGTAGTCGAGGTACTCCAGGCGGTCGCCGTCGCAGAACACCAGGTCGTACCCGGCGTCGGCCAGCCGGGGCAGCACGTCCAGCGCGCGGCCCGGGATGAACCGGGCCCGGTTGCTGGCGAACCCCGAGGCCCGGAACGCCTGCCGGGCGAACTGCTGGTGCTCCGGCTCCGGATCGACCGTGGTGAGCACCCCGTCCGGCCGCATGCCGTGCAGCAGATGGATACCGGAGACACCGCAGCCGGTCCCGATCTCCGCGACGGCCTTGGCGTCCACGGCGGCGGCGAGCAGCCGCAGCGCGGCGCCCGTGCCCGGCGCCACCGAGCGCAGGCCGGCCTCGCGGGCCCGGTCGCGGGCCCAGGACAGCGCGTCGTCCTCGGCGACATAGGCGTCGGCGAACGCCCAGCTCGTCTGCCGGTTGCCGGTAATGACCCTCTCCTGTCCCCGTGGTTGCCTCGGCGTGACTGTATCCGTTGGCGTCGGGAACCCGCAGATGGGACCGGTCGTTTAGGGAGTGCGGGGAAAGCGGCCCGGGTCGGCACGAGCCGGACCGGTCCAGATCAAATTCCCGTAAAACCGCTTATCCGGAGCTAACGGGCGAGGTGGCTATGGTAGGGGCTCCACTGGACACCACCGGAGCCAAAAGGGGAGGTGCGGCCGTTCCTGTGGATCGGGGCGGAGTGCTCAGGCGCTTCCTCGGATCGGCGGGCAGGCCGAAATCCGTGAACGACACCGCTGCTGACCACAGCCACGCCGCCGGCCACCGGGCCGGTCAGGACCGGACCGCGACCTTCTCCACCGACGCGGACGGGCAGGCGTGGACTCCGCCCACCTGGGAGGAGATCGTCAGCACCCACAGCGGTCGCGTCTACCGGCTCGCCTACCGTCTGACGGGCAACCAGCACGACGCCGAGGACCTCACCCAGGAGGTCTTCGTCCGCGTCTTCCGCTCCCTGTCGACGTACACGCCGGGCACCTTCGAGGGCTGGCTGCACCGCATCACGACCAACCTGTTCCTGGACATGGTCCGCCGCAAGCAGCGCATCCGCTTCGACGCCCTCGGCGAGGACGCCGCCGAGCGGCTGCCCAGCAAGGAGCCCTCCCCCCAGCAGGTCTTCAACGACGCGCACTTCGACGCCGACGTCCAGCAGGCGCTGGACACCCTCGCGCCCGAGTTCCGCGCCGCCGTCGTCCTGTGCGACATCGAGGGACTGTCGTACGAGGAGATCGCCGCCACCCTCGGCGTGAAGCTCGGCACCGTCCGCTCCCGGATTCACCGCGGCCGCTCCCAACTGCGCAAGGCACTCGCGCACCGCTCCCCCGAGGCGCGCGCCGAACGCCGCTCCTTCGTGGCCCGCGTCCCGGCACTGGGAGGAGGGGGCGCGAGCGCGTGAGCGGTTCACGGCCGGAATCCGAGGGACACCTCGCAGAGCAGCATCTGGGAGACCGACTCTCCGCCCTGGTGGACGGCGAGCTCGGTCATGACGCGCGTGAGCGCGTACTGGCGCACGTGGCGACCTGCGCGAAGTGCAAGGCGGAGGTCGACGCCCAGCGCCGGCTGAAGAACGTCTTCGCGGAGGCCGCCCCGCCCGCCCCCTCCGAGAGCCTGCTGGCCCGCCTCCAGGGACTCCCCGGCGGCGGCGACGGCGGCTCCTCGTCCGACGGCGACGGGCTGTCCGGGCTGCCGGACCTGTCCGGCCGGTTCGGCGGCTCCGGCGCGTTCGAGGCCAGGCGGGGCGACCGGTTCGCCTTCGACTACGTGCCCTCGCGGGCGCATCCGCCCGTGCTGCCGCCCGCCTCCCCGGCGCGCGGCTTCCGGTTCCACGACGTGGGGCGGCACGAGTCCGAGCGGTCGGCCTCGCGCGGGCTGCGGTTCGCGTTCGCCGCGGCCGGCGCGGTGTCGCTGGCGGCGATCGCCCTCGGCGGGGTCACCGCCGGCCCGCCGGACTCCACCGCGGAGGCCCGCGGTGGCTCCGGGACCGGCAGCAATGTCGTCCCGGCCCGCACCCAGGGCACCGGGGCGGCCACGGCACCGGAGAGCCAGCGGCGCCGCGGGGTCGGCCCGCTGCTCGGGCAGGCCCAGGGCGGTCAGCAGGCGCTGGGCGAGGCCGCCGTGGCCCCGACCGAGGTGTCCGCGCCGCTGCTGCCGGGCGTGCCGTCGCCCGCCGGGGGCCGCGACGAGCGGACCGTACGCACCCTGACGGCGCCCGTCATGGCCGGCGCGGTCGCGATGTCCCCGCTGATACGTCCGCTGGAGGCCGTGCCGCCGATCGCCGTCACCTCGTCCTGGTTCGCCGATCCCGACCTCAGGCCGCCGCGCCTGCTCGGGGCGACCGTCTCCGCTCCGCCCGCGTCGCCGTCGCCGTCCGCCTCCTGATCAGGCGCTGCGCGGCGCTGCGCGGCGGCGGCCCGACCTGATTGAATCGGGCGCGCAGTCGACGAGCCGTGCCGCGGCCAGGTCTGGGGAGAAGATGAACGAGGAGAAGCCCCCGAAGGCGAAGTGGTGGAGCCGTCCCCGCCCGGACGGCACCGACCCCGAGGGCGACTTCGCACTGGCCCGTCCCCGCCCGCCCGAGACGGACACCGACTTCCGCCTGGCCGGCCCGGACCCGTCCGCCGGGGAGGACGCGGGCACGGAGACGCCGACCGGCGGGGAGGGGACGCGTACGGAAGCTCCGGCCGGCGTGGAGGGGGCGGGTACGGAAGCCCCGGCCGGCGTGGAGGGGACCTGTACGGAGGCATCGGCCGACGTGAAGGGGGCGCCTACTGGGGCCCCGCCCGTGGGCGAGGGGGCGCGTACGGAAGCCCCGGCCGGCGTGGAGGGGGCGCGTGTCGAGGCCCCGACCGCCGCCGAGGCGCGTACCGACGCCCCGCCCGTCGCGGAAGAGGCGCGTACCGGCGTGCCGGGCGGAGACGGCCGCCCCCGTCCGCTGCACGACCCCGACCCCTACGGCACCCCGCCGTACGGCGAACCGGGCCCCTGGGCCCCCGCGCCGCCGGTCCAGCACCCCACCACGCCCCCGCCCGCCGACGGGCTCCCGGCGCGGGGGACGCCGCTGCCCGCCGAGGTGCCCCCCGCCCCGGGCCCGCCCCCGGCGCCCGGCGTACCCCCGGCCCCCGACCCCTGGCGGCGGTACGACCCCTGGGCCGTGGCCGCCGCGGGGTCCCCGGGGTACAGCGGCACGCCGGCGGCGCCGCGTGGGCGGGGCCGGACGCGGAAGACGATCGCCGGGTTCGCCGTGCTGCTCGCGCTCGTCTCCGGGGCCGTCGGCGGCCTGGTGGGCGCCTACCTGGAGCGCAACGGCGGGCTCGGCGCCGTGGAGCTGCCGCAGGCCGGGAAGGAGCCCGCCGGGCGGGACCCGGACAGCGTCGCCGGGATCGCCGCCAGAGCCCTGCCGGGCGTCGTCACCCTGCACGTCAGCGGCGCCGGGGAAGCGGGCACCGGCACCGGCTTCGTGCTGGACACCCGGGGCCACATCCTCACCAACAACCACGTCGTGGCGCCGGCCGGCACCGGCGGCGAGATATCCGTGACCTTCCACAGCGGCGACACCGCCGAGGCCACCGTCGTCGGCCGCGACAGCGGGTACGACCTCGCCGTCGTCAAGGTGAGCGGCGTGCGCGGCCTCACCCCGGTGCCGCTCGGCAACTCCGACAACGTCCAGGTGGGTGACCCGGTCGTCGCCATCGGCGCCCCCTTCGACCTGGCGGACACGGTCACCTCCGGGATCATCAGCGCCAAGGAACGGCCCATCACGGCGGGCGGCGAGGAGGCCGACGGCAGCGACGTGTCCTACGTCGACGCCCTCCAGACCGACGCCCCCATCAACCCCGGCAACTCCGGCGGCCCCCTGCTCGACTCCCGGGGCCGCGTCATCGGCATCAACTCCGCGATCCGCTCGGCCGACAGCGGCGCCGACCCGGAGGGCGGCCAGGCCGGTTCGATAGGGCTCGGCTTCGCCATCCCCGTCAACCAGGGCAAGCGCGTCGCCGAGGAACTGATCGACACCGGTCACGCCACCCACCCCGTCATCGGCGTCACCCTCGACATGGGCTACACCGGCGACGGAGCCCGCGTCGGCGCCCGGGGCGGCGACGGCGGCCCGCCGGTCACCGAGGGCGGCCCCGGTGACCGGGCCGGCCTGCGGGCGGGCGACGTGATCACCGCGGTCGACGGCCGCCGCGTCCACAACGGGGAGGAACTGATCGTCCGGACCCGCGCCCACCGCCCCGGCGACCGCCTGGAGCTGACCCTGGAGCGGGACGGCGAGGTGAGGAAGGTCTCCCTGGTGCTCGGCTCCGCGGACGGCGACTGACCGGCTCCGCGAGCAACGCAAGAGGCCGGAAAGGCAAACAATCCGGAAAGCGGCCGCGTACACGCACATGGGCGGGGCGCGACTGTACCGGTGGGACGGCACGGGCGGGTACCGTGGATGCGGCCCGGACATCCCAAGGAGCTTCAGGTGTTCAATGACATAGGACCGCTAGAGCTGGTGACGCTCATCGTCCTCGCCGTGCTCGTGTTCGGTCCGGACAAGCTCCCCAAGGTCATCCAGGACGTGACGCGGACCATCCGCAAGATCCGTCAGTTCTCGGAGAGCGCCAAGCAGGACATCCGGCAGGAGCTGGGTCCCGAGTTCAAGGACTTCGAGTTCGAGGACCTCAACCCCAGGACGTTCATCCGCAAGCAGTTGGACAACGACGACCTGGGGTTCAAGGAGATCCGTAACGGCTTCGACCTGAAGAAGGAGATGGCCGAGGTCGCCGACGCCGTCCAGGGCCGCGACTCCGACACCTCCGCCGCCGCCTCCTCCGGCGGCCGGGTCGACATGGTCAAGAAGCCGGAGAGCCCCGCCCCCGACGACCGCCCGCCCTTCGACGCGGACGCCACCTGACCTCACCCCCCGGCCCAGTCGGTGTGACGTGCGTCACGCCCAGGTCGGGGCGTACACGGCCGGAACACGCCGCCCGCGCGACCCACGCGCCGGGCGGTTTCCCGGTTGCCCGCGCCGGGGTGGCTATGCTGCCGAGTTGTTGTGCGGACCGGACGAGTCGCCCGAAGGGGGGCGGGCCGTGCCAGGTCCGACGAGAGCGAGGAGGCGTCCGGGCACATGGAGACGACGAGTCGGGCAGTCGCGCAGACGCCGGCCGCGGAGGGCGGAGAACAGTCCCCCTCCGCCCGGCGCACGGTCGACGGCTACCTGCGTGCGCCCTTCCCCTGGTACGGACTCGACGAGGCGTTCACCGGGCCGCGCTGGCTGATGCAGGTCGGAACGGCGGCCGACGGGGCCGTGGAGCACGGGGCGATCGGCCACGGTGACGAGCCTTCGGTGCGCAACGAGCACACGGCCGGCGGTGAGCAGGAGGCCAAGGAGAAGTTCGCGGTCGTCGTCACGGTCGCCGCCCACCCCGTACGGCGCAGCCCGGACGGCACGGGGCTGCTGGAGGCCACCTCGGTGTCCTCGGCGGCCTGGCTCGCCGGGGTCGGGCTGCTGTCGTTCACCTGGCCGGGGCAGATGGACCACTCGCTGCGGGACGACTGGCTGGAGCAGCAGACGGAGACGGCGTGGGTGCTCGCCGACGACCTCGACGGACCGGACTGGACGACGCTGTCGTTGCCCGTGGACGGGGTGCCGACGCCGTTCCACTACCGGGAGTCGGAGTTCGGCTGGGTGCTCGCCGGGTCCACGGAGCAGGGCGTGCACCTCGGGGCGTACGGGCGGGGCATGAGCGCGTACGGGCTGGCGTTCGCCGTGGTGAAGGACATCGGGGCGTACGCGTGAGGTGAGGGGCGCCGGCGTCGCAACGGGCCCGCGCCCCCGAGCACATTCCTAGAACTTGTTCCGCGGAGTGATCCCCAGCGACAGGCCCGACAGCCCGCGCTGGCGCCCGCCCAGCTTGCCGGCGATCGCGCGCAGGGCCGCGCCCGCCGGGGAGTCCGGGTCGGACAGGACGACCGGCCTGCCCTCGTCGCCGCCCTCGCGCAGGCGCACGTCGATCGGGATGGAACCGAGGACCGGGACCGAGGCGCCGGTGGTGCGGGTCAGGCCGTCGGCGACCGTCTGGCCGCCGCCGGTGCCGAAGACGTCGACCATCTCGCCGCAGTGCGGGCAGGGCAGCCCCGACATGTTCTCCACCACGCCGACGATCTTCTGGTGGGTCTGCACGGCGATCGCGCCGGCCCGCTCGGCCACCTCGGCCGCCGCCTGCTGAGGCGTCGTCACCACCAGGATCTCGGCGTTGGGCACCAACTGGGCCACCGAGATGGCGATGTCGCCCGTGCCGGGCGGCAGATCGAGCAGCAGGACGTCGAGGTCGCCCCAGTACACGTCGGCCAGGAACTGCTGGAGCGCGCGGTGCAGCATCGGGCCGCGCCACACCACCGGGGCGTTGCCCGGGGTGAACATGCCGATGGAGATCACCTTCACCCCGTTGGCCGAAGGCGGCATGATCATGTTCTCGACCTGGGTGGGCCGCCCGTCGGCGCCCAGCATCCGGGGCACGCTGTGGCCGTAGATGTCGGCGTCGACGACACCGACCTTGAGGCCGTCGGCCGCCATCGCCGCCGCCAGGTTCACGGTGACGGAGGACTTGCCGACGCCGCCCTTGCCGGAGGCGATCGCGTAGACCCGGGTCAGGCTGCCGGGCTTGGCGAAGGGCACCTCGCGCTCGGTCTGCCCGCCGCGCAGGGCGGCGGCCAGCTCGCGGCGCTGCTCGTCGCTCATCACGTCCAGCGTGACGTCGACGCGGGTGACGCCCTCGACCCGCGAGACGGCCTCGGTCACCCGCTGGGTGATGGTGTCCCGCATCGGGCAGCCGGAGACCGTCAGGTACACGGTGACCGCGACCGCCCCGTCCGCGCCGATCTCCACCGATTTGACCATGCCGAGTTCGGTGATGGGCCGGTTGATCTCGGGGTCGTTCACCGTCGCCAGTGCTTCGCGCACCGCGTCTTCCGTAGCCATAAGGACGATGGTACGGCGCCCGGTGCGGGCCCCGGTAAGCCCGTCAGCGGTCGTCTGCGTCACGTCCCCGCGGCCGTTGCGCCGGGTCCGCCGGGAATGTTGCGTTTCCCGGGCGGTGCTCCTCCCGCAGGGCCTCCAGCTCCTTGACCAGATCCTGCAGCTCCGAGCGAATCCAGTCCCGGGTCGCCACCTCGCCGAGCCCGGCGCGCAGCGCGGCGATCTCGCGGGTCAGGTACTCGGTGTCCGCGATGGACCGCTCGTTCTGCGCGCGGTCCTGCTCCAGGTTGACCCGGTCCCGGTCGTCCTGCCGGTTCTGCGCGAGCAGGATCAGCGGGGCCGCGTAGCTGGCCTGGAGCGAGAGCATCAGCGTCAGGAAGATGAACGGGTACTCGTCGAACCGCAGCTCGGCCGGGGCGGCGATGTTCCACACCACCCAGACGATGATGACGACCGTCATCCAGACGATGAACCGCCCGGTGCCCAGGAACCGCGCGATCCGCTCCGACAGCCGTCCGAACGCCTCCGGGTCCCACTCGGGCAGCAGCCTGCGGCGCGGCGCCCGGGGCTGGTCGAGCCGGAGGCCGCGGTGGCGCGAGGCGGCCGTCGCCCCCGACACCGCCCGCTCCCGCGCGGCCGTCTCCCGCTCAGGCACCATCGGCACGCACCTCCCCGTCCGTCCCGCCGTCCGCCTCGTCCAGGTGGTACTCGGTCTCCCGCCAGTCGTCGGGCAGCATGTGGTCCAGTACGTCGTCCACGGTGACCGCGCCCAGCAGCGACCCGGACTCGTCGACCACGGGCGCCGCGACCATGTCGTACGTGGCGAAGAACCCGGCGACCACCGGCAGCGCCGCGTCCGGTGCCAGCGGCTGGAGGCCGTCGTCCATGATCGAGCCGACCAGGGTGTACGGGGGGTCGCGCAGCAGCCGCTGGAAGTGGACGGTGCCCAGATACTTGCCGGTCGGGGTCTCGTCGGGCGGCCGGCAGACGTAGATCTGGGCCGCGTGCGCCGGGGACAGGTCGGGGTTGCGGATGCGGGCGAGGGCGTCGGCGACGGTGGCGTCGGGGCGCAGCACGATCGGCTCGGTCGTCATCAGACCGCCGGCCGTGTGCTCCTCGTACGCCATCAGCCGCCGCATGTCGGCGGCGTCGGACGGCTTCATCAGGCTCAGCAGCCGTTCCTTGTCCTGCTCCGGCAGTTCGCCGAGGAGGTCGGCGGCGTCGTCGGGGTCCATCGCCTCCAGGACGTCGGCGGCCCGCTCCTCCGCCAGCTTGCCGAGGATCTCGATCTGGTCGTCCTCGGGCAGCTCCTCCAGGACGTCGGCCAGGCGGTCGTCGTCGAGGGCGGCGGCGACCTCGGCGCGGCGCTTGGCGGACAGGTGGTGCAGCACGTTGGCCAGGTCGGCGGGGCGCAACTGCTCGAAGGTGGCCAGCAGGTTCTCGGCGCCCTGCCCGTGCTCCTCCAGCGAGAACCCGGTGACCGCCGACCACTCCACGGTCAGCGTCTCGCCCTTGCTGCGCCGGAAGGCGCCGCCGCGGCCCTTGCGGACGAAGACCCGGTCGATCTCCCAGTCCCGGCGGGCCGGCAACTGCTGCACCGACAGGTCCAGCACGGTGACCTCCTCGCCGGTCTCGGTGAGCGTCACCCGGCGGTCCAGGAGTTCGCCGAAGACCAGCCGCTCGGTGGGCCGCTGCTCGAAGCGCCGCACGTTGAGCACGCCGGTGCTGAGGACCTGCCCGGACTGGATGCCGGTGACCCGGGTCATGGGCAGGAAGATGCGGCGCCGGGTGGCGACTTCGGCGACCAGGCCCAGCAGCCGCGGGGGCTTGCGTCCCACGCGGAGCATGACGACCAGGTCGCGCACCCGGGCCACCTGGTCGCCGTTGGGGTCGAAGACGGCGACGCCGGCGAGGTGCGAGACGAAGATCCGGGGGGCGCCCGCTGCCATGGCCGCGGCTCCTTTTCTCTGACGGTCACGCGTGACGCGTTAGGGCTGGTGCGTGTGGTGTCCCTTTACCGAATTGCCCGCTCGGACGGCCTTCAGGCTAGCCCGTACCGTACGGGTCCGCCCTGGCGGCCGGTCCGGACGGACCCGCACCGCCGGCCGCTCACGGCACCGGTACGCTGCCGTACGCCGCATCGGACCTCCGTCAGAAAGGCAGCCCCACCTGTGACTGCGACTTCCCGGCGCCGAACCCCCAGGGCCGCTCTGGCGGGCGTGGCGTGCGCGCTGGCCGTGACGGGAGCGGGCCTGACGGGATGCGGCGGCGGCGAGGACCCGGACGCGGGCACCAACGGCGTCGGCAAGCTGTCCGCCGCCGAGATCCAGGCGAAGACCCGGGCCGCCGCCGACGCCGCCGACGCGGTCCGGCTGCACGGCACGGTGTCGACCCGCGGCAGCACGTACACGCTCGACATGCGGCTGAAGTCCGACGGCGGCACCGGGTCGGTCACCTCCAAGGGGGCGACGTTCCGGCTGCTGCGGATCGGCGAGCAGCTCTTCCTCAAGGCCGACGCCGGCTTCTGGAGCCATGACGCCGGGGACGCGGACGCCGCCGCGGCGGACAAGCTGGCCGGCAAGTACGTGAAGGTGCCGCAGGGCGACCCCTCGTACCAGAAGTTCAGCGGGTTCACGGACAAGGACGTCCTCCTGGACGGGCTGCTGACGCTGCACGGCACGGTCAAGACGGACGGGCGGCACGAGCAGGCGGGCGTGCGCACCGTCCGGATCAGCGGCGGCCAGGGCTCGGGCGGCTCGCTGGACGTCTCCCTGGAGGGCACGCCGTACCCGCTGAAGCTGGTGCGCGCGGGCAGCGCGGGCACGCTGCGCTTCTCGGAGTGGAACAAGGACTTCCGCCTGGCCGAGCCGCCCCAGGACGAGACCCTGGACTACGGCAAGGAACTGCCGACGTCCTAGGGTCTGTCGTTCGGATCAGCCCGCGGACGCGGGGCCCGGCACGCGCGTCCGCGGCGTTGTCGTCGGTTGTCGACGCTCCGCGTCGCCGCCCGCCTCCGCCTCGCATCCGCACGCACCTGGCCCCGTTCACCGGCATGCATGACGAGGCGCAGCGGATTCCCTGCGACCCGATCCGAACGACAGGTTCTGGACGCCGGCCGGCTACCCGCGTCCGCGGCGCTTGAACAGGAGCTTCGGCAGGGCCGCCGGGACCGGGGCGCGGGTCGTCGCCGGGGTCGGCAGCGGGGCCTCGGCCAGCGACCCGTCGGGCAGCGGCGCGGTCGCGCCGGCCGGCTCCAGCCGCAGCACCCGGCACTCCCGCGCCCAGCGCCGCACCGCCGCCTCGCCGTCGGGGGCGTTGAGCCGCTTGCCCTTCAGCTCCGCGACCGCCGCCTGCCATGCCTCGGAGCCCGAGACCAGCTCCACCACCCGCGCCGGCCAGGTGACCAGCCGGCCGCCCTTGTCCTTGCTGCGCACGGTGACCTCGGCGGTACCGCCGTCGGCCAGCCCCGGCAGCGGCTGCTCGCCGGGGCCGTCGCCGACCACGCAGGCCGCGCCCTCGTGCCAGACGTGCCACAGCGCGCGGGCCGGGACGCCGGGGGCCCCGACCCAGACGAGACCGGACTTCTTGGTGGCCTCCTCGATCAGGGCCCGCTGGAGCAGCTCGCTTGTCATGGGCCCAGCCTAGCGAGGCGGCTCACAGCCAGCCGTTGCGCTTGAGCGCGCGGTGGATGCCGACACAGATGGCGACGGTGACGCCGAGGACCACCGGATAGCCGAACCGCCAGTGCAGTTCGGGCATGTGATCGAAGTTCATGCCGTACACCCCGCACACCATCGTCGGTACGGCGATGATCGCCGCCCATGAGGTGATCTTCCGCATGTCCTCGTTCTGCGCGACGGACGCCTGGGCGAGGTTGGCCTGGAGGATGGAGTTCAGCAGTTCGTCGAAGCCGACGACCTGCTCCTGGACCCGGGCGAGGTGGTCGGCGACGTCCCGGAAGTACTTCTGGATGTCCGGGTCGATCAGCCGCATCGGCCGCTCGCTGAGCAACTGCATGGGCCGCAGCAGCGGCGACACCGCCCGCTTGAACTCCAGCACCTCGCGCTTGAGCTGGTAGATCCGCCCGGCGTCGGTGCCGCGCGGGCTGCCCTTGCGGCCCGGCGAGAAGACCTCGGTCTCGACCTCGTCGATGTCGTCCTGCACGGCGTCGGCGACCGCGATGTACCCGTCGACGACGTGGTCGGCGATGGCGTGCAGCACCGCCGAGGGACCCTTGAGCAGCAGCTCGGGGTCGTCCTGGAGGCGGTGGCGCAGGGCGCGCAGGGAGCCCTGCCCGCCGTGCCGGACGGTGATGAAGAAGTCCCGGCCGGTGAAGCACATGACCTCACCGGTCTCCACCACCTCGCTGTTGGCGGTGAGCCGGTCGTGGTCGATGTAGTGGATCGTCTTGAAGACGGTGAACAGGGAGTCGTCGTAGCGCTCCAGCTTGGGCCGCTGGTGGGCCTGGACGGCGTCCTCCACGGCCAGCGGGTGGAGCCCGAACTCCCGGGCGATACCGGCGAATTCGTCCTCGGTCGGCTCGTGCAGGCCGATCCAGACGAACCCGCCGTCGCGGCGCACCAGGCGCATCGCCTCGTGCGGTCCGAGCGGCGCCTCGGTGCGAAGGCGCCGGCCGTCGCGGTAGACGGCGCAGTCGACGACGGCGGAGGCCGTCGCCGGGTCGCGGGTGGTGTCGTAGGCACCGGTGTCCTTGCGCAGGGAGACGCGGGACGGGCGGACCGCGGCGCGCAGGTCACGGATCATCGACATGGCAGGCTCCTTCGCTACGGGCAGCGAACGGCGCCGGCGACGGGTGGAACCACCCGGAATGAGGACGTCCAGACCACGCTGTTGGCGCGTCCACAAAGCGGGGAGCACCCCACCGTCGCGGTGGCGGGCTTCGCTGCTGGTTCACTACGAGACGAAGTGCTCTTCCGCGGGAAAGCGCGCGACTGACCTGAGGCCGCGACCGGGGAAAAACCGGGGGAACCGGGGAACGCGGTGCGGCGCGTCAGCGGCCGGAAGAGCGGGTGGTACTGCACGGTCGACTTCGGTCCATGCCAGCCCCACCTCCTCCGGCCGGTCCCTCGTGAGGGACGGTTGATTCCCCCTCGTTTAGCGGGGTTCCCCGTAGGGGAGTCTTCTTCACAGCGTCGGGGCTTGATCAGGACGCTTCTGCGTGCTGCCCCGAACCACCGGCTCAGAGTATCAGCCGCTCCGTGTGTCAAGGCGCCGCTTTGCCTCTTCACGACGAGTTCTATGCTCGCCGCATGGCTGATGTTCTTCCTCTGGTCGAGGCCCGGTTGCGCGGCGCGCTGGGCGAGCCGGACGCGCGGGCGGCGGTCACCTTCCTCGGCACGGACCGCATCGAGGTGCTCCGCTTCGGCGAGGGGGAACTCGTCCGGTACGCCACCCTCGGCATGTCCGCCGCTCCCATGGCCGACCCCGCCGCGCTCCTCGCCGACCCGGTCGCCGGGCCCCGCGCCGAGCTGGTCCTGACGGTCCGCGCGGGGCGCGCCGACACCGACAAGGTGCTCCGCCCGCTCGCCGTGCTGGCCGCGTCCCCGCAGGTCGAGGGCGTGGTCGTGGCTCCCGGTGCCTCGCTGGACGTCGGTGAGCCGCTGTGGCCGGGCGCCCCGTTCACCTCGGTGCTGGTGGCCGAGCCGGGCGGCCTGGTCGAGGACCTGGAGCTGGCCGCGCCGCTGGACCCCGTGCGGTTCCTGCCGCTGCTGCCGATGACGCCCAACGAGGCCGCCTGGAAGCGGGTGCACGGCGCGGCGGCCCTCCAGGAGCGCTGGCTGAGCCACGGCACGGACCTGCGCGACCCCGTCCGCCGGTCCGTACCGCTGGAGTGACGCAGGTCACCAACGGCCGGTGGAGGCCGGTCAGTTGACGCGCCCGGCCGCGCCGGCCCGGTCGGCGAAGACCGTGACCCCGTCCTCGGCCGCGTGCCCCGGCTCCAGCTCCTCGGCCCGCAGGGTGAGGGCCCGGCGCCGTACGAGGACCACCAGCGCGCCCAGCACCGCGGTGACCGCCGCCACCACGAACGGGACGTGGACGTCGGTCCACTCCTCGATCTTCGGCGCGAAGTACGGGGCCGCCGCGGCGGCGAACCAGCGCACGAAGTTGTAGCCGGCGCTCGCCACCGGACGCGGGGCGTCCGAGACGCCGAGGGCCAGCTCGGTGTAGACGGTGTTGTTCACGCCGATGAAGGCGCCGGACAGGATCGTGCAGACGACGGCCGCGGTGTGGCCGCCGTAGCCGAGGACCAGCACGTCCGCGGCGAGCAGCACCAGTGAGCCGCCCAGCACCCTCAGCGAGCCGTACCGCGCCTGCGCCCGCGGCGCCACCAGCACCGAGAACACGGCGAGCAGCACACCCCAGGCGAAGAACACCGCACCGGACCTGTACGGCGTCATGTCCAGCACGAACGGCGTGAAGGCCAGCACGGTGAAGAACGTGTAGTTGTAGAAGAACGCCGAGACCGCGGCCGAGGCCAGGCCGCCGTGGCCGAGCGCCCTGAGCGGGTCGAGCAGCGAGGTCTTCCGGGCGGGCCTCGGCTGCTCCTTGAGGAACGCCGTGATGCACAGGAAGCCGACGGCCATCAGGAACGCGGTGCCGAAGAAGGGGTAGCGCCAACTGGCGTCGCCCAGCAGCGCGCCCAGCAGCGGGCCGCAGGCCATGCCGAGGCCGAGGGCGGACTCGTACAGCAGGATCGCGGCGGCGCTGCCGCCCGCCGCCGCGCCGACGATGACGGCGAGCGCGGTGGAGACGAACAGCGCGTTGCCCAGGCCCCAGCCGGCCCGGTAGCCGACGAGCCGGCCGACCGTGTCGGAGGTGCCCGCCAGGCCCGCGAAGACCACGACGAAGGCGAGGCCGAGCAGCAGGGTCTTCCGGCCGCCGATCCGGCTGGAGACGAACCCGGTGACCAGCATCGCGACGGCGGTGATCAGGAAGTAGGAGGTGAACAGGAGGGAGACCTGACTGGCGGTGGCGTCCAGGCCCTCGGCGATGGACGGCAGGATCGGGTCGACGAGTCCGATGCCCATGAAGGCGACGACGGACGCGCCGGCCGTCGCCCACACGGCCTTGGGCTGCCGCAGGATGCTGCCCGCCCCGGCGTCGAAGGGGTCCATGCTGGCTCCAATCGGGACGTTCCGGCGGGGAGATGGTTGGTATTTGCACACGATAAGTTAGATCGACTAATTAGTGCAAGATGCATCTAGTTCCCGCCGGTCGGCGGCCGACCGGGGCCGCCGCCCGGATGGGTGATCGTCCTTGACGGGAGGAAGCCGGGGTAGGACCGTGGGGCGCTATGAGGGGCGAACCCAGTTGCCCGAAGTGCGGTGGCCGGGTCAGGGCTCCCGGTCTCTTCGCCGATGCCTGGCACTGCGACCTGCACGGCGGTGTGCATCCGGTCCAGCCCGTGATACCGCCCAGTGTCGAAGCCCTGGACGTCGTGGTGCACCGCACCCAGGTACCGGTGTGGATGCCCTGGCCGCTGCCGGTCGGCTGGCTCTTCACGGGCGTGGCCTGCGCGGGCGACGACCGCAGCGGCGGACGCGCGACGGCGGTGGCCTGTTCCGGCCCCGGTCCCGTCGGCGGCATGGGCGAGCTGATCCTGGTCGCCGAGGAACTCGGCGTCGGCCTCGGCGCCCGGTACGCCGGCATCGACGGCCCCGACCCCGGCCCCTGCATGGACGTCGAGAAGCCGCCCCAGGCCAAGGTCCTCGCCGCCGGCCGCCCCACCCCGCTCTGGCACGTCTCCGGCGCCCCGCCCGACCGGGCCGTCTTCGCCGGCGAGGCGCTCGGCATGTGGCTGTGGGCCGTGGTCTGGCCCGAGCAGTCGGGACTGCTGATGTACGACGAACTGGTGCTGACGGACCTGCGGGACGCCGGGGCCGAGGTGGAGCTGGTGCCGTGCGGGGCGCTGTCGCCGAGGCTGCTGGAGCCGTAGCGCCCTCGCCGGACAGTTGGGCAGTGCGGTTGTCCGGTTATCCTTGAGCGTCCCGTTCCCCCCGTCGTCCTCTGGAGTCCGCCGTGCGCATCGACCTGCACTGCCACTCCACCGCGTCCGACGGGACGGACACCCCGGCCGAGCTGGTGCGCAACGCCGCCGCGGCCGGGCTGGACGTCGTCGCGCTGACCGACCACGACACCACCCGCGGGCACGCCGAGGCGATCGCCGCGCTGCCCGAGGGGCTGACGCTGGTCACCGGCGCCGAACTGTCCTGCCGGATCGACGGCGTCAGCATGCACATGCTGGCCTACCTCTTCGACCCCGAGGAGCCGACGCTGCTCGCCGAGCGCGAGCTGGTCCGGGACGACCGGGTGCCGCGCGCCCGGGGCATGGTCGCCAAGCTCAACGAACTGGGCGTGCCGGTCACCTGGGAGCAGGTCGCCCGGATCGCCGGGGACGGTTCGGTCGGGCGGCCGCACGTCGCCTCGGCCCTCGTCGAACTCGGCGTCGTCCCCACCGTGGGCGACGCCTTCACCGAGGACTGGCTGGCCGACGGCGGCCGGGCCTTCGTGGAGAAGCACGAGACCGACCCCTTCGACGCCATCCGGATGATCAAGGGCGCGGGCGGCGTCGCCGTCTTCGCCCACCCGGCCGCCGCCAAGCGCGGGCGTACGGTCCCGGAGCCGAGGATCGCCGAGCTGGCCGCCGCCGGGCTGGACGGCATCGAGGTCGACCACATGGACCACGACCCCGACACCCGGGCGCGGCTGCGCGGCCTCGCCAAGGAGCTGGGACTGCTGGTCACCGGGTCCAGCGACTACCACGGCAGCCGCAAGACCTGCGTCCTCGGCGAGTACACGACCGACCCCGAGGTGTACGGGGAGATCACGCGGCGGGCGTTCGGCGCCTTCCCGGTGCCCGGAGCCGGCGGAGCCTGAGACCCCGCCCCGCCCGTTCGCACCCGTACCACCGCAAGGCCAGTAGCTCACTCATGTTCGACGTCGCCGTCTTCGGCTCACTCTTCCTGACCCTTTTTGTCATCATGGACCCCCCGGGGATCACCCCGATCTTCCTCGCCCTGACCGCCGGCCGGCCCGGCGCGGTACAGCGGCGCATGGCCCTCCAGGCCGTCTGCGTGGCCGGTGGCGTGATCACCGTGTTCGGGCTCCTCGGCCACCAGATCCTGAACTACCTGCACGTCTCCGTGCCCGCCCTGATGATCGCGGGCGGGCTGCTCCTCCTGCTGATCGCGCTGGACCTGCTCACCGGCAAGACCGACGAGCCGAAGCAGACCAAGGACGTCAACGTCGCCCTCGTACCGCTGGGCATGCCGCTGCTCGCCGGGCCCGGCGCGATCGTCTCGGTCATCCTCGCCGTGCAGAAGGCCCACAGCGTCACCACCCAGGTGTCGGTCTGGTCGGCGATCCTCGCCATCCACGTGGTGCTCTGGCTGGTGATGCGGTACTCGCTGCTGATCATCCGCGTCATCAAGGACGGCGGTGTGGTGCTGGTGACCCGGCTCGCGGGCATGATGCTCTCCGCGATCGCCGTGCAGCAGATCATCAACGGGATCACGCAGGTGATCCAGGGCGCCTGACGCACGGGACCCCCGCACGCGAGGCGCGTGCGGGGGTCCCGGTACGGGTGCGGGCGGTCCGCGCTACGAGGCCGAGGTCCCGGCCGGGCGGATCCACAGGCGCTGCCCGACGGCGGCGGCCTGCTGAACGATGCGGTTCACAGAGGCGGCGTCCACGACGGTGGTGTCCACGGGCGTTCCGTCGACATCGTCGAGTCGCATGATTTCGAAGCGCATGGCCTCTCCCTTGTTCTGGTCATCCTCCTGAGGAGAACTACTGGGTGCGCGCCCGGATCATCGGTGCCCGGGGTGCACGTACGTAGTCAACCGGGTTCGTGTTACGAACATTCCCTACGCTAAAGAAATTTTTCGAACGTCTAACTACTAACGGGTAAGTACAGCCCGCGCGGTGTGCTGTCCCATTCGATCAAGACCGACCGGGACCGGTTGTGTTCGCAGCGTGACCACCGGGACAATAGGAGGCAATGAACGACGACCTCGCGTCCCTGCGCGCCCGCATCGACCACACCAACGAGCTGCTCCAGCGCATGCTCGCCGAGGTGGCGAAGACGCCCTCGACCCACGCGATCTTCGTCGACGCGGGATACCTCTACGCGGCGGCGGGACGGCTGGTCGCCGGAACCGAGGACCGGCGCGCCTTCGACCTGGACGCCGAGGGACTCATCGAGGCCCTCATCGACAAGGCCCGCACCATCTTCGCGGACAGCAGACTGCTCCGCGTCTACTGGTACGACGGCGCCCGGCGCCGCATCCACACCGCCGAGCAGCAGTCCATCGCCGAACTGCCCGACGTGAAGGTCCGGCTGGGCAACCTCAACGCCAACAACCAGCAGAAGGGCGTCGACTCCCTCATCCGCTCCGACCTGGAGTCCCTCGCCCGGCACCGCGCCATCAGCGACGCGGCCCTGCTCGGCGGCGACGAGGACCTGGTCTCCGCCGTCGAGGCCGCCCAGGGGTACGGCGCCCGCGTCCACCTCTGGGGCGTCGAGGCCCCCGAGGGCCGCAACCAGGCCGACCCGCTGCTCTGGGAGGTCGACAGCCAGCGCACCTTCGACCTGGACTTCTTCAAGCCGTACGTCTCCCGGCGCACCGTCGCCGCGTACGAGGGCACCGGCCTGGCCCGGCCGGCCCGGGAGGACGTCCGCTTCGTCGGCGCGCAGATCGGCGCGAAGTGGTTGGCCGCCCGGGGCCGCGAGGCCCTCGCCGAACTCCTCCCCGGCCACCCCTACCTGCCCGGCTCGGTCGACCAGGACCTGCTGGTCGAGGCCGAGGGGCTGCTCCAGTACTCCCTGCGCGGCCAGGCCGACCTGCGGCGCGCGCTGCGGGACGGGTTCTGGGAGTACGTGCAGACGCAGTACTAGGGCCTGTCGTCCCAGAAGTCGGCGAGGGCGGCGGCGGTCGGCAGCGGCCGGTCCGTGTTGGGGGAGTGCTCGGCGCCGGCGATGACGCTCCGGCGCGCGCCGAGGCGTACGGCCATGTCGTCCAGCAGCGGCACCGGCCAGGTCTCGTCACGCTCGCCCGACAGCACGTGCATGGGCAGTGGTACGGCGGCCAGTTCGGCGACGCGGTCGGGCTCGGTGCACAACTGGCGTCCGCTGGCGAGCAGTTGCGCGGGTTTCGTGCCCAGCCAGCGGCGCCGCAGGTGCTCCTCCTCGTCCGGTCCCCGGGTGGGGCCGCCGACCTCCTCGGGCGGACCCATGGCCCGCACCGTCTCCAGCACCTCGGCCATCGTCATCACCGCGAGCGCGTCCCGCAGCAGCTTCACGCGCTGTCGCTGGGAGGCCGAGATCCGCGCCGGGCCCGAGGACATCAGGGTGAGGGACCGGAAGGGCGCCGGGTCGAGCAGTACGGCGGCGCGGGCGATCTGCCCGCCGAGCGAGTGCCCGAGCAGATGCACCGGGGTGCCGAGCGCGGCGGCCTGCGCGAGCACGTCCCGGGCCAGTTCCGGCTGGGCGTACGCGGACTCGTCGTACTCGGGCCCGCCGGACTCGAACTGGCCGCGCCCGTCGACGGCGACGGTACGGTACCCGCGCGCCGCGAGCGGCTCGTGCAGCAGCGTGAAGTCCTCCTTGCTCCCCGTGAACCCGGGCAGCATCAGCACCGTCCCCCGCGCCTCCACCCCGTCGGCCACGGGCGAATCGACGACGGCGAACTCACCCCGGGCGGTCCGCAGCGGGTACGCACGCGCGTCGGGCGGCGGGGCGAAGGCGGCGTTACTGCTCACGGGGTGAGCGTATCGGGCGGGAATCGGGCGGGGAGGGGCGGGTTGGGGGGAGGGGCGGGCGCGTTGGAGTGCCTGGTGAGGGGCGCCGGGCGGTGACGCTCGCGGGTTCGCTCGGGGGTTCGCGCGGGGGAGCGGAGAACGCCGTCGGCCCGGCTCCGCTGGGGGCGGAACCGGGCCGACGGGTGGGAGAGGGGCTCCCCGGGTCAGTCCTCCACGGTGTCCGTGGACTGCGGGGCCGCCGCGGTCTTGCGGGTGCGGCGGGCCTTGGGCTTGGCCTCCGCGCCCTCGGTGGCCGCCTCCGCCGCGGTGGCCGTGGCCTTGCGGGTGCGGCGGCGCGGGGCGGCCTCCGGCTCCTGCGCGGCCTGCGCCGGGATGCCGGCCGCCGTCTCGGCGGTGGCGGTGGCCTTGCGGGTGCGGCGCGGCTTGACCTCGGCGGTCGCCGTGTCCGCTGCGGTGTCCGCCGCCGTCTCCGGGGCCTCGGCGGCCTTGCGGGTGCGGCGGGCCTTGGGCTTGGCCTCCGTGCCCTCGGCCGTGTCGACAGCCGCCTCGGCGGTGGCGGTGGCCTTGCGGGTGCGGCGCGGCTTGGCCTCGGCGGTCGCCGTGTCCGCTGCGGTGTCCGCCGCCGTCTCCGGGGCCGCCGCGGCCTTGCGGGTGCGGCGGGCCTTGGGCTTGGCCTCCGTGCCCTCGGCCGTGTCGACAGCCGCCTCGGCGGTGGCCGTGGCCTTGCGGGTGCGGCGGCGCGGGGCGGCCTCCGGCTCCTGCGCGGCCTGCGCCGGGATGCCGGCGGTGGTCTCCGCGGTGACGGTGGCCGTCTCCGCCGTGGCGGTGGCCGTCTCGGCGGTGGCGGCGGTCTTGCGGGTGCGGCGGGTCCTGGGCTTGGTCTCCGCGCCCTCGGCCGTGTCCACCGCGTCGGCGGCGGCCTCGGTCGTGGCCGGCGCGGCGGCCGTCTTCTTCCGGGTGCGGCGCGGCTGCGCGGGCTCCGGAGCCTCGGCGGTCGTGCCCTCGGCCGTGTCGACGGCGGCTTCCGCCGCCGCCTTGCGGGTGCGGCGGCGCGGGGCGGCGACGGGCGCCTCCCCGACCGGCGCGACGACCTCGGCGGCCGGGGCCTCGTCCAGGACCGGTGCCGTCTCCCGTGCCTCGGCCGGCGTCTCCGCCGACTTGCGGGTACGGCGGCGGCGCGGCTTCGCCTCGGCGACCTCGACGGACTCCGGAACCGAACCCTCCGCCGTGGCCAGAGCCGCCTCGGCGGCCTCCGGCGCGGGAGAGTCGGCCGGCGTCGCGGCCGTCACCGGCGACTGGGCCTGGGGCTGGGCTCCGCCGCGCGTACGACGGCGGCGGCGCAGGGTGCGCGGCGCGTCGGCCGCCTCCTCCACCGGAGCGGCAGCGGCGGCGGTCGGTTCGGCCGGCGCCGCGTCCAGCGGGGCTCCGCCGCGCGTACGGCGGCGGCTGCGCGGCGTACGGGCCGGACGCTCGCGGTCGGCGGGACGGGACTCGTCCCGGCCGCCCCGGCCACCGCGCCCACGCGCCCCGCGGCCACCGGGCTCGCCCAGGTCCTCCAGCTCCTCGGCCGCCAGCCCGGCGCGGGTGCGCTCGGCACGGGGCAGCAGGCCCTTGGTGCCGTCGGGAATGCCGAGTTCGGCGTAGAAGTGCGGGGAGGTGGAGTACGTCTCCGGCGGGTCGTTGAAGTCGAGCCGCAGCGCCTTGTTGATCAACTGCCAGCGGGGGATGTCGTCCCAGTCGACCAGCGTGATCGCCGTACCCTTCGCGCCCGCGCGGCCGGTGCGGCCGATGCGGTGCAGGTACGTCTTCTCCTCTTCCGGGCACTGGTAGTTGATGACGTGGGTCACGCCCTCGACGTCGATGCCGCGGGCGGCGACGTCGGTGCAGACGAGCACGTCCACCTTGCCGTTGCGGAAGGCGCGCAGCGCCTGCTCGCGGGCGCCCTGGCCGAGGTCGCCGTGGACCGCGCCGGCCGCGAACCCGCGCTGCTGGAGCTGGTCGGCGAGGTCGGCCGCGGTGCGCTTGGTGCGGCAGAAGACCATGGCCAGTCCCCGGCCCTCGGCCTGCAGTATGCGCGCGACCATCTCGGGCTTGTCCATGTTGTGCGCGCGGTAGACGAACTGCTTGGTGTTCGCCACCGTGGTGCCCTCGTCGTCCGGCGAGGTGGCGCTGATGTGGGTGGGCTGCGACATGTAGCGGCGGGCGAGACCGATGACCGCGCCCGGCATGGTCGCCGAGAACAGCATGGTCTGGCGCTTGGCCGGCAGCATGTTGATGATCTTCTCGACGTCGGGCAGGAAGCCCAGGTCGAGCATCTCGTCGGCCTCGTCCAGGACGAGCGACTTGATGTGCTTCAGGTTCAGCTTCTTCTGGCCCGCCAGGTCCAGCAGCCGGCCCGGGGTGCCGACGACCACGTCGACGCCCTGCTTGAGGGCCTCGACCTGGGGCTCGTACGCCCGGCCGCCGTAGATCGCGACGACCCGCACGTTGCGCACCTTGCCGGCGGTCAGCAGGTCGTTGGTGACCTGCTGGCACAGCTCGCGGGTGGGCACGACGACGAGGGCCTGGGGGGCGTCGGTGAGCGCCTCGGGGGCGGCGCGGCCGGCCTCGACGTCGGCGGGGACGGTGACGCGCTCCAGGAGCGGCAGGCCGAAGCCCAGCGTCTTGCCGGTGCCGGTCTTGGCCTGGCCGATGACGTCCGTGCCCGTCAGGGCCACGGGGAGCGTCATCTCCTGGATGGGGAACGGGTTGACGATGCCGACGGCTTCGAGGGCTTCGGCGGTCTCGGGGAGAATTCCGAGGGATCGGAACGTCGTAGTCAGGGTGCTGCCTCTTCTGTGTGCGCGGTGCGAGGCGAGCGCGGGGGTCGTGCCGGACCGTGCCGGGGACGTCGGCTTGCCTCAGGGGCCAGCCGTGGACACGGGACCTCTGCCGACGCTCTAGCGCTCGAACCGCTGAGGGTCCCCCTCCGGGCTGCCGTCCACACCGTGGTGGACGGCCGGGAGGGCTGTCGGGTCGGAGCCGATCGGGCCTCCGACCGGGCATCCTCATGCTTGCGGCCCGTCGAAGACGTCACGTACCCGTACGTCACATACTCGGCAGGCGCATTACCACCATACCCCGGATTCGCGCACACGCGATGGCCGAATTCGTCACGTAGTCGTCGTCACACCGGCCGGCGAGTGGCCGACCAGTGGTTGACCAGGCCCTTCCGTCCCGCGACGGGCGGGCTATTGTGCGCTGCATGACGAGCTCTGACAAGCCTGGCACCGCCGCCGAAGCCTCCGCCCCCGCCCCGCGGACCGGGGTCGCCGCCCGGGACTGGGCGAGCGCCTCCGCCGACCCGCAGTACCGCGCCGCGGTCGTGGATCTGCTCGGCGCGCTGGCCTACGGCGAGCTGGCGGCGTTCGAACGGCTCGCGGAGGACGCCAAGCTGGCGCCGACGCTGGCGGACAAGGCGGAGCTGGCGAAGATGGCGTCGGCGGAGTTCCACCACTTCGAGCGGCTGCGCGGCCGGCTCGCCGAGATCGGTGAGGAGCCCACGGGCGCGATGGAGCCCTTCGTCGCCGCCTACGACGGCTTCCACAAGCAGACGGCCCCCTCGGACTGGCTGGAGGGGCTCGTCAAGGCGTACGTCGGCGACTCCATCGCCAGCGACTTCTACCGGGAGGTCGCGGCCCGGCTCGACACCGACACCCGCGAGCTGGTGCTGGCGGTGCTGGACGACACCGGGCACGCCGGTTTCGCCGTGGAGAAGGTGCGGGCGGCGATCGACGCGGAGCCGCGCGTGGGCGGGCGGCTGGCGCTGTGGGCGCGGCGGCTGATGGGCGAGGCCCTGTCGCAGTCCCAGCGGGTGGTCGCCGACCGGGACGCCCTGTCGACGATGCTGGTGGGCGGGGTCGCGGACGGCTTCGACCTGGCGGAGGTCGGCCGCATGTTCTCCCGCATCACCGAGGCCCACACCAAGCGGATGGCGGCCCTGGGCCTCGCGGCCTGAGGAAAGGCGCGGCCCGGACCGGTGTGCGGTGCGGGCCTTCCGGCGGATGCTCGGTCGGACGGGGGCCCGCGGCCGGTCAGGCGGTGGCCGATCGGCCGCGGAGCCTGCCCGCGGGGCGCAGCAGGAGCGACAGGGAGGCCGAGGAGACGACCGCCGAGCCCAGCAGGACCACCAGCAGACTGCCCGCACCGAGCGCGCTGTGCGTGACGAACGCCCCGAACAGGGCCCCGGCGACGCCCGTCGGCAGGACGAGGACGCGGGCCGGGAGACGGTGCGGCAGGCGGTGGACGGCGGCCCAGGCGAGGGCCAGGCCGAGCATCGCGGCCAAGAGCACTTCCAGGAGCATGTCGGGGTCCCTCCCACGCGGCCGGCCTGCCCGAACGGTCCCAGTCGTCATACCCCTGACCTGCGGAATGCAATCATCCCCTGTGGGGGAGTTGTGCCCCGTTCGTGTAAGCGGACGGCGGCGCCGCGAAGCAGACGGAAGGGCCCGGCGGTGCTCGACCGCCGGGCCCTTCCCGTCCGATGACGCGACTGCTACAGCGCGCCGAAGCCCACCTTGCGCGGGGCCGGCTCACCGATCTCGACGTACGCGAGGCGCTCGGCGGGGACCAGCACCTTGCGGCCGTGCTCGTCCACGAGGCTCAGCAACTGCGACTTGCCGGCCAGCGCTTCGGCCACCGCGTGCTCGACCTCATCGGCGCTCTGACCGCTCTCCAGAACGATCTCGCGCGGCGCGTGCTGCACGCCGATCTTGACCTCCACGGCTATGTCCCTCCGACGGTCAGTGAAGTGCGCGACCTTCCGCGCCGTACCCAGCACACATTAGCCCGGTGAGGGGACGTACACGCTCCGCCCGAGAACGCCACGAGCGAACAGCCGGCGGGAACAGACCGGCCGGACGGCTCCGGTGGGCTCGGTGCGGCTGACGGCTCCGGAGGCTCAGTGCGGCTGGTCGGTCCCGTGCAGCGGGAAGCCGGCGATGCCCCGCCAGGCCAGCGAGGCGAGCAACTGCACCGCCTGGTCGCGCGGCACGCTGCGGTCGCTGTGCAGCCAGGAGCGGGCCACCACCTGCGCGAGCCCGCCGAGGCCCGAGGCCAGCAGCATCGACTCCGCGCGGGAGAGGCCGGTGTCCTCGGCGATGACCTCGCAGATCGCCTCGGCGCACTCGTTGGTCACCTTGTCGACGCGCTCGCGCACGGCGGGCTCGTTGGTCAGGTCCGACTCGAACACCAGGCGGAAGGCGCCGCCGTCGTCCTCGACGTACGCGAAGTAGGCGTCCATCGTGGCGCGGACGCGCTGCTTGTTGTCGGTCGTCGAGGCCAGCGCGTTGCGCACGGACTGGATCAGCGACTCGCAGTGCTGGTCCAGCAGCGCGAGGTAGAGGTCGAGCTTGCCCGGGAAGTGCTGGTAGAGCACCGGCTTGCTGACCCCGGCGCGCTCGGCGATGTCGTCCATCGCGGCCGCGTGGTAGCCCTGGGCCACGAAGACTTCCTGCGCGGCGCCCAGAAGCTGGTTGCGTCGGGCACGGCGCGGCAGGCGTGTGCCCCGCGGGCGTACCGCCTCTGTCTGCTCGATGGCTGTCACGCCGCCTCCCAAAGTCGTCCAAGTGCGGTGTGCGCCGCGCCGCCATCGTACTTTTCGGTAACCCTGGTGCGCGCGGTGCGAGCGCAGAATTTCACGGACCGGACGGCGGCGATAGCCACCCAATTGGTTTCAGGTCGGTCCACGCCGGGCAGTGATCGGCCTCTTCTTGCGACGGGCGGCGCCTTCCGCGGGCGGTTCAGCGGTAGTCGTCCTCGTCGAGGGTGACGACCCTGGCCTGCTCCGCGAGGTCGGCCTCGCTGGCGCGGTCGGGGTCCACACCGGTCAGCGGGTCGTCGCGGTCCGGCGCGATGTCCGCCTGCTGCTCCGCGGCGTCGGCGTCGGGCGCCTCGACGCCGACCTCCGGGGGCTCCTGTGCCGCGTCGTCCCGGAAGGTGTCGGGGTCGGTGGGGTCGATGGCCATGCTGGGCTCCTTTCATGCGAACGTCCCTGGGAATGCAGGGACCACACGCGGGTGCCCTCTGTCCGAGCCTAGGAGACACCCGATCCGGATGCCATGCGGTCCGGACGCCATGTCATCGGGACCGGCGGGCGCGTGTGTGACCCTCAGTACCCGCCCGGCGCCACTCGGCACCACCGTTGTGATGTCGAACACGTGAACCAAGTGCGTGATCGTCTCGTAATATTTTCGTATGTCTTCGACTGAGCTGCCGTCCGTGCCGCCCGACGCCGTGCTGCCGCGGGCCGCGGCCGTCCGGATCGCGGAGGGCGAGCGGCTGAGGTCGGTGCGCCTGCCCGGCATCACCCTGACGGTGCGGTCGAGAACACCGGGCCGCGAAGGACTGCCGCCCGCCCTGTACGTGCACGGCCTCGGCGGTTCCTCGCAGAACTGGTCGGCGCTGATGCCCCTGCTGGACGACGTCCTCGACAACGAGGCCGTCGACCTGCCCGGCTTCGGCGACTCCCCGCCGCCGGACGACGGCAACTACTCGATCACGGCACACGCGCGTGCGGTGATCCGCTACCTCGACGCGTCGGGACGCGGACCCGTGCACCTGTTCGGCAACTCGCTCGGCGGCGCGGTCGTGACCCGGGTGGCCGCGGTCCGCCCCGACCTGGTGCGGACACTGACCCTGGTCTCGCCCGCCCTCCCGGAGATACGGGTGCAGCGCACCGCCGTGCCGACGGGGCTGCTGGCGCTGCCCGGGGTGGTGCCGCTGTTCACCCGGATCAGCCGGGACTGGACCGCCGAGCAGCGAGTCCGCGGCGTGCTGGCCCTGTGCTACGGCGACCCCGGACGGGTGCCCGAGGAGAGCATCCGGCACGCGGTCGAGGAGATGGAACGACGGCAGCGGCTGCCGTACTTCTGGGACGCGATGGCACGTTCCGCGCGGGGGATAGTCAACGCCTACACGGTCGGCGGCCAGCACGGGCTGTGGCGCCAGGCCGGGCGGGTTCTCGCGCCGACACTGCTCATCTATGGTGGCCGGGACAAGCTCGTCGGCCATCGCATGGCCCAGCGGGCGGCCCGCGCCTTCCGCGACTCGCGGCTGCTGACCCTGCCGGACGCCGGGCACGTCGCGATGATGGAGTATCCCGGTACGGTGGCCACGGCGTTCCGCGAACTCCTCGCGGACGTCGGCGAATCGGCGGACACCGCCGCCGCCGACGACAGGCACGCCGACGACAGGCACGCCGACGACAGGTACGCCGACGACAGCACAGGAGGCTGAGGCGCGACGTGGGACGCCACAGCCGCCGCGGACCGGCCCCGAAGGTCTCCAGGACCTCCCGGGGGGCCGAGGGCGGCGACACCGCGGACACTCCCGCACCACGCGAGCGACGGGGGGCGGGGGGACCCGAGGGGACGCCGGCTGCTCGTGGGGGACCGGGTAGGCCCGGTGCTCCTGGGGCAACTGGCACGGCTGGCGCGCCTGGTGCGACCGGCGCGCCTCGGAGGGCTGACGGTTCCCCCGTTCGGGGGGTTCCGCGGGTGCCGGACGGCACTCCGGCGCGGGGGATGCCGCGGATGCCGGACGGCACTCCGCCGCACGGGGCGCCGAGATTCCCGGACGGTACCCCCGCGCGTGGGGTGCCGCAGGTGCGCGGCGGGCATCCGGAGCAGCGCGAGACCGGCGGCGGCTGGGGCGAGTTGAGGGGGCGGGCCGACGCGGGAGCGGGCCAGGCGACCGGCGCGCCGGTTCCGCGGCAGCGGCGGGCGCCCGTACCGGGCGTGCCCCGGCAGGACTACCTCGACGCCTTCGGGGCGGACGACGACGCCTTCGCGACCCGCACGCCCCCGCGCGCCCCCACCGGCCCCCGCACCACCGCCACCGACCGGAGCGCCGCCGAAGACGCCGTCCGCACCCGCGGCACGGCGCGCGGCGCCGGTGACGCGCCGCCCGCGGGGGCGTACGCGGGAGCACCCAACGCGGACAAGGGCGGCAAGGCGCGTACCTTCACCGGCATCGCGGCCGCCGCCGTCACCACCGTGCTGGCGATCGTCGTCGCCGGACAGGTCACCGACGGGCGCGCCGACGGCGTACGGTCCCGGACGACCCCCGGCCAGGCGCGCGACGTCCACGTCCCCGCGCCGGGCGTGAGCCGGTCCGCGGTGACCGGGCCCGGCGCGACCGGCGCCGAGGCACCGCTGACGTACGCGCAGAAAATGAGCCGGACCTACCCGCTCAGCGCCGGTCTGAAGGGCCCGGGGAAGTTCGACGCGGTCCCCGGGATCGCCAAGGCGCCCGGGAAGGGGCAGAAGTTCACCTACCGCGTGGACGTGGAACAGGGGCTCGGCCTGGACGGCCAACTCTTCGCGCGTGCCGTGCAGGACACGCTCAACGACGACCGGAGCTGGGCCCACAGCGGCGCCCGTACGTTCGAGCGCGTCCACTCCGGGCACCCCGATTTCGTGATCACGCTCGCGAGTCCGGGCACCACCGCCGACTGGTGCGCCAAGTCCGGGCTGGACACCACCGTCGACAACGTCTCCTGTGACTCGGCCGCCACCGAACGCGTCATGATCAACGCCTATCGGTGGGCGCGGGGCGCCAAGACGTACGGCGACGCGAAGATCTACGCGTACCGCCAGATGCTGATCAACCACGAGGTCGGTCACCGTCTCGGCCACAACCACGTGACCTGCGACAAGGACGGCGATCTCGCGCCCGTCATGCAGCAGCAGACCAAGTTCCTGGAGTACGACGGGGTCCGCTGCCGCGCCAACCCCTGGCCGTATCCGAACAACTGAGCCGCCGCGCGCCGGGCCGGGCCGGGCTGGTGCCAGGGCGGTGCGCGGCCCATGCCCTGGCCGGAACGTCACGTCCGGTGACTGTGTGATTGCCTAGCGCGGCCGAACGCGCTCCGCGCCGGAAAGTCACGACCGTTCACCCCTTCCGGTGGTGCGACGGACAACCGTCCAGCACGCCCCCGCCATGTCCGCTTACGTTCGTCCCGCTGCGAGTCGCCGGACCAACGGCGGCTTTCCATACGGGAGATCGGGGGTGCACGCGTGCGCATCGGATTGATTACCGAGGGTGGCTATCCGTATGTGAGCGGTGACGCCGGACTCTGGTGCGACCGGCTCGTGCGCGGGCTCGACCGGCACGAGTTCGACGTCTACGCGCTCAGCCGCGGTGAGCGCCAGGAGGACGAAGGCTGGGTCCCGCTGCCGCCGCAGGTCAGCCGGGTGCGCACCGCGCCGCTGTGGACGGCCGAGGAGGACGGGGTCGGGTACGGCCGGCGCGCACGCCGGCGCTTCACCGAGTGCTACGGCGACCTGGCCGCCGTCCTCTGCGGAACCGCGGCGACCGGCCCGGCGGGCCCCACCGGGGTCGCGGGGGACGCGTCGGCCGTAGAGGCGGACCGTTTCGCCAACGCCCTCTACGGGCTCGCCGAACTCGCCCGCGACGAGGGCGGCCTGGTCGGCGCGCTCCGCTCCGAGACAGCCGTACGCGCCCTGGAGCGCGCCTGTCGCGCCCCCGGCGCCCAGCGCCCGGCACGCGAGGCGCGCGTCCCCGACCTGCTCGCCGTCGCCGCGCACCTCGAACGCGCCCTGCGCCCCCTCTCCCTCGACTGGTACGACGACGCCGGCCTCGGCGCGGTCGACCTGTGCCACGCGGCCTCGGGCGGCCCGGCGGCGCTGCCCGGCCTGCTCGCCCGGCACTTCTTCGGCGTCCCCCTGCTGGTCACCGAGTACGGCGTGCGGCTCCGTGCGCACTACCTGACCGCGCCCCGCACCACCCCCGCCGTACGCGCGCTGCTGGCCGCCTTCCACGGCCGGCTCGCCGCCGAGACCTACCGGCGGGCCGCCGTCGTCACCCCCGGCAACGGGCACGCCCGCCGCTGGCAGGAACGCTGCGGAGCCGACCGCGCCAAGCTCCGCACCGTCTACCCGGGGATGGACGCGGCCCCCTTCGCCGAGGTGGGGGAGGCCCAGGAGAGCGCCGCCTACCCGGACGCCCTCGTGTGGGTCGGCCGCGTCGGACCCGCCAAGGACCTGGTGTCCCTCCTGCACGCCTTCGCCGAGATCCGCAAGGCGCGACCCGGGACCCGCCTGCGGATCGTCGGCGCCCCCGACGGTCCCGAGGGCGCCGCCTACCTCGCCCACTGCCGGACGCTCGCCGCGCGGCTCTTCCCCGACGAGGCCGGCGGCCCGCACACCGTCGGCCGCAGCCCGGTGTCCTTCGAGGAGATCGGCGGCCCGGAACTGCCGTCCGCCGCCGACGCGTACGCCGCCGGCGCCCTGGTCGTCCTCTCCAGCGTCGTCGAGGGCTTCCCCGTCGGCCTGGTCGAGGCCATGTTCTGCGGCCGGGCGACGGTGTCCACGGACGTCGGCGCGGTGGTGGAGGTGATCGGCGGCACCGGGCTCGTCGTACCGCCGCGCGATCCGAGGGCGCTCGCGCAGGCGTGCGTATCGCTGCTGCGCGACCCCGCGCGCCGTGCGCGACTGGGCGCCGCCGCCCGCGCCCGCGCCCTCGAACTGTTCACCGTCGAGCAGAACATCGCGGCCTTTCACGGCATTTACCTGGAGATCCTCTCGCGCACCCCGATCCGCCGCGCCCTCCTCGACGCCACCGGCGAACCCGTTCCGTTCGCCGCGCCCGCCGAGGCCCACCTCCCCGGCCGCTGGACCGAGCCGACGAACCCTCTCGTTCCCCGGAGCAGCCCCGGTTGGGCCATGGACCCGCCGGTCCGGCCGACGGACCCGGTCTCCGCTACGGAGGCGGTCCGGTGAGCGGAGGCGGCGGGTTCGGTGACGTCGACCGGCCGGGCGCCCCGAGCAGCCCCGGCGCGTGGGACGAGCGGTCGCGGGCGTATCTCGACGGGGGTTCGGACCTGGGCTCGGGCCCGGTCGCGGGCCGGGGTCCGCACTCCTTCGCCGACTCGGGGCCGGGGGTGGCGCGGGAGGTGGTTCCGGCGGTGAAGCCTGGGCCGGACGCGAACACCGGTGCCGGTCCCGACGCGGCAGCGTGGGCTCCCGGTCGTCCCGACGTGGCGGCGCGGGACGCCGGGACGCGGCGGCCCGGGGCCGTCCATCGACTCGGCGCGGACCCCGTGAAGGCGCTGCTGCACCGGCACCGTGACCTGTGCGAACGGGCCGTGGACCCGTTGGAGATCGCGGCCGGCCTGGAGGCGCACGGCATCACCGACCGGACCGCCAACCGCTTCCGCCACCGGGACGTCTTCTCCCTCGCGGAGGAGATGTACGCCCGTGCCCCGCGCGGCGCCGACACCCCGGCGGCCCCGGGAACCCGCGGGCCCTCGGCGGACTCCGACCACCCCGCGCCCCCGCGTGCCGCCTGGGCCGTCCTGTCCCTCCTCCCCGGACTGCTGTGCGCCGCGACGGTCGCCGGACTGCGCCTCACCCAAGGGCAGCTCCGCCTCTGCACCGCCGTCGGCGGTGCGCTCGCCGTCCTGCTGGCTCTGCGCGCGGCGCTCCGACGCGGGCCGCTGCGGAGCACCGACGACCACACCGGGCTCTGGGTCTGCTGGCTCGCCGCGTACGCCGCCCTCGGTGACGGACTCCTCGACGCGGCCCTCGGCGGCGGCCCCGACGGTCTGCCGACCGGCGCCGCCGACGGACCCTGGCCCGTCACCGTCGCCCCCGTGCCGGCCCTCGCCGCGGCCTGCGCGCCGGCGATCTGGTGCGCCCACCTGTTCACCACCGGCGCCCGCCGCAAACTGGCGACGAGCCGCGGCCTGAAAGAGTTCGCCGCCTCCGTACGGCCCCTGCTGTTCGGCACTTTCGTCCTCTTCCTCGGCGCCCTGGCCGCCCTCCTCACCCTGACCGGTGCCGTCCTCGGCGAGGAGCCCGCCTACCCGGAGGTCCTCACCCTGGGCGCCCTCCTGCTGGCGGCCCGTCTGCTCGCCGCGCACGGCTTCGTCCGCGCCCCCGCACTCGTCCTCACCGCCGCCGCGGCAGCCGAGGCCACCGCCCTGGCCTGTCTCTTCGCCGGCCGCCTCCCGCACTGCGGCCCGCTGGCCATCCCCGTCGAGGCGCTCGTCACCGCCTGGGGCCCCGGCAGCGTCCCGACCGCCGCCTGCGGTGCCGGGGCCCTTGTCCTGCTGGGCCACGCGGCCCGGCGCCTCACCAGAGCCTCGGCCCACGCGCGACCGGAGCCCGGACCGTGACCGGCCCCGCCCTTCCGCGCTGGGCCGCACCTGCCCTTCCGCGCCGGACGGCACCCGCCCTTCCGCGCCGGACGGCGCCTGCCCTTCCGCGTCGGGCCGCACTCGCCCTTCCGCGCCGGGCCGCACCCGCCCCAACCTGCCCACCCCCTCCCGAGCCCGGCCCCCGTGCCGACGAACCCCGCATCACTCCCCTGAAGGAGAACCCCACATGACCACCTCCCGACCCGAAACCTCGGCCCCGGGAGCCGTCCGATGAGAGTCCTGCTGATCGGAGCCAACGGCTACATCGGCCGCTTCGTCGCCGACCGTCTGCTCGCCGACCCCGCCGTCCAGCTCACCGCCCTCGGCCGCGGCGACGACGCCGACGTCCGCTTCGACCTCGCCAGTGGCAGCCCCGGCGCCCTCACCCGCTTCCTCGACGCGGTCCACCCCGGCGTCGTCATCAACTGCGCGGGCACCACCCGGGGCGGTGCCCGCGAACTGACCCGGCACAACACCGTCGCCGTCGCCACCGTCTGCGAGGCCCTGCGCCGCAGCCGCTGCGGCGCCCGCCTGGTGCAGATCGGCTGCAGCTCGGAGTACGGCCCCAGCCAGCCCGGCTCCTCCACCGCCGAGGACGCCGTCCCGCGCCCCGGCGGCCCCTACGGCGTCAGCAAACTCGCCGCCACCGAACTGGTCCTCGGCTCCGGCCTGGACGCCGTCGTCCTCCGCGTCTTCTCACCGGCCGGCCCCGGCACCCCCGCCGGTTCGCCGCTGGGCCGGCTCGCCGAGGCCATGCGCCGCGCCATGCAGTCCGGCGACGGCGAACTCCGCCTCGGCGGCCTCGGCGCCCAGCGCGATTTCGTCGACGTCCGCGACGTGGCCCGCGCCGTGCACGCCGCCTCCCTCTCCGCCGCCCAGGGCGTGATCAACATCGGTTCCGGCCGTGCCGTCCGCCTCCGCGACGCCGCCACCACCCTCGCCCGCGTGGCCGGCTACGGCGGCGCCCTGCACGAACTCGACAACCCGCCCGGCGCCCTCCGGCCCACCATCGGCCACCCCCGCGGCGAATCCGCCGGCCACCGCACCGACGGCCTCGGCCACCGCGTCGACGGCATGGGCCACCGGGTCGACGGCATGGGCCACCACCGTATGGACGCCCTCGGCCACCGCGCCGACCCCGAGCACGTCATCCCGGTCGCGTACCCGTACCCGGACGGCTGCGGCAGTTGGCAGCAGGCCGACGTGCGCACCGCCCGCGACCGGCTCGGCTGGCGCCCCCGCATCAACCTGGAGGAATCCCTCGCCGACATCTGGATGGAGGCCGCGTGCCGTCTCTGACCGGCACCAGGACGGCCGTCGCCCGCACCGGCCTCGGCGCCCCCGGCCGGAACGCCCTGCCCAAAAGACAGGCGGTGCCCGGCTACTGGGACGACATCGTCTCGCAGGTCGGGACGGGTGTCTCGGAATGAAAAAGCGCGTGGCAGTGTTACGGGGAGAACAACCGTAATGATTGACCGACCAACGGAGTCCCCGTGTCGCTGCCACCCCTGGTCGAGCCAGCCTCTGAGCTCACCGTAGACGAGGTCCGCAGGTACTCCCGCCACCTGATCATCCCGGACGTCGGGATGGACGGGCAGAAGCGGCTGAAGAACGCCAAGGTGCTCTGTGTGGGCGCCGGCGGCCTGGGTTCGCCGGCGCTGATGTACCTCGCCGCCGCGGGCGTCGGCACCCTCGGCATCGTGGAGTTCGACGAGGTCGACGAGTCGAACCTGCAGCGCCAGATCATCCACAGCCAGTCCGACATCGGCCGCTCCAAGGCCGAGTCCGCCCGCGACACCGTCAAGGGCATCAACCCGTACGTGGACGTGGTCCTGCACGAAGAGCGGCTCGAGGCCGACAACGTGATGGACATCTTCGGCCAGTACGACCTGATCATCGACGGCACGGACAACTTCGCGACCCGCTACCTGGTCAACGACGCCTGCGTGCTGCTGAACAAGCCGTACATCTGGGGCTCGATCTACCGGTTCGACGGACAGGCATCCGTCTTCTGGTCGGAGCACGGTCCCTGCTACCGCTGCCTCTACCCGGAGCCCCCGCCCCCCGGCATGGTCCCCTCCTGCGCCGAGGGCGGCGTGCTGGGCGTGCTGTGCGCGTCCATCGGCTCCATCCAGGTCAACGAGGCCATCAAGCTCCTCGCGGGCATCGGCGAACCGCTGGTCGGCCGTCTGATGATCTACGACGCCCTGGAGATGCAGTACCGCCAGGTCAAGGTCCGCAAGGACCCCGACTGCGCGGTCTGCGGCGAGAACCCGACCGTCACCGAGTTGATCGACTACGAGGCCTTCTGCGGCGTCGTCTCCGACGAGGCCCAGGCGGCGGCCGCCGACTCCACGATCACTCCCAAGCAGCTCAAGGAGTGGATCGACGAAGGCGAGAACCTCGAGCTGATCGACGTCCGCGAGCCCAACGAGTTCGAGATCGTGTCCATCCCGGGCGCCAGGCTGATCCCGAAGAACGAGTTCCTCATGGGCACCGCGCTGGAGAGCCTCCCGCAGGACAAGAAGATCGTCTTGAACTGCAAGACGGGCGTCCGCAGTGCGGAAGTCCTCGCGGTCCTGAAGTCGGCCGGCTTCTCGGACGCCGTCCACGTCGGCGGCGGCGTGATCGGCTGGGTCAACCAGATCGAGCCGGACAAGCCGGTCTACTGAGACCACGGCTCCGCTCCGCGGACGGGGGTCGCCGGTGCCACGGGCGCCGGCGGCCCCCGCCGTCGTCATGAGCAGATCTTGCCGTCCTCCGGCACGGTCCCGTCCAGCAGATAGGCGTCGACCGTGGAGTCGACACAGTCGCTCCCGCTGCCGTAGGCACCGTGCCCCTCGCCCTTCCAGGTGAGCACCACGCCCACGTCCTCGCCCAGCTCGTCCGCCATCCTGCGGGCCCCCTCGTAGGGGGTCGCCGGGTCGCCCGTGTTGCCGACCACCAGCACCGGGGCCGCGCCCGGCGCGCTCACCTCGGGCGTCTCGTACTGACCGGGCACCGGCCAGTCGTGGCACCAGCCGGCCGTGTCCCAGCCCAGGAAGGCGCCGAACACGGGGGAGATCCGCTCGAACCCGGGCAGCAGCTTCCTGGTCTCCTCCACGGTGGGCCGCTGCTTGTCGTCCAGGCACGATATGACCCGTTGGGAGTGGGTCGTCGTGCCGTAGTGCCCCGAGGGGTCCCGCTCGTTGTAGCCGTCGGCCAGCGCCAGCAGCTCCGAACCGTCGCCGTCCTCGGCGGCCGCCAGCGCACTGGTCAGGGCCGGCCAGCTCTCCTTGCTGTAGAGGGGCAGCACGATCCCGGTGAGGGCCAGCGTCTGGGTCAGCTCCCGCCCCGAGGACGAGGTGGGCAGCGGCTCCGCGTCGATCCGGTCCAGCAGGCCGGCGATCTTCCGCGAGCCCCGCTCGGGGTCCTGGCCGGTGGAGCGCAGGTAGTCGTCCAGCGCCCGTTGGAAGCCCCTCGCCTGGTGCTCGGCGTGCCCGATGGTGTCGGCGGTCGGGTCCACGACCGCGTCCAGGACCATCCGCCCCACGTTCTCCGGGAACAGGTGGGCGTAGACCCCGCCGAGTTCGGTGCCGTAGGAGATGCCGAAGTAGTGCGTCTTCCGGTCGCCCAGCACCTGGCGGAGCAGGTCCATGTCGCGGGCGGTGTCCGTGGTCGAGACGTGCGCCATCAGCCTGCCCGCGGACCGCTCGCAGCCCTTGGCGAAGTCGGCGGCGTCCCTCAGGAACGCCCGCTCCTCCGCCGGGGTGTCCGGAGTGACGTCGACCGACTCGGCGGCCTGCGTCTCCTTGTCGCCGCGGCAGCGGACGCCCTCGCTGGCGGCCACGCCGCGCGGGTCCCAGCTCACCAGGTCGTACCGCTCGCGCAGGGAGGACACGGTGCCGGCGTACGACGGCATCGTCGAGACGCCCGAGCCGCCGGGGCCGCCGAAGTTGAACAGCAGCGAGCCCTCGCGCCGCTCGCCGCGGGCCTTGGCGCGGATCAGGGCCAGGCCGATCCGCTCGCCGTCCGGTTCGGCCCAGTCCACCGGCACGTCGAGCGTGGCGCACTGCCAGTCGCCGCCCGGCGCGGGGGCGTCCGTCGTGGCCTCGCAGCGCCCCCAGTCGAGCCGCTGGGCCGTCAGCGGCCCGTCGTCCCCGCCCCGGTCCTTCCCGTCGTCGGAGGAGCCGCCGCCGCAGCCCGCCGTCAGCAGTGCCGCGACTCCCGCCAGAGCCGTCCACCGCAGGAATCGCCCCATGTGTGCCCCCCTCACAAGCCGTCCGCACCGTGCCGCGGATGGCGGTCATGCCATGGTAGGCGGATGGTGCGAGGCGCGCTGGGGCCTGTGGATAACGTTGTGACCTGGGGTTTTACCGGGTCGGGCGGTCAGGAGCAGACCGTGCCGGCCGCCGGTTCCCGGCCGTCGAGCAGATAGCCGTCGACCGCGTCGCGTACGCACTTGTTCTTGCTGTCGTACGCGCCGTGTCCCTGGCCCTTGTACGTCAGTTCGATGCCGACCCCCTTGCCCAGGGCCTGCACCATCTTCCGCGCTCCCTCGTACGGCGTCGCCGGGTCGCCGGTGTTGCCGACGACCAGGACGGGCGCGGCGCCCGGCGCGTCGACGTCGGGATGGTCGGCCGCGCCGGGCACCGCCCAGTCGGCGCAGCTCACCATGGACCAGGCCATGTAGTCGCCGAACAGGGCGGAGGCGGCGCGGAACTCAGGCAGCTTCCGCTCGACGTCGGCCGGGTCGTACCGCGGTCTGTCGTCGGCGCAGTTGATGGAGATGTTGGCGGCGGTGATGTTGCTGTACTCGCCGTTCTCGCCGCGTCCGTTCAGCGCGTCCGACAGCACCATCAGCACCCGGCCGTCACCGTCGTACGCCTGTTCCAGACCCTCGGTGAGGTACTCCCAGAAGTCCTGCGAGTACAGGGCCTGCGCGATGCCGCTGGTCGCTGCGGTCTGGGTGAGCCGGCGGGGGAAGACGCCGGGGAGGGGCTCGGCGTCGAGGTCCTTCAGCAGCCGGGCGATGCGGTTCTCGACGTCCTGGACGCTGTCGCCGATGGGGCACTCCCCGGTCCGGGAGACGCAGTGTTCGGCGAAGTTGTCCAGGGCCCGCTGGAAGCCCTTGGCCTGTCCGAGCGAACTCTGCTCCGGGCTCTGCGTCGGGTCGACGACGGCGTCGAAGACGGCCCGGCCCACCTTCTTCGGGAACAGGTGGGCGTAGACGCCGCCGAGTTCGGTGCCGTAGGAGATGCCGAAGTAGTGCAGCTTGCCGTCGCCGAGGACCTGCCGCATCAGGTCCATGTCGCGGGCCGCGTCGGTGGTGCGCACGTGCGGCAGCATCTTCTCGGAGTTCTTCTCGCAGGCGGCGTTGAACTCCTCGGTGCTCTTGACCAGGCCGGCCCGCTCGGCGGCGTCGTCGGGGGTGGCGTCCTGCTGGAAGTAGGTGTCGAGTCGGGCGTCGTCCAGGCACTCCACCGGCGCGCTGCGGCCGACGCCGCGCGGGTCGAAGCTGACCAGGTCGTAGCGGGTGCGCAGGTTGGCGTAGTCCTCGGCGAAGGCGGGCAGCGTGGTGACGCCCGAGCCGCCGGGGCCGCCGAAGTTGAAGACGAGCGATCCGATCCGCCGGCCGGCCTCGCCGCTCGCCTCCGCCCGGATCAGCGCGAGGCCGATCGTGTCGCCCTCGGGCTCCTCCCAGTCCAGCGGCGCCTTCATGGTGGCGCACTGCCAGGCTTCGCCGCCCGGCAGCGGTGAGGGCGCGGCGCCGCCGCCCTGCGCCCGGGACGGCGCCGGACACTCCCGCCAGGTGAGCCGCTGCCGCGTCAGGTCCCCGCCCCCCGCGTCGTCCGAGCAGCCCGCGAGCGCCAGGGACAGCAGCGCGGAGGCGACGGCGAGGGCGGCGGCGCGCGGGCGGGCGGGATTCGGCATGCCCCCATCGTGCGGGCGCCCGGGGCGCGGCGCTCGGGCCACGGGCCGTACGAGGTACCCGGCGGGCCCGGCGTCCGCTACAGCGCCTGTTTCCGCGTGAGGTGCGTGAAGGCCAGCCAGCCCGGCAGCACCGGCAGCCACAGGGTGAGCAGCCGGAACAGCAGCACCGCGGGGGCGGCGACCTCCTTGGGGAGGCCGACGGCGATCAGACCGACCGTCAGGGTCGCCTCGACCGCGCCCACGCCGCCCGGCGTCGGCGCCGCCGACCCCAGGGCGTTGCCCGCGAGGAAGACGACGGCGACGCTGGTGATGCTGATGGAGGTCGACTCGTCGCCGAAGGCCCTGATCGAGGCGTCCAGGCACATCACGAAGCAGGCGGTGAGCAGCAGCATCCCGCCGATGCCGGTGACCAGCTTCTGCGGGCGCTGCAGGACGTCCAGCATCCGCGGGACGACTCCGGCGAAGAGCGAGCGCACGCGCGTGACGACGAATTTCCGCAGGAACGGCACCGAGGTGACCACCAGGACGAGCACCGCCACCGTCAGCAGGCCCGCGATGACCGTCCGGGACGGCGACAGGGAGGGCGTCTTCTCGGTGCCCGTGACATAGCCGAAGGACAGCAGCATCAGGATGTGGCAGCCGAGCCCGAACAACTGCGAGGCGCCCACGCTGGCGACCGCGAGCCCCGGGCGCACGCCCGCGCGCTGGAGGAAGCGGGTGTTCAGGGCGACGCCGCCGACCGCGGCCGGGGCGACGATCTTCACGAACGACCCGGCGACCTGCGCGGCCACCGTCCGCACGAACGGCACCCGCTCGGGCACGAAGCCCAGCAGGGACATCGCCGCCGCGACGTAACTGGCCGCCGAGAACAGCACCGCCGCGGCGACCCAGCCCCACTCGGCGTTCGAGATCAGCGGCCCGAACTCGATGTGGGTGAGCTGCGTCAGCAGGAAGTACGCGCCGATCGCGCCGGCGATGAAACTGATCAGGGTGCGCGGGCGGACCCGTTCCAGCCGGGCCGGCTCGACGGGGGCCTGCGGCCTGATCCGCAGCACCTCGTACCGGATCTGGGAGAGCAGGTCCTCCTCGCGCGCCTCGTCCAGGGCCTCGTCCAGCGCCCGCTTCTCGGCCCGCTGCTCCGCGCGTACGGCCTTCTTGCCGGGCTTGTCCGGGGCGCTCGCCCCGCCGTGCTCCCCGGCCGCCTCCAGACGGGCCTGCTTGGCCTGCCGGGACGCCTCCAGGACGGCGTCTCGCTCGCGCTGGGACCGTTCCCGGGCCAGTCGGCGCAGCGTCGCACGCGTGGAGCGGCTGAGCGCGATCGGCTGGAGCATCGGCAGACAGTTCGCGACGGCGTCCGGGCCGAGGACGCCGACCGCCGAGGCGACCGCCCGCTCGGCGCCCACCCGCAGCCCGAGCGTGACCAGGAGCTGGGAGACGTCCATGCGCAGCAGCAGGTCACCGGCGGCGATCTCGCCGATGCGCAGGTCGGTGAGGATCACGCTGCCGGAACGATCCACCAGAATGGCGTCCCCGACCAGCCGCCGGTGCGCGATCCGCCGGGACTGCAGGGCCCGTACCTGCTCCCAGGCGCCGCGCAGCAGATCGTCGGTGATCTCCTCGTCCGCCAGCGAGTCCAGGGTGCGGCCCCCGGTGTGCTCGTAGACGAGCATCACGGCGTCGGGGCCCAGTTCCGAGGTGGCGATCAGCCTGGGCGCGTTGGCGCCGGCCGCGATCGCCGCGTAGGCCAGCAGCGCCTCCTGCTCCAGCGCCTGGCGCAGCGACTGCAGGCTGCTGCGGGTGGCGAAACCGCGCAGGGTCAGATTGCGCCACGCGCGGTAGAAGAAGCCCTGGGCCTGCTGCTCCCGGTCGACGATGGTGACGTCCAGTGGCGGGCCGTCCTCCAGGGTGACGAAGTAGCGCCGGCCGCGGTCGCCGGTCTCGGCGGAGTCCGCCGGGGCCTCCTCGCGGGAGGCGGTCACCGGGTGGAAGCCGACCGTCATCAGGCCCGCCATCAGCGTCCGCCCGGTGGGGCGCACGTTGGGGGAGCCGACCGCGTACAGCGTGCCGGAGGCCACGGCCCAGCCGATCAGCACCGTCAGGATGATGGAGAACGGCGTGGTGTAGCCGGTGATCAGCATCGACAAGGCGTACAGCAGCAGGACGACCCAGAGCACCGAGCGCCACCGGGGTCTGCGGGACATGCCGACGGCCGTCATGTACGCGATGACCGGCGCCAGGTAGCCGTGCACGGGGTCGGTCAGGGCGTGCAGCTCCCCCGGCGCGGGCTGGGTGAGCGCCTCCTGGATGGAGCCGGGCGCGGCCTCGGCGACCCACAGGTCGGTGGCGAGCGTCACTCCGTGGGCGAGGACGGCGGCGAGCACGCCGTCGGCGATCCGCAGCCCGTCCCGCTTGATCAGCCGTTCGATCGCGAAGGCGACCGGCACCAGCAGGATCGCGATGCTGGAGACCAGACCCGCGATCTTGGTCAGCACATCGGGTGCCTGGCCCGTGCCCTTGTTGATGTCCTGTTCGAGGCCCGAGGTGGTGCCGTGCGCGAAGGCGGCCACGGCGAGCAGCACGGCGACGGCGAGCACGCCCACCAGCAGGCGCATCAGGTCGGAGGGCCGGTGCACACGCGCGGGGAGCAGCGGTTCGTCGCCCTCGACCTCGTCGATGTGCGCGGTGTCCGCGGCGTCCGGCGCGGTACTGCCCGCGCCGCCCTTGCCGTCGGCCGTCTTCGCGGTGCCAGGACGCGACGGAGCGTCAGCGGTGCCCTCCGTGTCCCCGGGCCGCACACCCTGCTGCTTCATCGTCTCTTCTTGCTCTCGTATCACCGGTCACCGCCCGCACGATGGTGGCATGCCGCACCGACACCCGGGGGCATCAGGGTCCACCTGCGCGGCCGCACAGTCTGCCCGAAGCACCGCCCCCGGGCGAGGGAGCCGAAGCGGCCACGCGCGTGCGCGCCGGTGTCGGAGGGGTGCGGCAGGATGGGGCGGATGAGCGAGCAGAGCCTTCCGGACGACATCGGTCCCGAGCCCTCGGACGCGCTGCCGGAGTACGCCGAGCGGGTCCTGGACGCCACCGAGGCGATCCCGCCGGGACGCGTGATGACCTACGGGGACGTCGCCGAGTGGCTGGGCGAGGGCGGCCCCCGGCAGGTCGGCCGGGTGATGTCCCTGTACGGCGGGGGCGTCCCCTGGTGGCGCGTGGTCCGCGCGGACGGCGTCCTGCTCCCCGGCCACGAACTGGAGGCGCTCGACCGGTACCGGGAGGAGGGCACCCCCCTGAAGGAGGCGAGCAGGGCCGCGGCGGACCATCTGCCGCGCCTCGACCTGAGATGGGCGCGGTGGGACGGCGGCGAACACGCGCAGGTTCACACCTGACAGCTTCCGCCATCGCACCGGCGCGCGGGCGACCCGTGATCCGTACGAGGGAATCGGGGCACTCCGGGCACGTCGGTGGCATGACGTACGTTCGTGGGGTGGGGGACACCCGCGCCGCGAGTGACGGGAGGGAAGGAGCGGAAGCTCTGCTTCCGGCCTTCTCGTCGGCGTAGCGTCGGCTGCGCGTGCCCCCCTCACCCCGCGGCCACCGCCCACCACGAGGGACGGCCGTCCCACCAGCAACCCCACCAGGACCGGCGAACCACGTGAGCTCCTCTTCCTCCACCAGGCATCTGTCGCACCCCCAGGCGCGACAGGGGACCCGTGGCGCTTACCGACTGGTCCGTACCCCGCCCGCGCGAGTGGACCCCCCTCGTCTGGACGCCGCCCAGCGGGCGGTGGTTGACCACCGCGCCGGTCCGCTGCTCGTCCTCGCCGGCCCGGGTACCGGCAAGACCACCACGCTGGTGGAGTCCGTCGCGGAGCGCGTCGCCCGCGGCGCCGACCCCGAGCGCATCCTGGTGCTCACCTTCAGCCGCAAGGCCGCCGCCGAGCTGCGCGACCGCATGGCGCTGCGCACCGGAGCCGCGCGGGCTCCCCGGGCGACCACCTTCCACTCGTTCAGCTACGCCCTGGTCCGCGCCCACCAGGACAGCGAGCTGTTCGTCGAGCCGCTGCGCCTGCTGTCCGGCCCCGAGCAGGACGTCACCGTGCGCGAGCTGCTGGCCGGCCAGGCCGACCTGGAGCGGCTCGGCCTGGCGCACGTGCGCTGGCCCGACGAACTGCGCGCCTGCCTCACCACCCGCGGCTTCGCCGACGAGGTCCGCGCGGTGCTCGCCCGCAGCCGTGAGCTGGGCCTGGGCCCGGACGCCCTGGCGGACTTCGCCCGGGGCATCGGCCGCCCCGACTGGCGCGCCGCCGCCGTCTTCCTCGCCGAGTACCTCGACGTCCTCGACCTCCAGGGCGTCCTGGACTACGCCGAACTCGTCCACCGCGCGGTGCTCCTCACCCACCGCGCGGGCGTCGCCGAACGGCTCGCCGCCCAGTACGACGCCGTGTACGTCGACGAGTACCAGGACACCGACCCCGCCCAGGTACGGCTGCTGCGCGCCCTGGCCGGCGGCGGACGCACCCTCGTCGCCTTCGGCGACCCCGACCAGTCGATCTACGCGTTCCGCGGCGCGGACGTCGGCGGCATCCTGGACTTCCCGCACGCCTTCCCGCGTGCGGACGGCCGCCCCGCGCCCGTCCAGGTGCTGCGCACCTCCCGCCGCTCCGGCGCCGCCCTGCTGGAGGCCACCAAGCTGCTCACCCGGCGCATGCCGCTGCCCCGCCTCCCCGCCGACCGGGCCCGCGCCCACCGCGAGCTGACCCCGGTGCGCGACGGGGGCCAGGTGGAGGTCTACACGTACCCGACGGCCGGTACGGAACTGGACAACGTGGCCGACATCCTGCGCCGGGCGCACCTGGAGGACGGCGTCCCGTGGAGCGAGATGGCGGTCCTGGTGCGAGCCGGCTCCCGCACCATCCCGGCCGTCCGCCGCGCCCTGACCGCGGCCGGCGTCCCCCTGGACGTCGACGGTGACGATCTGCCGCTGCGCCATGAACCGGCGGTCGCCCCCCTGCTCACGGCGCTGCGCGCGGTGGCCGGCGCGGAGGCGGGCGACGGACCGGACGACCCGGCGACGTGCTGGCTCGACACCGAGACCACCCTCACCCTGCTCACCTCGCCGCTGGCCGGGATGGACGCCGCCGACCTGCGCCGGCTCGGCCGGGCCCTGCGCGAAGAGGCCCGGACCGCCGGCCAGGTGCCGCCCCCGCCGTCGGACGAGCTGCTCGCGCGGGCGCTGGCCGAGCCCGAGCGGCTCGTCGTGCACGACCCCGCCTACGCGCGTGGCGCCCAGCGCCTGGGCGCGCTGCTGCGCAAGGCCAGGGAGCGCCTGGCGGGCGGCGGCACGGCCGAGGAGGCGCTGTGGGACCTGTGGAACGGCACCCCCTGGCCCGGCCGCCTGGAGCGCGCCGCCCGCCGCGGCGGTGCCGCCGGCCGCAACGCCGACCGCGACCTGGACGCCGTGTGCGCCCTGTTCGCGACCGCCGCCCGCGCGGAGGAACGCACCGGCGGCCGGGGCGCCCTGAACTTCCTGGAGGAGATCGACGCCGAGGACATCGCCGCCGACACCCTCGCCCGGCGCGCCGTGCGCCCGGACGCCGTGCGCCTGATGACCGCCCACCGCGCCAAGGGCCTGCAATGGCGGCTGGTCGTCGTCGCGGGCGTCCAGGAGGGCCTCTGGCCCGACCTGCGCCGTCGGGGCTCCCTCCTGGAGGCGGACCGCATCGGCCGCGACGGACTCGCCGAACCCCTCGGCCCCGGGGCGCTGCTCGCCGAGGAACGCCGCCTGTTCTACGTCGCCGCCACGCGAGCGCGTGAGCGGCTCGTCGTCACCGCCGTCAGGGCCCCGGCCGACGACGGCGACCAGCCCTCCCGGTTCCTCACCGAACTCGGGGTCGAACCCAAGGACGTCACCGGCCGCCCGCGCCGCCCGCTGTCCGTCGCCGCGCTCGTCGCCGAACTGCGCGCCACCACGGTCGACCCCCGGGTCTCCGACGCCCTGCGCGAGGCCGCCGCCCGCCGCCTGGCCCGCCTCGCCGCGCTCGCCGACGAGGACGGCCGCCCCCTGGTGCCGTCCGCGCACCCCTACCGCTGGTGGGGCATGTTCGAGCCGACCGAGTCCAAGGTGCCGCTGCGCGACCGCGACCAGCCGGTCGTCCTGTCCGGCAGCGCCCTGGACCAGCTCGCCAACACCTGCGCCCTGCAGTGGTTCCTCGGCCGCGAGGTCAAGGCCGACGCCCCCGCCACCGCCGCCCAGGGCTTCGGCAACGTGGTCCACGTCCTCGCCGACGAGGTCGCCTCCGGGCACACCCCCGCCGACCTCGACGTCCTCATGGAACGCCTGGACTCGGTGTGGAACGCGCTCGCCTTCGACGCACCGTGGAAGTCCGAGCAGGAGAAGGCCCACGCCCGCGTGGCACTCGAACGCTTCCTGAAGTGGCACGTCATGGACCGCACCGGACGCACGCCGGTGGCCAGCGAGCACGACTTCGACGTCACGCTCACGGCCGGCGAGTACGAGGTGCGCGTCCGCGGCCAGATGGACCGCGTGGAGGCCGACGGCGAGGGTCGCGCCTACGTGGTCGACTTCAAGACCGGCAAGCAGACGCCCAGCTCCGCCGAGGTGGCCCGCCACCCGCAGCTCGCCGTCTACCAGCTCGCCGTCCGCGAGGGCGCCGTCGACGAGGTCTTCGACGGCGCCCGGCCCGAATCCGGCGGCGCGGAACTCGTCCAGTTGCGCCAGGGCGCCGCCAAGCGCGACGGCGGCGAGACGCTGCCCAAGGTGCAGGCCCAGGAACCCCTGGAGGGGGAGTGGGTCGGCGAGCTGCTGGCCACCGCCGCCGGCAAGGTCCTCGACGAACGCTTCGCACCGACCGCGGGGCAGCACTGCGCGCACTGCGCGTTCCGGGCCTCGTGCAGCGCCCGGCCGGAGGGCCGCCACATCGTCGAGTGACCGGCGTGACCCATCGCACCACAGGGGCTGACCTGCGGCTCTCGCGTCCCGGCAGCCGATCCGGCCCCGGCTGTCAGTGCCCGCCGCTAGCCTCTTCGTCGTGCCCGCTCGTATCACCGACCCCGACCAGCTCAAAGAGCTGCTCGGCATCCCGTTCACCCCGGAGCAGACGGCTTGCATCACCGCGCCGCCCGCCCCGCAGGTGATCGTGGCCGGCGCCGGTTCCGGCAAGACGACGGTGATGGCGGCACGCGTGGTCTGGCTGGTCGGCACCGGCCAGGTCGCCCCCGAGCAGGTGCTCGGCCTGACCTTCACCAACAAGGCGGCCGGTGAACTCGCCGAACGCGTCCGCAAGGCGCTGGTCAAGGCCGGCGTCACCGACCCCGACGCCATCGACCCGGACAATCCCCCGGGCGAGCCCGTGATCTCCACGTACCACGCCTTCGCGGGCAAGCTGCTGACCGACCACGGCCTGCGCATCGGCCTGGAGCCCAGCTCCCGGCTGCTCGCCGACGCCACCCGCTACCAGCTCGCCGCGCGGGTGCTGCGCGAGGCCCCCGGCCCCTACCCGGCGCTGACCCGCTCCTTCCCCGACCTGGTCGGCGACCTGCTCACCCTCGACTCCGAACTCTCCGAGCACCTCGTCCGGCCCGAGGACCTGCTCGCCTGGGACGCCGACCTGCTGACCGGCCTCCGGGGCGCCAAGCTCACCAACGCCGACCTGCGCAAGGTCCCCGAGGCCGCCGCCGCCCGCCGCGAGCTGGCCGGCCTGGTCATCCGCTACCGCGCCGCCAAACGCGACCGCGACCTGCTGGACTTCGGCGACCAGATCGCCCTGTCCGCGCGGCTCGCCGCGCTCCCCGAGGTGGGACGCGCCCTGCGCGACGAGTTCCGGGTCGTGCTGCTCGACGAGTACCAGGACACCTCGGTGGCCCAGCGCGTCCTCCTGGCGGGCCTCTTCGGCGGCGGCACCGGCCATCCCGTGACCGCCGTCGGCGACCCCTGCCAGGCCATCTACGGCTGGCGCGGCGCCTCCGTCGCCAACCTCGACGACTTCCCCGAGCACTTCGCCCGCGCCGACGGGGCCCCCGCCACCCGGCAGTCGCTCAGCGAGAACCGCCGCAGCGGCGGCCGGCTCCTCGACCTCGCCAACGGCCTCGCCGGACCGCTGCGCGCGATGCACGCGGGCGTGGAGGCTCTCCGTCCGGCCCCGGGAGCCGAGCGCGACGGCCTGGTCCGCTGCGCCCTGCTGCCCACCCACGCCGAGGAGATCGACTGGATCGCCGACTCCGTCGCCCACCTGGTGCGCACCGGCACGGCACCCGGGGAGATCGCCGTCCTGTGCCGCACCGCCGCCGACTTCGCGGAGATCCAGGGCGCCCTGGTGACCCGGGACGTGCCCGTGGAGGTCGTCGGCCTGTCCGGGCTGCTGCACCTGCCCGAGGTGGCCGACCTGGTCGCCGTCTGCGAGGTCCTCCAGGACCCCGGCGCCAACGCCTCCCTGGTGCGGCTGCTCACCGGGCCGCGCTGGCGGATCGGGCCGCGCGACCTCGCCCTGCTGGGGCGCCGCGCCCGGCTGCTCGTCGCCCACGGGCGCGTGGCGGACGACGACGACCCCGACCGTCGGCTGGCCGAGGCCGTCGAGGGCGTGGACCCCTCCGAGGTGATATCGCTCGCCGACGCCCTGGACACCTTCCTGGAGACGCCGATGGACGGCGCCGGGGACGACGACGGCCTGCCGTTCTCGCCGGACGCCCGCGTGCGCTTCGCCCGCCTGGCCACCGAGCTGCGCGAGCTGCGCCGCTCCCTCGCCGACCCGCTGATGGACGTCCTGCACCGGGTCCTGGCCGTCACCGGCCTGGAGGTCGAGCTGTCGGCGTCCCCGCACGCGCTCGCCGCCCGCCGCCGCGAGACCCTGTCGAACTTCCTGGACGTCGCCGCCTCCTTCGCCGCCGGTGACCACGAGGCGACCCTGCTGGCCTTCCTCGGCTTCCTGCGCACCGCCGCCCAGTACGAGAAGGGCCTGGACAACGCCCTGCCCGGCGGCGAGAACACCGTCAAGGTGCTCACCGCGCACAAGTCCAAGGGCCTGGAGTGGGACGTCGTGGCCGTCCCCGGACTGGTCACCGGCACCTTCCCCAGCACCCAGGGACGCGAGAAGTGGACCGCCCAGGGCAAGGTCCTGCCGCACGCGCTGCGCGGCGACGCCGACACCCTCCCCGACGTCGTCTCCTGGGACTCCCGCGGCCTGAAGTCCTTCCACGAGGCCATGAAGGAGCACCAGTACACCGAGGAACTCCGCCTCGGCTACGTCACCTTCACCCGCCCCCGCTCCCTGCTCCTCGGGTCCGGCCACTGGTGGGGCCCCTCCCAGAAGAAGCCCCGCGGCCCGTCCGACTTCCTCCGGGCCCTGTACGACCACTGCGCCGCCGGACACGGCGAGATCGAGGTCTGGGCGGACGAGCCCGCTGAGGACGCGGAGAACCCCGCGCTGCGCCGGGCCGCCGCCGAGCAGGCGTGGCCGCTGCCCCTGGACGACACGGCCCTCGCCCGGCGCCGCGCGGCGGCCGAGACGGTCCTCACCCACCTGGAGAACCTCGCCTCCCCGGGCCGGGACCACCCTGTCGCCGTCCACGACCCGGACCGCTACGACGACCCGGAGTGGCCGCCGCCACCGGAGGACGACGAGCCCCTCTACGAGGAGCCCTCTCACCGGCCCCTCTACGAGGAGCCCTCTCACGAGCCGCCGTACGACGGTCCCTCTCACGAGCCGCCGTACGACGCTCCCTCTCACGAGCCGCCGTACGACGCCCCCTCTCACGAGCCGCCGTACGAAGAGCCCCCGCACCCGGACGGCCTCTCCGAGGAGGACCCCTTCCTCGACGACGACACGTGGTCGCGCCGTCCCGCGACCGGCTCCCCGACCGTCCCCCGCCAGGCGTCGCCCCCGCCCGGCGACCCGGACGCCCCCCGCCCGCACCCGCGGGACCAGGACCCGGAGATGCCGCTCACCCCGGAGGAGGCCCGCACGGTCGCCTCCTGGGACCGCGACCTCGACGCCCTCGCCGGGGAACTGCTGCGAGCGCGGGAGAGCGTCACCGAGGTGCCGCTGCCGGTCTCGCTGACCGCCACCCAACTGCTGCGGCTGGCCGCCGACCCGGACGGCCTCGCACAGGAACTGGCCCGGCCCATGCCCCGCCCGCCGCAGCCCGCCGCCCGCCGCGGCACCCGGTTCCACGCCTGGGTCGAGGCCCGCTTCGAGGCGCTGACCCTGCCCATGCTGGAGCCGGACGAGCTGCCCGGCGCCGAGGCCGAGATCGCCGACGAACACGACCTGGCCGCCCTCAAGGCGGCCTTCGAACGCACCGAGTACGCCCACCGCACCCCCTACCGCGTCGAGGCCCCCTTCCAGCTCGCCCTCGCCGGCCGCGTCGTACGGGGCCGTATCGACGCCGTCTACCGGCGGGGCGACGGCGACTCGGTGACGTACGAGATCGTCGACTGGAAGACCGGCCGCACCGGCACCGCCGACCCGCTCCAGCTCGCGGTGTACCGGCTGGCCTGGGCCGAGCAGCAGGGCGTACCCCCGGAGTCGGTGACGGCGGCGTTCCTGCACGTGCGCACCGGCGAGATCGAACGCCCCGGCGACCTGCCCGGCCGGGCCGCCCTGGAGCGCCTGCTGCTGGACGGGCCGTACGGTGACGAACCGCACGATCAGGGTGTCGGTACGGGCCTATAGGCTCGTGACCATGAGCAAGCCCGTTGACAGTGCCGTCAGCGCCGTCCGCACGTACATCGAGCAGCACCGCGCCGCCTTCCTCGACGACCTCGCCGAGTGGCTGCGCATCCCGTCCGTGTCGGCCCAGCCCGACCACGCGCCCGACGTGCGCCGCAGCGCCCACTGGCTGGCCGCCAAGCTCCGGGAGACCGGCTTCCCGGCCGCCGAGGTCTGGGAGACGCCCGGCGCGCCGGCGGTCTACGCCGAGTGGCCCGCGGCCGACCCCGCGGCGCCCACGGTCCTCGTCTACGGGCACCACGACGTCCAGCCCGCCGCCCGCGAGGACGGCTGGCACAGCGACCCGTTCGAGCCCGTCGTCCGCGACAACCGCCTCTACGCACGCGGGGCCGCCGACGACAAGGGCCAGGTGTTCTTCCACACACTCGGTGTCCGCGCCCACCTCGCCGCCACCGGCCGCACCGCCCCCGCCGTCACCCTGAAGCTGCTGATCGAGGGCGAGGAGGAGTCCGGCTCCCCGCACTTCCGCGCCCTCGTGGAGGAGCGGGCCGAGCGGCTCGCCGCCGACGCCGTGATCGTCTCCGACACCGGCATGTGGTCCGAGGACACCCCCACGGTGTGCACCGGCATGCGCGGCCTCGCCGAGTGCGAGATCCGGCTGTACGGACCCGACCAGGACATCCACTCCGGTTCCTTCGGCGGCGCGGTGCCCAACCCGGCCACCGCCGCCGCCCGCCTGGTCGCCGCCCTGCACGACGAGCACGCACGCGTGGCGATCCCCGGCTTCTACGACGGGGTGATCGACCTCACCGACCGGGAACGCGAACTCTTCGCCGAACTGCCCTTCGACGAAGCCCGGTGGCTGCGCACGGCCAAGTCCCGCGCCGCGCACGGCGAGGCCGGTCACACCACCCTGGAGCGCGTCTGGGCCCGCCCCACCGCCGAGGTCAACGGCATCGGCGGCGGCTACCAGGGCCCCGGCAGCAAGACGATCATCCCGTCCTCCGCCATGGTGAAGCTCTCCTTCCGCCTGGTCGCCGGCCAGGACCCCGACCAGGTGGAGAAGGCCGTCCGTGCCTGGGCCGCCGACCGGACGCCCCCGGGGCTCCGCTGCGAGATCGAGTTCGGCGCGGCCACGCGCCCGTGCCTGACGCCCCTGGACCACCCGGCGCTCCAGTCGGTGGTCCGGGCCATGGGCCGGGCCTTCGGGAAACCGGTCCGCTACACCCGCGAGGGCGGCTCCGGACCGGCCGCCGACCTCCAGGACGTCCTCGGCGCACCGGTGCTCTTCCTGGGCATCTCCGTCCCCTCCGACGGCTGGCACGCCCCCGACGAGAAGGTCGAGCTGGACCTGCTCCTCAAGGGCGTGGAGACCTCCGCGTACCTCTGGGGCGACCTGGCCGAGCACTGGCGCCATGCCCCCTGACCGCCCCTGACCGCCCGGACCCGCACCCCGCGCGGGGCACACTGGAAGCACCGCCCCGCCCCACCGAGCCCTCCCGGACCCGGTCGCCACCCGCCGTACGACCCGCCGAACCGCCCGCCGAACAGAACCGCCGCACCGGGGGAGATGGAAGCACCCGTGACCACCTGGACCGACCACACCGCCGACCGTCCCATCTCGCTCACCGCCCCGAGCGGCGTGGACCGAGCCGCCCACCACCGTCTCGACGAGGCGTGGCTCGCGGCGGCCTGGAGTCACCCCTCCACCCGCTGTTTCGTGGTCTCCGGCGGTCAGGTCCTCATCGACGAGACCCCCGACGGGCGCACCGAACTCGTCATGACCCCCTCCTTCGAGGCCCCGCTCACCGAGGCCCACCGCTACTTCCTCGGCATCGACGAGGACGGCGTGGCCTACTTCGCCCTCCAGAAGGACTCGCTGCCCGGCCGCATGGACCAGTCCGCGCGCCCGGCGGGCCTGCGCGAGGCCGGCCTGCTGCTGTCCCCGCGCGACGCGGGCCTGATGGTCCACGCGGTCGGCCTGGAGAACTGGCAGCGCACCCACCGGTTCTGCTCCCGCTGCGGCGAGCGCACCGTGATCGCCGCCGCCGGCCACATCCGCCGCTGCCCCGCCTGCGGCGCCGAGCACTACCCGCGCACCGACCCCGCCGTGATCATGGCGGTCACCGACGAGAGCGACCGCATCCTGCTCGGCCGCCAGGTGCACTGGCCCGAGGGCCGCTTCTCCACGCTGGCCGGCTTCGTGGAACCCGGCGAGTCCATCGAGCAGTCGGTGCGCCGCGAGGTGTACGAGGAGGCCGGCATCACCGTCGGCCCGGTCGAGTACGTCGCCAGCCAGCCCTGGCCGTTCCCGTCCAGCCTGATGCTCGGCTTCATGGCTCGGGCGACCACCACCGACATCACCGTCGACGGCGACGAGATCCACGAGGCCCGCTGGTTCTCCCGGGACGAACTCGGCGCCGCCTTCGAGTCCGGCGAGGTGCTCCCGCCCTACGGCATCTCCATCGCGGCCCGCCTGATCGAACTGTGGTACGGCAAGCCGCTGCCGACGCGCGGTTTCGTCTGAGACACGACGAAGGGGTGGCCGTCCCCGCTCGGGACGGCCACCCCTTCGGTCGGCGGACCGGTGTACCGGTTACGCGCCGATCTTCTGCTTCACCTGCGCCAGCGACGGGTTCGTCAGCGTCGACCCGTCGGGGAACAGCACCGTCGGCACCGTCTGGTTCCCGCCGTTCGCCTTCTCCACGAACGCGGCGGACTCCGGGTCCTGCTCGATGTTGATCTCCTCGTACGCGATGCCCTCACGGTCCATCTGGCTCTTCAGCCGACGGCAGTAGCCGCACCACGTGGTGCTGTACATCGTCACAGTGCCCGGCATGTCTCTCGCGCTCCTTCGGCGGCTCGGGGAATCCGTCTTGCTCGCAAGAGGGCAACGTCCGCGGCGCCGCCCCCATTCCCGCCCCGCCGGCGTGCCCGCCCGGCCGCCCGGCCTTGTCCGCACGCACCTCCCGCATTAGTACGACTGTCAGGGCCCGCCTGTGGACAACCGGCGCACCCGTCTCCCGCGACCTGGCAGCATGGCTGTGTGACAGCAGCAACGCACTCCTCCCTCTTCCCGCAGGTACCGGACTCGGCCGACGCGGTGCTCGACGGGCTCGACCCCGAGCAGCGCGAGGTGGCCACCGCCCTGCGCGGACCGGTGTGCGTGCTGGCCGGCGCCGGTACCGGCAAGACCCGGGCGATCACCCACCGCATCGCCTACGGAGTGCGGGCCGGCATCCTCCAGCCGAGCAGCGTCCTCGCCGTCACCTTCACCAACCGCGCCGCCGGGGAGATGCGCGGACGGCTGCGCCAGCTCGGTGCCGTCGGCGTCCAGACCCGCACCTTCCACTCGGCCGCCCTGCGCCAGCTCCAGTACTTCTGGCCGAAAGCGATCGGCGGCCCCATGCCCCGGCTCGTCGACCGCAAGATCCAGTTGGTCGCGGACGCGGCCGCCGCCTGCCGCATCCGCCTCGACCGGGGCGAGCTGCGGGACGTCACCGCCGAGATCGAGTGGTCCAAGGTCACCCAGACCGTCCCCGCCGACTACGCCCTCGCGGCGGCCAAGGCCGGCCGTGAGGCACCCCGCGACCCCGCCGAGATCGCCCAGCTCTACTCCGCCTACGAGGACCTCAAGCGCGGCCGGGGCGTCATCGACTTCGAGGACGTACTGCTGCTCACCGTGGCCGTCCTCCAGGACCGGCGGGACGTCGCCGAACAGGTCCGCGCCCAGTACCAGCACTTCGTGGTCGACGAGTACCAGGACGTCAGCCCCCTCCAGCAGCGGCTGCTGGACCTGTGGCTCGGCGACCGCGACGACCTCTGCGTGGTCGGCGACGCCAGCCAGACGATCTACTCGTTCACGGGAGCAACCGCCGACCACCTGCTCGACTTCCGCACCCGCCACCCCGGCGCCACCGTCGTCAAGCTGGTCCGCGACTACCGCTCCACCCCCCAGGTCGTCCACCTCGCCAACGGACTGCTCGCCCAGGCCCGGGGCCGCGCCGCCGACCACCGCCTGGAGCTGATCTCCCAGCGCCCCGCCGGGCCCGAGCCCGTCTACGGCGAGTACACCGACGAGCCCGCCGAGGCCGAGGGCGCCGCCCGCCGCATCCGCGAACTGATCGACTCCGGCGTCCCGGCCGCCGAGATAGCCGTCCTCTTCCGCACCAACTCCCAGTCCGAGACCTATGAGCAGGCACTCGCCGACGCCGGGGTGCCCTACCAGTTGCGCGGCGCGGAGCGGTTCTTCGACCGCCCCGAGGTGCGCAAGGCCCACACGGCACTGCGCGCCGCGGCCCGCTTCGGCGGCAACGACGCCCTCCTCGACGACACCGTCGACCTGCCCGCCCAGGTGCGCGCCGTGCTGTCGGGGGAGGGGTGGACGCCCCAGCCGCCGGCCGGGTCGGGTGCCGTCCGGGAGCGCTGGGAGTCACTGGCCGCCCTGGTGAACCTCGCGCGGGACTTCACCGCCGCCCGGTCCGACGCGACCCTCGGCGACCTGGTCGCGGAACTCGACGAGCGGGCGGGCGCCCAGCACGCCCCGACCGTGCAGAGCGTCACCCTCGCCTCCCTGCACTCCGCCAAGGGACTGGAGTGGGACGTCGTCTTCCTGGTCGGCCTGGCCGAGGGCATGATGCCGATCACCTACGCAAAGACCGACGAGCAGATAGAAGAGGAACGCCGTCTCCTCTATGTGGGCGTCACCCGAGCGCGCGAACGCCTGCACCTGTCCTGGGCCCTGTCCCGCGCACCCGGCGGCCGGCCCAACCGGCGGCCCAGCCGGTTCCTCGACGGACTGCGCCCCGGCTCGGGCGGCGGCGCCGGCCGCGCGACGGCGGGCGCCGCCGGAGGGGTGGAGCGCGGCTACCGGGGCTCCGCGGCGGGCGCCCCCGCCCCGCGGCGCACCCAGCGCACCCCGGCCCGCTGCCGGGTCTGCGGCCGCACGCTCACCGACGGCGGTGAGCTGAAGCTGCTGCGCTGCGAGGACTGCCCCTCCGACATGGACGAGGGCGTCTACGAGCGGCTGCGCGCCTGGCGTGCGGTCCAGGCCCGGCGCAGCGGCCAGCCGGCCTTCTGCGTCTTCACCGACAAGACGCTGACGGCGATCGCCGAGACCGTCCCGGACGACGAGCACGCGCTGGCCCGCATCCCGGGCGTCGGAGCGCGCAAGACGAACCGCTACGGAGCCGATGTGCTGGCCATCTGCGCAGGCCAGGAGGTCGACGGCGAAGACAGCGACGACTGATTCCAACTCATCGAAAAAATAGTTTGCGCATGCCCCGGCAATCCCCATAGGTTCTTGCACACGGAGACGGCAGCCTTCCCGGAGGCACTGAATCCGTGTTGTACTTGCACATCCGCGGACCGGTTCATCCTGGTCCCCCCCCCGAGACGCCGAGAGGAGGCGAGTCCAGTGGCCACCATCATCACCAGCTCCACCGTGAAAATGACCGATCGCTCGACCGTCTCCCTGTGCATCCTCGGCGCCTCCGACCTGGGCACCGGTCTGTCCGGCATTTCCGCCGTGCGTCCGGCGTCCTCCGCTGCTCCCGCGGGTCTTCCCGTCCGTGAGCGCAATGAGCGACCGACCAAGGCACTGGAAGCGGCAGTAGTGGCAGAGGCCCAGGCCTATGCCTTTGCGGCGGCCGGTGCCGGATTCCGGAAGCAGACGACGCAGCACCACCAGATGTGGGCCTTCCGTGGGCCAGAACCCTGGAGTGATCCAGCCTGATCGCCGATCAGGCCGGCGCCTTCAGGGCCGCGGAACCCCATCCGGGATCCGCGGCCCTTCTGTTTGTCCCGAACGGGACGGCAGAGCGAAGGGGCTTCGGGACACAACACAAGAGCCCGGTACCAAGCCGCCCCCGGCCGACCGGCCGGAACGACCAGACGAGGAAGACGACCCGTGCAACTCGAAGCGCACGTCCCGTCCGTACCGCCTTCCGACACGATCCCCAAGCCTGTCCCCACGGAGGACCCGACCTTGACCCCGCTCACCGCGCTCGACGACGCCATCGAGAACCTCGGCGTACCCGTCCCGTGCCGCTCCTACGACCCGGAGGTCTTCTTCGCCGAGTCGCCCGCGGACGTGGAGTACGCCAAGTCCCTGTGCCGCACCTGCCCGCTGATCGAGGCCTGCCTCGCCGGGGCCAAGGAACGGCGTGAGCCCTGGGGCGTCTGGGGTGGCGAGCTGTTCGTCCAGGGGGTCGTCGTCGCCCGGAAGCGGCCGCGCGGCCGCCCGCGCAAGAACCCGGTCACAGCATGAACACCACCGGAACGATCGACCGTCCCCTCACGCACGACCCCAAGAAGCAGGCCCCGATGAAGCCGTCCACCCACGAGCCCGTCAGCTCAGCGCCCGAAGACCTCACCACCAGTGGTGCGAACGACTCGCGCCAGAACAGGACCCGAGAGATGCAACTCATCCAAGAAGCCCTCGCACGTGCGCATATGCACGAGCAACTGCGGCTGGCGGAGCGGGAGCGCCGGGCCATGCGCCTGGCCACCGCCCGCCGGATGCAGCGCCGGGCGGAGCGCGCCTCGATGCGTGCCCGCCGTGCGCTCGCCATGGCCGTCATGCAGTAACCGACCACACCCGAAGCGGTGGCCTCCCGAACCGAACCCGGATCGCACCGGACTCGGATCACGGGGGGCGAAGCTCTCCTCGCGGGGGCCGGCCCGATCAGCGGACCGGCCCCCGCGGCGCGGCTACGCCTCCGCGGCCGGTTCGGTCTCCTCCACCGCAACGGGCGCGGGCTCCTCGACGAAGCCGGGCAGCCACTCCTCCAGCTCGTCGCGCAACCGCACCGTCGCTCCCAACTGGCACAGCACCCCGATCGTGCTCAGGGTGACCCGGTGGATCAGGAGATAGGCCGGCGGCAGGTTGAGCTGCTTGGCCAACTGGTACGCCGGGGAGCGGATGTCGCCGATGCGGGCGGCCTGGCTGCGCATCCAGCTCCGGGTGAAGGTGAACTCGTCGACCCGGGCCGGTTCGATGATCGGCAGCAGATAGTCCAGGACCGCCTCGGGGTCCAGCTCTATCGACTCCTTGACGAAGCCCTCCTCGCGGAGCTGCTCGTAGACGGCCTCCGCGTCCCCGTCGAGGGTCAGGCGCAGACAGGTGCCGATGGGGTCCGGCAGACCGCCCGGGAGCCGGTCGACCGTGCCGAAGTCCAGGACGCCCAGCCTCCAGTCGTCCGCGCCGTCCGGGCCGCCGGGCAGCAGCCGGAAGTTGCCCGGGTGCGGGTCGGCGTGCAGCAGGCCGGTGCGGGCGGGACCGGAGAAGAGGAAGTGGGCCAAGAGCTGACCGGCCCGGTCGCGCTGCTCCGGGGTGCCGTCGGCGATGACCTCCGACAGCGGGATGCCGTCGATCCACTCGGTGACCAGGACCTGCTCGCACTGGTGGACCACGTCCGGCACCACGATGTCCGGATCGCCCGCGAACTCCTGCGCGTGCGCTCCCTGGGCCTGCGCCTCCAGACCGTAGTCCAGCTCCTCCGAGACACGGTCCCTCAACTCCGCGATCAGCGGTTTGACGTCCAGACCGGGGACCAGCGGGCCCAGCAGCCGGGCGAAGCGGCTGAGCTGGCCGAGGTCCGACAGCAGGGCCTCGCCGGCGCCCGGGTACTGCACCTTGACCGCGACCTCGCGCCCGTCGTGCCACACGGCCCGGTGCACCTGGCCGATCGACGCCGCGGCGGCGGGCCTGTCGTCGAACTCCTGGAACAGCTCCGGCCAGTTGGCGCCGAGCCGCTCCGCGAGCACGGAGTGGACCGTGCGCGTCGGCATCGGCGGGGCGGCCTCCTGGAGCTTGGTCAGCGCCGCCCGGTAGGGGCCGGCGATCTCCTCGGGCAGCGCCGACTCGAAGACGGAGAGGGCCTGGCCGAACTTCATGGCGCCGCCCTTCAGCTCGCCGAGCACCTTGAACAACTGCTCGGCGGTGCGCTGCTGCAACTGCTGGCCGACGATCTCGGCGGACTCGCCGACGATCCGCTTGCCGAGTCCCCAGGTCGCCCGTCCGGCGAAGCCGAGCGGGAGCGCGGCGAGCTTGGCGGTCCGGGTGACCGCCTTCCGGGGAAGATCAGACATGCGCCCTCCAAGTCCCAGCAGGCCGCGCCGTGCCCGCCTTGCGGCGTGGTACCGCCGACAGCCGTTGCCCCGCCATTGTCGCGCGCCGCTGCCCGTTCTCGGAGGTGTGTCCGCGCACACCTTCGCTCCCGTCACCATTTCGCCGCCGCTCGGTGCCCCCTTCGGGGGTCCGCCGGGCCGCCGAGCACGGGCACGCGGGGTGGGCCGGGACCGGCCGCGCGTGCCAGTGCAGGGCAGGCAGCGAGACCTCCCAGCGGGCACCGGCGCCGGCGGGATCGTGGCCGTCGAGGAACGCCAGCGCGTGGGCCGCCGCGAGCCCGGCGACGGTGGTGGCCAGCGCCAGATCGCAGGGCCGCACCCGGGGCTGCCGGCCCGAGCGCCACTGGGTGACCAGACGGGGCCAGGTGGGGTCCCGGTCGGCGCGGCCCTGCTGGAGGCAGCCCGCGCAGGCCGTCTCACCGGGCAGGACGAAGGGCCCGACCACGCCGGTGCCCTCCACCACCCCCGCGTACAGATGGGGCGTACCGGAGGCCATCAGGGGTTCGGCGGCGGACGGTGGGGGCGCGTGCACGGCGACGTCGTCGCGCGGGGCGAGGATCACCAGGGAGAAGCCGGGGCCGCCGTCCTCGGGCGGCGTCGCCGGACCGCGGCGGGGCGGACGGCCGGGGGCGGCCCGGCGGGCGGCCCGCCGGGCCGACTCGTCCCTGCGGTTGCCGACGGATTCGGCGGGCAGTCCGCCGGGGGTGACGTCCCACGGTTCGACACAGCCGCCGTCGCGCACGTCGACCTCGCCGATCCCGGCCCCCGACAGCAGCGAGGCCACCACCGCACCGACCCGTCCCGCGCCCCTGACCTGCACGCGCTGCGCCCGGCGGGCCGCCAGGGCGCCGATCGCCTCGCCCGGCTGGGAGGTCGTCAGCGACAGCGAGGCCAGGTCCGGGCGGAGCCGGTCCAGGACGTCCTTCCTCCGGCGGAGGTCGTCGGCGGCCGGACCGCCGCCCCGGGAGTCGTCGAGGAGCCCGGCCTCCGCGAGCCGCTCCAGCAGGGCGTCCACATGGCCGTCCGGCAGATCCATGCGGCGTCCCTCCTCCCGCAGCAGCGCCACCCCTCGGGTGCCGTTGAGCAGCTCCAGGAAGCTGCCGGTCGCGGTGTCCAGCGGCCCCAGCGTCAGCGCGTGCGCCGGTGCCATGCCGAACTGGACGGTCTTGAGATCGCGCCAGCTCCGCCTCAGAGCGGGTTTCACCATCGGATGCATGACAGGTCCCCCGTACGTCGTCGTACTCCCCGTGGGCCGGCCCGGACGGTCGTGACCGTGCCGACGGGGCCAGCATGCCCGGCCGCGGCGCCGGGTGCGGAAAGTTGTCCACAGGCGGTGGACGCTTGTCGTATCAATGCTGCCGTGGTCGGCTCGGTCACTGTGCGGTCGTACAAATCGGACGCATGGTGATGCCGCCGGAACCAACCGCCCCGGAGTGGGGACTTCTCCCGTGCGCAGCGGGTAACGTCGGGGCGTGTCCGCAGACCCACTGCACCGCGCCGGAACGCCACCGCGCGTGCCGACGAGTCCGCCGAGCGACGGCTCGGGCACGAGCGCGATCGAGGTCCGCAGAAGCACCCGTCGACGCAGGACGGTCTCCGCGTACCGCGAGGGCGATCGCACCGTCGTGCTGATCCCCGCCCGGATGTCCGAGGCGGAGGAGCAGCGCTGGGTGAGCGTCATGCTCGACAAGCTGGCCGCCCAGGAGAGCAAACGGGTCCTGGGCGACACGGAACTGGCCGAGCGCGCCGAGCGGCTGTCCGCCCAGTACTTCGGGGGCCGTGCGCGGCCCAGCTCGGTGCGTTGGGTCACCAACCAGAACACGCGCTGGGGCTCGTGCACCCCCGCCGAGGGCAGCATCCGGCTGTCGCACCGCCTCCAGGGCATGCCCGAGTACGTCGTCGACTACGTCCTCCTGCACGAGCTGGCGCACCTGCTGGTGCCCGGACACGGCCCCCGGTTCTGGCGGCTGCTGGACGCGTATCCGCGCACCGAGCGGGCCCGGGGTTACCTCGAAGGAGTGGTCGCGGCGGACCGGCTGCCGCAGGTGCCCGGCGCCCGCGGGCGGTAGCGCCCGCCGCCCGCGGACCGCCTCCACGCGCGTGTGCGGCACGGCCGGCCGGGGGTTCTGTACCGGGTCTGTACCGGCATCGGCCGGTGTCCGGCTTTGCGGTTAGCCTGGCGCGACGCACTCGCATTCGGGATGGGGGACGGTCGTACGCATGGCCAGGGAATTCCAACGCGGCCACAAGGCCAGGATCAGTGACCTCACCGTGGGCACCGATCTGTACGTAGGCGTGCAGATCTCCGGCCCCGGGCTGACCTTCGACATCAGTTGCTTCGGTCTCGACGCCGACGAGCGGCTCTCGGACGACCGGTACTTCGTGTTCTTCAACCAGCCGAAGTCGCCCGAGGAGGCCATCCAGCTCCTGGGCGCGCAGGCGGGCGACACGGAGTCCTTCCGGGTCACCCTGGAGCGGATTCCGCCGCAGATCCAGAAGCTGTCGTTCACGGCGACGATCGACGGTGCCGGGCAGATGTCGCAGATCGGCCCCGGATACCTGCGCATCGTCGCGGGCGGTGAGGAAGTGGCCCGGTACCCGTTCGACGGGTCGGAGTTCTCCACCGAGCGGGCCGTGATGCTGGGCGACTTCTACCTCAAGGACGTGTGGCGGTTCGCGGCGGTCGGCCAGGGGTTCGACGGCGGCCTGGACGCGCTGCTGCGGAACTTCGGCGGCGAGGTCGCCGAGGAGGAACCGCCCGCCCCGGAGCAGCCCCAGCAGCCGCAGCCCGGCGCCGTCCCCGGCTTCGCCCCGCCCGCCGCTCCCGCCCAGCCCGCCCCGCCCCCGGCCTTCGGAGTCCCCGACACGCCCGCGCCCGCCACCCCGCCCCCGGTCGCGCCGGTTCCCGCGCCGGCCTCGCCCGCGCCGCAGCCCGCCGCGCAGGTCTACGCGCCGCCGCCGGGAGCCGTCCCGCCTCCGCCCCCGGCGCCCGAGCCGCCCTCCGCGCACGCCGCCCCGACCGTCGTCGCGCCGATGCCCACCCCGCCCGGCGGCTCCCCGGTCCCGCCCCCGGCCCCCGCGCCGTACGGCCAGGTCCCCGGCCTGCCCGCCCCCACGGCGCCCCTGCCCCCGGGCTACGCCCAGCCCCAGACGCACCAGCCCCACCAGTCACCCCAGGCGCCGCACGCACCCCACGCATCCCACGCACCCCAGCCCCCGCACTCCCCGACCCCGCCGCCCCCCGGCTACGGCCAGCAGGCCCCCTACGGAGCCCCCCAGGGCATCCCGGCGCAAGGCGCACCCCAGGGTGTGCCCCGAGGCATCCCCCAAGGCGATCCCCAGGGCGCCGGTGTCGCCGCCGCGCTCCAGCGGTTCCGCGAGACGCCCGCCGGCCAGCGCTGGACCCAGCAGAACGGGAAGCTGGTCCGCGTCGACCTCGGCATAGGGGGCACCCCCGTGCTCGCCCGGCAGGGCAGCATGGTGCTCTACCAGGGCAAGGTCGACTTCAGCTACAAGGGCGCCGGATTCGCCGGCCGCGTCGTCGGCAACGCGACCGGCCAGGAGATGCAGTTGATGCGCTGCACCGGCAAGGGCCAGGTGTTCCTCGCCGAGCAGTCCACGATGCTGCACCCGATCGAACTCCAGGGGGACGCCATCTGCGTCTCCGCCGAGAACGTGCTCGCCTTCGACGAGGGCCTCGCCTACGAGGTCCGCCGCATCGAGGGCCACGGCATCCCCGGCGGCGCGCTGTTCACGATGCAGTTCCAGGGCACCGGCACGATCGTCGTCAAGACGCACGGCGTGCCCGTGGTCCTGCCGGTCACGCCCACCACCTTCGCCGACTGCAACGCGGTCGTCGCCTGGTCGGCCGCCTCCCAGGTGGTCGTCTCCAGCCAGGTGCGGATGCGCCGGAACTCCTACGCCGGCGACACCGGTGAGAGCGTCAACCTCCAGTTCCGGGGAGCGCCCGGCAACTTCATCGTCGTCCAGCCGTACGAAATCTGAAGGGAGGGCCCGAGATGGACCAGCCGCTCGCGGGCTACGCCTCCGCACCCGTCACCGCCCGCATGGAGAACCACGGCAACCACATGCTGAAGGTGGCCATGCAGACCGGGCACGACCTCTTCGCACGCGTGGGCTCGATGATCGCCTACGAGGGCTTCATCCAGTACGAGCCCAACCCGCCGGCCGTACGGCAGATCGCCAAGGACTGGATGACCGGCGAGGGCGCGCCGCTGATGAAGTGCTCCGGCGACGGGCTGCTCTACCTCGCCGACTACGGCGCCGACGTGGTCGTGATCAACCTCGACGGCGACGGGATCTCCGTCAACGCCACCAACCTGCTCGCCTTCGACGCCCATCTCACCTGGGGCGTGGAGCGGGTGAAGGGCCTGGCGAAGTTCGCCGGGCAGGGCCTGTGGAACACCAGGATCTCCGGGCAGGGCTGGGTCGCGCTGACCTCCCGGGGCAAGCCGATCGTGGTCGACTGCGGCGGCGGCGAGGACGAGACGTACGTCGACCCGGACGCGCTCGTCGCCTGGTCCCCGAACCTCAAGGTGAAGGGCAAGCGCAGCTTCAAGGCACAGTCCCTGATCGGCCGCGGCAGCGGCGAGGCCTACCAGATGGCCTTCTCCGGTCAGGGCATCGTCGTCGTCCAGCCCAGCGAGGACAGCACCGACCGCCTCCGGGTGCGGGGCTGAGGGGGAGCACAACCACCATGCAGAGCCCGCTTTTCGCCTACAACGACCAGCAGACCCAGGAGCGCTGGAGCCTGCAGAACAAGCAGATGCTCCGCGTCGTCCTGGAGGGGCACGACGACATCCTCGCCCGCAAGGGCACCATGGTCGCCTACCAGGGGCTCGTCGAGTTCGACGCCGAGCACCAGGGCGGCCGGGCACACGCGCGTGCGCACACCGGCGAGGGCCTGGACCTGATGCGCTGCCACGGGCAGGGCACCGTCTACTTCGCCAACCTCGCCCAGCACATCCATGTGATGGAGGTCGAGCAGGACGGCCTCACCGTCGACAGCGGCTATGTGCTGGCGATGGACTCGTCCCTGCACCACGAGGTCATCGCCGTCGACAGCCTGTACGGCATCTCCGGCTCGGGGAAGTACCAGCTCAACATCACCGGACGCGGCCGGATCGCCCTGATGACCTCGGGCGCCCCGCTGCTGATGCGGGTCACCCCCGACACGTACGTCAACTGCGACGCCGACGCGATCGTCGCCTGGTCCACCGGTCTGCGGGTGCAGATGCAGGCCCAGACGCACGCCTCCGGGGTATGGCGGCGGCGCGGCAGCACCGGCGAGGGCTGGGAACTGAGCTTCATGGGCAGTGGCTTCGCGCTCGTCCAGCCCAGTGAGCTGCTGCCGCCGCAGCACGCGGTGATCGGCTCGGGCCTCGCCGCCCAGTACGGCATGGGCCAGCAGGGGGCCCGGGGACAGAACCAGGGCAACGTCTGGAGCTGACCTCCCGGCCGGTCCGCGTAAGGGGCGATCACCCAGGTGGCCGCCCCTTACCGGTCGCCTCTCGTCGGTGCCCGGTCAGAGCCTCGCCCGGGTGGCCGCCACCAGCCGTACGACCGACTCGTCGGCCACCTCCGCGACCTCGTCGTAACCGAACCAGCGCAGGTCCAGGGACTCGTCGCTGATCGCCTCGACGGCCCCCGGCGGGGCCAGGGCCGCGTACTGCACGTCCAGGTGCCACGCGCAGGGCGTGTGGTGCCGGTCCAGTCGCACCGGGCCGCCGGGGAGCAGGGTCAGGCCGGCGACGCCGGACTCCTCGGTGCCCTCGCGCAGCGCGGACGCCGCCAGGGTGGCGTCCTCCGGCTCGCAGTGGCCGCCCATCTGGAGCCACATGCGCAGCTTGCGGTGCAGGGTCAGCAGCACCCGCTCCCCGGCGGGGTCGACCACCAGGGCGCTCGCCGTGATGTGGCCGTCCCCGCACGCCTTCCACAGGCCGTCCGGGCGGGCGGCCAGATGGTCGAGGTAGACCTGGCGCAGCTCGTCCTGGCCCTCGTAGCCCTTGAGCACGAGGACCGCGTCGTCATGGAGACTCACTCGCTGCCGTCGCCCTCGTCCTTCTGGTCCCGCTGGTCCTTCTGGTCCCGCTTGCCCAGGTCCGGCTTGCCGGCGGCCTCGCCGAGCATCTTGTCCAGCTCGGAGAAGTCGAGCTGCTCGCGGTGGACGAAGCCGTCCGGGTCGTCCAGGTCGGTGGCGGTCGGCAGCATGTCCGGGTGGGCCCACAGGCCGTCCCGGCCGTCGACGCCGCGTGCGTCCGTCAGGGACGCCCACAGCCGGGAGGCGTCGCGCAGGCGGCGCGGGCGCAGCTCCAGGCCGATCAGCGTGGCGAAGGTCTGCTCCGCGGGCCCACCGGAGGCGCGGCGGCGGCGCAGCGTCTCGCGGAGCGCGTCGGCGGAGGACAGCCGCGGCTTGGCGGCGGCGTGCACCACCGCGTCCACCCAGCCCTCGACGAGCGCCAGGGCCGTCTCCAGACGGGCCAGGGCCGCCTTCTGCTCCGGGGTGTCCTCCGGCTGGAACATGCCCTGCTGGAGGGCCTCCTGCATCTGCTCGGGGTTCTGCGGGTCGAACTGGCCGACCACGTCCTCCAGCTTGGCCGTGTCGACCTTGATGCCGCGGGCGTAGCCGTCGACCGCGCCGAACAGGTGCGAGCGCAGCCACGGCACGTGCGCGAAGAGACGCTGGTGGGCGGCCTCGCGCAGCGCGATGTAGAGCCGCACCTCCTCCTGGGGGACGCCCAGGTCCTTGCCGAACCGCTCGATGTTCGCCGGCAGCAGGGCGGCCTTGCCGGCCGGGCCCAGCGGCAGGCCGATGTCGGACGAGCCGACGACCTCCCCGGCGAGCACGCCGACGGCCTGCCCGATCTGGGTGCCGAACATGGCGCCGCCCATGGAGCGCATCATGCCGATCAGCGGGCCGGCCATGGCCTGCATCTCCTCCGGCAGGACGTCACCCATGGCGGTACCGACCCGCTCGGCGACCGGGTCGACCAGCTCCTGCCAGGCGGGCAGCGTCGCCTCGACCCACTCCGCGCGGCTCCAGGCCACCGCGGAGCCCGCACCGGACGGCAGCGCGGTCGCGTCGTCGAGCCACAGGTCGGCGAGGCGCACGGCCTCCTGGACGGCGCTGCGCTCGGCGGGACCGACGCTGGCGTCCTTGGTGCCGTCCGGCGCGCCCTGGGCGACCGTCTGGCGGGCGATCTGCTTGGCCATGTCCCAGTTCACCGGGCCGCCCTCGTAGGAGAGCATCTGGCCGAGCTGCTGGAACGCGGCGCCCAGGTCGGTGGGGTTCAACGAACCGAACATGGCAGCGAACGGATTGTCCGCACCGGGGCCACCAAGGCCTCCGGCTCCGAAACCGAACGGGTTGGCCGGTCCCTGACCACCGCCGCTCTGCTGGTCCTTCTTCTTGCCCTCGTCGCCGTCGTCCGGCTCCTCCGGCGGAAGGCCGAATCCGAATGGGGTGTCACTCACGGGGTTCCTCGGCTGGTAGGGCCGCCGGTTCTCTCCGGCGGCACGGCTGCCCGACATTCACCACCCAGCGTAGACACCCGCGGCGGATCGGGCCTCGGTGCTTCGCCGACTGACGGCCTGCGGCAGGATGGATGCCACCTGGTACGTACGCGTCACTCGCGACCGTACTGAAGACAACCGCTGGAGACGCCCGGTGAGTTCCCCGAATCCGCAGGTTCGCGCAGCGCGAAACCAGTCAACCAGTGCCGTGGCACGCGGACCCGTCGTCGCGGTGACCGGCGCCGCGTCCGGCGTCGGCGCGCTGCTCACCGCGAAGCTGGCCGCGTCGGACGAGGTCAAGCGGGTCCTCGCGATCGACGAGCGGCGCGGCGAGTGCGCGACGGCCCAGTGGCACGTCCTGGACGTACGCGATCCGGCCATCGCCGACAAGCTGCGCGGCGCGGACGTGGTGGTGCACCTCGCCCTGGACCTCGACCTGGAGACCGACGCCGCCGCCCGGACGGCCTACAACGTCCGGGGCACGCAGACCGTGCTGACCGCCGCCGCGGCCGCCGGGGTGCGCCGGGTCGTGCTCTGCACGTCCGCGATGGTCTACGGCGCGCTCCCGGACAACGAGCTGCCGCTGTCGGAGGACGCCGAGCTGCGCGCCACCGCCGAGGCCACCGGCGTGGGCGACCTGCTGGAGATCGAGCGGCTGGCCCGGCGAGCACCCCGCGCGCACCCCGGGCTCAACGTCACCGTGGTCCGCCCGGCCGTCCTGGTCGGCGGCACCGACACCGCCCTGACCAGGTACTTCGAGTCGCCCCGGCTGCTGGTCGTGGCCGGGTCGCGGCCCGCCTGGCAGTTCTGCCACGTCGAGGACCTGTGCACCGCCCTGGAGTACGCGGCCCTGGAGAAGGTCGACGGCGAGCTGGCCGTCGGCTGCGACGGATGGCTGGAGCAGGAGGAGGTCGAGGAGCTGAGCGGCATCCGGCGCATGGAGCTGCCCTCGGCGGTCGCGCTCGGCGCGGCGGCCCGGCTGCACCGCATCGGCCTGACGCCCTCCCCGGCCGGGGACCTCGCCTACACGATGTACCCCTGGGTGGTCAGCGGCAGCCAACTGCACGACGCCGGGTGGCGGCCGAAGTACACCAACGAGGAGGTGCTCGCCGAACTCCTGGAGGAGGTCTCCGGCCGGCACACCGTCGTCGGACGGCGGCTCGGCCGCAAGGACGCCACCGCGGCCGGAGCCGCGGGCGCGACGGTGGCGCTGCTGGGCGCCGCCGCGGTGGTCCGGCGGGCCCGCAAGGCCCGGCGGCGCATCTGAGGCGGCCGGCGCCCGTAGGAGGCTCCGAGGCGGCACACGCGCGTACCGGTCGATCACGCCATTGACGCGATGTCCGTGCCGTGGGGCACGATGGGCGCATGGCAGCCATGAACGAGCACCCCGGCGAGCGCGCCGCGCAGGACCCGGTCAAGCTGATCGCGATCCGGGACACACCGCTCTCCGTGGACGAGGTCTTCGGGGCCGTCGGTGACACCTCCGCCGGCGGGACCGCCCTGTTCGTGGGCACCGTCCGGGACCACGACGGGGGCACGGACGTCGACCGGCTCGGCTACTCCTGCCACCCCAGCGCCGAGGCCGAGATGCGGCGGATCGCCGAGAAGGTCGCCGCGGAGTACCCGGTGCGCGCGCTGGCCGCCGTGCACCGCGTGGGAGACCTCCGGGTGGGTGACCTCGCCGTCGTCGTGGCCGTGTCCTGCCCGCACCGGGGCGAGGCGTTCGACGCCTGCCGCCGGCTGATCGACGACCTCAAGCACGAGGTGCCCATCTGGAAGCACCAGACCTTCGCGGACGGCACGGAGGAGTGGGTGGGCGCCTGTTGAGGGCCGCTCGGGCGCCGTCCGGTTGCGTAACCGTCACCCCGGCGTGAGCGTTGTCACTGCGGATGGTTAATCTGTTGATCAGTCGGACGCGGACGCTCATCGGGGTTGGGAGGTCGGCATGGCGGCGCTCGCCTGGTTGCTGATCCCGCTGTTGGCCGGGATCGTCGCGGGCCTGTGGGGCGGTTGGGCCAACCGGAGCCGCAAGATACGCGGCGACGGCTCCGAACTCGACGGGTACGCCAAGTTCCGCGAGGCCATGGAGAAGTCCCGCTCCGGCACCTGAGCGACGGGCCCCGGCGCCCTGACGGAGCGCTGACAGACACGTCCCGTACTGTCGTGCCATGCCACGCCGCACCGCGACGATGCTCGCCTCCACCCTGATGCTGATCGCGCTCCTGTGCGCGGGAGTGTTCATCCCCGTGCCGTACGCGGAGATGTCCCCGGGGCCGACGGTGAACACGCTGGGGGAGCACGACGGCGAGCCGGTACTCCAGATCACCGGACACAAGACGTACGAGGCGAGCGGCCACCTCAACATGACCACCGTCCGCGTGACCAGCGCCGACTTCAAGATGAACCTGGTCGAGGCGGTCTACGGCTGGCTGGCCCACGACAACAAGGTCGTGCCGCACGACACGCTCTACCCGGACGGCAAGACCGAGGAGCAGTCCACGCAGGAGAACGCCGAGGAGTTCAGCCAGTCCCAGGAGAGCGCCAAGGTCGCCGCCCTGAAGGCCCTGGACATCCCGGTGCAGTCGTGGGTGGTCGTCTCCACCGTCGTGAAGGACTCCCCGGCCGAGGGCGAACTGCACGCCGGAGACGTGATCAAGGCCGTCGACGGTACGGCGGTCAAGCAGCCCGGGGACGTCGTCGAACTGGTGACCAAGCACAAGCCCGGCCAGGAGGTCGTGTTCACGGTGGTGCCCGCCAAGGAGCAGGCCGCCGCCGAGAAGGAGCACCGCGCGGCGACCGTCACCGAGAAGGTCACCATCACCACGGCCGTCTCCCACGACACCGGCGAGAAGCGCGCCATCGTCGGGATCTCCGCCGCGACCGACCACACCTTCCCGTTCGACATCGACATCAAGCTCGCCGACGTCGGCGGGCCGAGCGCGGGCCTGATGTTCGCGCTCGGCATCTACGACAAGCTGACGCCCGGCGACCTGACCGGCGGCGAGTTCGTCGCCGGCACCGGCACCATCGACGACGCCGGCCAGGTCGGTCCGATCGGCGGCATCGAGATGAAGACCGTCGGCGCCCGCAGCAAGGGCGCCCGGTACTTCCTGACGCCCGCCGACAACTGCGCCGCCGCCGCCAAGGACACCCCCGACGGCCTCACCCTGGTCAAGGTGGACAGCATCGGCGACGCCCTCGGCGCGCTCAAGGACATCCGCTCCGGGGACACCGCCGACCTGCCGTCCTGCTCCGCCAAGTGAGGCGCGGGGCTACTCGGCGAACGTCGCCGCCAGCGCCTCGGCCAGCCCCGGCACCAGATCGGAGCCGGTGAGGACCTCCGTCGGAGTGTCCTTCTCGCGCAGCCGCAGCGCCGACTCGCGGGCCCCGTCGCGCAGCACGGCCACCGTCATGCGGACCTCCTGGCGCTCCGGGTGGTCCGCCACCCACTTCGCCAGCTCGGCCTCGCCCAGGCCCTGCGGCACCTGCGTCTCGGCGGACGGCGGCAGCATCAGCCGCTCCACCGAGAGCGCGCAGCCGGCCACCGCGTCGGGCCAGGCGATGGTGCCCAGGAACTCGTCCAGCGGCCGGTCCGTTGGCACTTCGTCCTGCTCGATCGGTGTGAGGCCGGCCGACTCGCCCTCGTCGGCCAGCCCGAGCCGGTCGGCGAGCGTGGGCTGTTCGGCCTGGAGTCGTGCGGTGTCTACGAGGGCGAAAAGGCGTGCGGGCTGGTCCCAGCCGAGGCCGGAGACGTACTCGTCGATCTCGAGTACGGCCCGGGTGAGCGGGCTCGCTGCCATGGGGGTGTTGGACATGGTCACAATCCTGCCTCGTTCGGGGCCGGAATCGGGAACCGAGTAAACGATGAGTAAGTTGCTTAAGTGTGGGCCCACGAGCACGGGGGCGCACGGCGGGCCCTTGAACCCTAGGGCCTGACGGAATCGACAGCGAACTTCGAGGTGCGCACCTTGGCTTTCCAGATGCCGGACCGCGGCGGAGGCCCGACGGGGCCACGGATCAGAGTGGGACGCCCGTCCCGGCGGGTCCGGACCCTGCTGATGACACTGGGCGTGCTGGCCGTCCTGGCCATGGCGTTCACCATGTTCGCGGGATTCTGGACGGACTGGCTGTGGTACCGGTCGGTCCATTACTCGTCGGTGTTCACGACCACGCTGTGGACCAAGATCGGTCTGTTCTTCGTCTTCGGGCTGCTGATGGCGCTGGCCGTCGGGTTCAACATCTGGCTGGCCCACCGGCTGCGCCCCCCGCTGAGCGCCATGTCGATGGAGCAGCAGAACCTCGACCGCTACCGGATGGGCATCGCGCCCTACAAGAAGTGGCTGCTGCTCGGCATCACCGCCCTGGTCGGCCTGATCGCCGGCGCCTCCGCCGCCGGCCAGTGGCGGACCTGGCTGATGTGGGTCAACGGCGTGCCGTTCGGCCAGAAGGACCCCCAGTTCAAGCTGGACGTCGCCTTCTACGCCTTCGACCTGCCGTGGTACCGGTTCCTGCTCGGCTTCGGCTTCGCCGCCGTGATCCTCTCCGTGATCGCCGCCTCGCTCACGCACTACCTGTACGGCGGGCTGCGCGTCACCAGCCCCGGCGCCCGCGCCACCGCCGCCGCCACCGGCCATCTGTCGGTGCTGCTCGGGGTCTTCGTCACGTTCAAGGCGGTCGCCTACTGGCTCGACCGGTACGGACTGGCGGTGAAGTCCAGCGACTTCAAGGCGACGGACAACTGGACCGGCCTGCGGTACGTCGACGCCAACGCCTACCTGCCCGCCAAGACGATCCTGTTCTGCATCGCGGTCATCTGCGCGCTGCTGTTCTTCGCCACCATCTGGCGGCGCACCTGGCAGTTGCCCGTCATCGGCTTCGGCCTGATGGTGCTCTCCGCCATCCTGATCGGCGGCCTCTACCCGGCGATCGTGCAGAAGTTCCAGGTCCAGCCCAACGAGCAGGCCAAGGAAGCGCCGTACGTCGAGAAGAACCTCAAGGCCACCCGCGACGCCTACGGCATCGACGGCACCCAGGTCACCGACTACGACGGCAAGAGCAAGACCGAGGACCTGACGAAGCTGCGCGAGGACGTCGACGCGGCCGCCAGCATCCGCATCATGGACCCGAACATCGTCTCGCCGACGTTCCAGCAGCTCCAGCAGATGCGGAAGTACTACGCCTTCCCCAACAACCTGGACGTCGACCGCTACAACAAGGACGGCCAGGACCAGGACACGGTCATCGGCCTGCGCGAGCTGAACCTGGCGGGCGTCGACAAGCAGAACTGGATCAACAACCACTTCCGCTACACCCACGGTTACGGCGTGGTCGCCGCCAAGGGCACCGAGGTCGACTCCGAGGGACGCCCGGTCTTCACCGAGTCCAACCTGCCCTCCGAGGGCGAGCTGCCCCGGTACGAGCAGCGGATCTACTACGGCGAGAAGACCACCACCTACTCGATCGTCGGCGGTCCCCAGAAGGAGATCGACTACTCCGACGACAGCGGTGAGAAGACCACCAGCTACAAGGGCGACGGCGGGGTCAACCTCTCCAACCCGGTCAACCGGGCCGCGTACGCGGTGGCGTTCAACGAGCCGCAGATCCTCTACTCCGGGGCCATCGGCGACGGTTCGCGCATCCTCTACAACCGCACGCCCAAGGACCGCGTCGAGGCGGTCGCCCCGTGGCTGACCATCGACGGCGACGCCTACCCGGCCGTCGTCAACGGCCGCATCCAGTGGATCGTGGACGCGTACACCACCACCAACGGCTATCCGTACGCCTCCCGGACCACGCTCGGCGACACCACGGCCGACTCGCTCACCGCGGCCAACGACAACCGCGCGGTGGTGGCCCAGCAGAACCAGGTCAACTACATCCGCAACTCGGTGAAGGCGACCGTCGACGCGTACACCGGCGACGTCAAGCTCTACCAGTGGGACACCGAGGACCCGGTCCTGAAGACCTGGATGAAGGCGTTCCCCGACACGGTGCAGCCCAAGTCGGCGATCTCCGGCGACCTGATGGCCCACCTCCGCTACCCGCAGGACCTGTTCAAGGTCCAGCGCGAGCTGCTCACCCGCTACCACGTCGACGACGCGGACACGTTCCTCAGCGGCAGCGAGGTGTGGCAGGTCCCGGAGGACCCGACCAACAAGTCGGGCAACGCGGTGCCGCCGTACTACCTGAGCATGAAGATGCCCGACCAGCAGCAGCAGTCGTTCTCGCTGACGACGACGTTCACGCCCAACGGGCGGGACAACCTCAGCGCGTTCATGGCGGTCGACGCGGAGGCGGGCACCAGCGGCTACGGCAAGATCAGAATCCTGAAACTGCCGACCAGCACGACCGTCGACGGACCCAAACAGGTCCAGAGCCAGTTCAACTCCGAACAGGACATCGCCGAGTCCATCAGGCTGCTCAGAGGCGGCGACTCGGAGGTCGAGTACGGCAACCTGCTCACCGTGCCGCTCGACGGCGGACTGCTCTACGTGGAACCGGTCTACGTCCGCGGCGGCGGCCTGAAGTACCCGCTGCTGCGCAAGGTACTGGTGACCTACGGCGGCCAGACGGCCTTCGAGGACACGCTGGACGAGGCCCTGAACAAGGTCTTCGGCGCCGAGGGGGCGACGCCCGAGCCGCCGGACCAGGGCGACGACGGCACCGAGCCACCGCCGACCTCCAGCGACCCGACGGTCCAGGACGCGCTGAACGACGCCCAGGAAGCCTTCGAGGCCGGCCAGAAGGCCCTGAAGGAGAACGACTGGACGGCGTACGGCGAGGCCCAGAAGGACCTGGAGGAAGCGCTGCAACGGGCGGAGGACGCCCAGGCGAAGGCCGACCGCGCCGCTGCGGACAAGAGCGGCGGGAAGAACGGCGACCAGGGCGCGGACGGGGCGAGCCCGAGTCCGAAGCCCAGCTCCAGCGGCTGAACCGGCTGGTCAAGTGCCCCTCCCGCGCCGTGATACGGTAGTGAACACAACGGCGCGGGGTGGAGCAGCTCGGTAGCTCGCTGGGCTCATAACCCAGAGGTCGCAGGTTCAAATCCTGTCCCCGCTACTGAAAACGAAGGCCCGGATTCCGAAAGGGAATCCGGGCCTTCGTGATGTGCGAACGCATATGCCGGCCCGGTTCTCCGGCCGTGCCGCCGACGGGAGTTGGGCGATCTGTGTTTGACTTGTCTCTCTGTGGGCATGTCGACAAAACGCTGAAGTGACCTCACTGACTGCGGTATACCAGGTGTACCCAGGCTGCAGGTGGTGCGACGATGGACGTTATGGGGGACAAGGCAACTCTGTACGAGACAGGGCGTTTTGCGCAGCCTGCCCGTTCCGCCGAGGCCGGGGACGAGGCCGACGCGGTCGCGGACGAGGCGGCCGAGGAAGTACGCCGGCGGCTGGCCGCCGAAGCTGGCGACGTCGAGGCGATGAGTGTCCTCGGGTCCATGCTGCTGCGCCGCGGTGATCTCGACGGAGCCGAGCCCCATCTGCGCGCCGCCACCGCCGCGGGCGACCGCGCCGCCGCCAACAACCTGGGTGTCCTGCTGCACCAGCGCGGCTACGCCGACGAGGCCGCCGGCTGGTGGCGGATCGCGGCCGTCGCCGGTTCCGCCGCCGCGGCCCACGCGCTCGGACGGCACTTCCGCGAACGCGGCGACGAGCCCGCCGCCGAGTACTGGCTGCGCCAGTCCGCCGAACAGGGCCACCCCCTGGGCGCGTACGCCCTCGCCGACCTGCTGGAGCACCGCGGCGACGGCACGGCCGGGCGCTGGATGCGCGCGGCGGCCGAGCGCGGGCACCGGGAGGCCGCGTACCGGCTGGCCAGAGCACTGGACAGCCGCGCCGGGACGCAGACCGGCGCGGACGCCGAGTCCGCGACGCATGAGGCCGAGCAGTGGTACCGGCAGGCCGCCGCACGCGGCCACCGCCGGGCCGCGCTGCACCTCGGGGCGATCCTGGAGAACCGCGGCGAGCTGAAGGAGGCGGGGCGCTGGTACCTGACCTCCGCCAAGGACGGCGAGACCCGCGCCGCCTGTGCGCTGGGCTTCCTGCTGCGCGACGCCGGGGACACCGAGAGCGCCGCCGTGTGGTGGCTGCGCGCCGCCCAGGAGGGCGACGGCAACGCGGCCAACGCGCTGGGCGCGCTGCACGCCGAGCGCGGCGAGACCCAGACCGCCGAGCGCTGGTACCGGGCGGCGATGGACGCGGGCGACGACAACGGCGCGTACAACCTCGGGCTGCTCTGCGCCGAGCAGGGCCGCACCGCGCAGGCCGAGCAGTGGTACCGGCGCGCGGCCTACGCCGGGCACCGCGAGGCCGCCAACGCGCTGGCGATCCTGCTGCTCCAGGGCGGCGACCGCACCGGCGCCGAGCCCTGGTTCTCCAAGGCCGCCGAGGCGGGCAGCGTCGACGCCGCCTTCAACCTCGGCATCCTGCACGCCGGGCGCGGCGAGGACGCGGCGGCGCTGCGCTGGTACGAGCGGGCCGCCGCCGCCGGGCACACCGAGGCGGCGCTCCAGGTCGGGATGGCACGGCTGCGCGACGGCGACGAGCCGGAGGCCGAGCGGTATCTGCGCTGCGCGGCCGGGGGCGGCAGCCCGGAGGCCGCGTACCGGCTGGCCACCCTGCTCGACGCGCGCCGGCCGCCGGCGCCCGCGCACGAGCTGGGCGAGCCGGCGCACGAGAAGACCGAGTGCGAGGAGTGGTACGAGCGGGCGGCCTGCCAGGGCCACCGGCGCGCCCAGGTCCGGGTCGGGATGCTCGCCGCCGCGCGGGGCGACGTCGTGGAGGCCGCCCGCTGGTACCGGGCGGCGGCCGAGGCCGGGTCCCGCAACGGCGCGTTCAACCTGGGGCTGCTGCTCGCCCGGGAGGGCAGCGAGCCCGAGGCCGCCGTGTGGTGGACCCGCGCCGCCGACGCCGGGCACGGCCGGGCGGCGCTCCGGCTCGCCCTGGTCTGCGCGCGCCGGGGCGAACTCGCCGAGGGGCAGCACTGGGCCGACCGGGCCGCCTCCCTGGGACCCGCCGAGGTGGCCGGCCGGGCCGCCAGGCTCCGGGACGCCCTGCGCGAGGAGCTGTCGGCGTGACCGGCGGCCAGGGACGTGGGCGGGAAGAGGTCCGCGGTAAGCGATTTGCCTCCGCCCGCATCCTTGACGTAATGTTGCATTCATCGCCGCGGGGTGGAGCAGCTCGGTAGCTCGCTGGGCTCATAACCCAGAGGTCGCAGGTTCAAATCCTGTCCCCGCTACTGAAGGCCGAGGGCCGGAATCCGAAAGGGTTCCGGCCCTCGGTGCGTTGCGCCCGCGATCCGTACGCGACAAGCCCCCGGCGTGCGCGGACACCGGGGGCTTGCGGGACGACTTCTGGCGGAGCGGGGGCGGTACTACGCCGCCGCGCAGTTCGGGCAGACGCCGCGGTAGGTGACCTCGACGTCCGAGACCGTGAAGCCGAAGCGCTCCGAGTCGGGGAGGTCGGCCAGCGGATTGCCGCTCGGGTGGACGTCCCGGATCGCCCCGCACCGCGCGCAGACCAGGTGGTGGTGCGGACGGTGGGCGTTGGGGTCGTACCGCTTGGCGCGCTTGTCCGTCGCGACTTCCAGGACCTCGCCGAGGGTGACCAGCTCGCCCAGCGTGTTGTAGACGGTCGCTCTGGAGATCTCCGGGAGCTTGGCGACGGCTCGGGCGTGCACCTCGTCGGCCGTCAGATGGACGTGTTCACCGTCCAGGACCTCGGCCACGACGCGCCGCTGAGCGGTCATGCGCCATCCGCGTCCACGCAGCCGTTCCAGTAGGTCACTCATGAAGTCCAGCCTAACAGGAAGGGGGACCGAGTCCCGAACAGGTGTGACTTTGGAGTCTTACTTGACTTAGACATTGTCCATTGTAGGATCGAGCCTGGCATTAGCCAAGCGACAGGTTTTGCAAGGAATGGCGCAGGAGGCCCACGTTGACTCAGGGACCGCTCACTACGGAGGCCGGTGCTCCGGTAGCCGACAACCAGAACAGTGAGACCGCGGGCGTCGGTGGCCCCGTGCTCGTCCAGGACCAGCTTCTTCTGGAGAAGCTGGCCCACTTCAACCGTGAGCGCATCCCGGAGCGTGTCGTGCACGCCCGTGGGGCCGGGGCCTACGGCACCTTCACGGTCACCGCCGATGTCACCGGGTACACCCGCGCCAAGTTCCTCTCCGAGGTCGGCAAGGAGACGGAGGTCTTCCTCCGCTTCTCGACCGTGGCCGGCAACCTGGGCGCCGCGGACGCCGTCCGCGACCCGCGCGGCTTCGCGGTGAAGTTCTACACCGAGGAGGGCAACTACGACCTCGTCGGCAACAACACCCCGGTGTTCTTCATCAAGGACGCCATCAAGTTCCCCGACTTCATCCACACCCAGAAGCGCGACCCGTACACGGGCAGCCAGGAGGCGGACAACGTCTGGGACTTCTGGAGCCTGTCGCCCGAGTCCACGCACCAGGTGACCTGGCTGCACGGCGACCGCGGCATCCCCGCCTCGTACCGCCACATGGACGGCTTCGGCTCGCACACCTTCCAGTGGAACAACGAGGCCGGCGAGGCGTTCTGGGTCAAGTACCACTTCAAGACGGACCAGGGCATCAAGAACCTGACCGCCGAGGAGGCCGAGGTCCTCGCGGGCAAGGACCCCGACTCCCACCAGCGCGACCTGCGCGAGGCCATCGAGCGCGGCGACTTCCCGTCCTGGACGGTCGGCGTGCAGATCATGCCGGTGGCCGAGGCGGCGACCTACCGCTTCAACCCGTTCGACCTGACCAAGGTGTGGCCGCACGCGGACTACCCGATCGTCTGGTTCGGCAAGCTGGAGCTCAACCGCAACCCGGAGAACATCTTCGCCGAGGTCGAGCAGTCGATCTTCTCCCCGGCGCACTTCGTGCCCGGCATCGGCCCGTCCCCGGACAAGATGCTCCAGGGCCGCCTCTTCGCGTACGGCGACGCCCACCGCTACCGCGTCGGCATCAACGCCGACCACCTGCCGGTGAACCGTCCGCACGCCACCGAGGCGCGCACCCACGCCCGTGACGGCTACCTGTACGACGGCCGCCACAAGGGCGCGAAGAACTACGAGCCGAACAGCTTCGGCGGCCCGTTCCAGACGGACCGCGCGCTGTGGCAGCCGGTCGCGGTCACCGGTGTCACCGGCGAGACCGAGGCCCCGGTGCACGCCGAGGACAACGACTTCGTGCAGGCCGGCAACCTCTACCGCCTGATGACGGAGGAGGAGAAGGAGCGCCTGGTCGCCAACCTGGCGGGCGGCATCTCCAAGGTCTCGCGCGAGGACATCGTCGAGCGCGCGATCAACAACTTCCGCCAGGCGGACGTCGACTTCGGCAAGCGGCTGGAGGCCGCGGTCCAGGCCCTGCGCGGCTGACAACCAGCACTGGATCGCTTGTCGTAGCGGCGGGCCGGGCTCCTCGTTCACCCGAGGGGCCCGGCCCGTTCCGTTCTTCTCAGACGGGCAGGACGGGCAGCACGGGTACGCGGGCCGGGGCCCAGCAGCGGATGATGTCGCGGACCGAGACGATGCCGGCCGGCTCGCCGCCGTCCAGGACGATGAGGTGGCGGAAACCGCCGTGCGCCATCGCCCGCGCCGCCTCCTCCAGGGTCCAGGCCGGGGTGGCGAAGACGACGTCGCCGGTGGTGTGGGCGTGGGTGCGCTCGGCGTCCGGGTCCTGGCCGCGGCCGACGGATTCCAGGACGTCGCGTTCGGTGAGGATGCCGATGCCGCCGGCGTCGGGGTCGTAGACGACCGCCGCGCCGACCCGGCGCGCGGCCATCAGGGAGGCCGCCTGGCGGAGGGTGTGGTCGGGGCCGATGGTCAGGACGACCGTGGTCATGGCGTCGCGGACGAGCATGGCAGTGCCACCTCCTGGTGATCCATGCGGTAGTTCATGGATTCACAAGTTCACAAGTGGGGGGACTCCCAGGGTGGCAGGCAAAGAGGGGGGTCAACAAGAGGGCGGCCGGCAACGGCGGGGTCAATACCGCTGGTTGAGGTAGCCCAGCAGTTCGTCGTGGAGAAGTCCGTTCGACGCGGCCGCGTTGCCGCTGTGCGGGCCGGGGCGGCCGTCGAGGCCGGTGAAGGTGCCGCCGGCCTCCGTGACGACGATCGCGTTGGCCGCCATGTCCCACAGGGACAGCTCCGGTTCGGCGCACAGGTCGACCGAGCCCTCGGCGACCATCATGTACGGCCAGAAGTCGCCGTACGCCCGCGTGCGCCAGACCTCGCGGGTGAGGTCCAGGAAGCCGTCCAGGCGGCCCTGTTCCTCCCAGCCGGTGAGCGAGGAGTACGCGAAGGAGGCGTCGGAGATCCGCGAGACGCGGGAGACGTGCAGGCGGGAGGCCGAGGTCAGGCTGCGTCCGGAGAAGGCGCCGTTGCCCTTGGCGGCCCACCAGCGGCGGCCCAGGGCGGGGGCGGAGACCACGCCGACGACGGGCTGGTAGCCGCCCTCGCCGGCCTCCATCAGGGCGATCAGGGTGGCCCAGACGGGGACGCCGCGGACGTAGTTCTTGGTGCCGTCGATCGGGTCGACGATCCAGCGGCGGGGGCCGGTGCCCTCGATGCCGTACTCCTCGCCGAGGACGGCGTCGCGGGGGCGGGCGCGGGCGAGGTGTCCGCGGATGAGTTCCTCGGCGGCCTTGTCGGCCTCGCTCACGGGGGTGAGGTCCGGCTTGGTCTCGACCTTGAGGTCGAGGGCCTTGAAGCGGTCCATCGTCGCGGCGTCGGCGGCGTCCGCGAGGACGTGGGCGAGGCGGAGGTCGTCGAGGTAGTCGGGCATGTACGTCACCGTATCGGCCGGGTGGTGGAACGGGCCAGCAGGGCTGTAGCCGGGCGGGGCGCCGCGCAACCCGGCGTGGCGGGGTGCGGTTTGCCCCTGTCGGCTGCCTGGTCGGTGGGCGGTGCGGGTCGGTGACGCCGGGGCACGGGCGCTGCCGCAACCCGGCGTTGCGGGGTGCCGCCCGCGCCCACCCGTGCCGCCCCAGCGGCACGACTGCCCGCAGACGGCGGCGGCCGTCGGCTGACCGCAGACGGGGGCGGCACGCTGACCGCAGACGGGGGCGGCGCGGCTGCCCGCAGACGGGGCGGCGTGGCGGTCCGAAGGTGGTGGTGTGGCGGGTATTGACAGGGTCGGAAGGCGCGTCAAATCTGTGGCGCAGAGTTGCTCCCCGAGGGAGGCGATGATGCCTGCAGCGCGGGAATCCCTGCTCGACGCCGCGTACACGGCACTGGCCCGGCGGCCGTGGTCGGCGGTGCGGATGGTGGACGTCGCCGCGTCCGCCGGGGTGTCCCGGCAGACGCTCTACAACGAGTTCGGCAGCAAGGAGGGCCTCGCCCGCGCCCTCGTCCGCAGGGAGGCGGACGCCTACCTCGCCGGCGTCGAACGCGTCCTGGCCGGCGCCGGGGACCCCCGGGAGCGGCTCACCGCGACCGCCGAGTGGACCGCGTCGGCCGCCCACGAGAACGTGCTGGTCCGCGCCATGCTCACGGGCTGCTGGGGCGCCCGGCTGCCCGCGCCGGCGCTCACCGCGGTGCCGTCCTCCGCCGCGGTCCCGGCGCAGCGCCGGGCGGACGGCCCGCTGCCCGGACCCGGCGAGTTCGTGGCCCTGGTCCGCGACCGCGCCGTGGCGGCGCTCGCCGTGCCCGGCGCGGTGCGGGCGGACGCCGCCGACCTGGCCCGCTCCTGCGAACTCGCCGTCCGCCTCGCCCTGTCCTGCGTCACCGCGCCGCCGGGCGAGGGCGGGGTCGCCGACCTCGTACGGTACGCGCTGGCGCGGCAGTCGGCGCCGTAGCCGGCGCGGGGGTCAGTGCGTGGAGCCGGAGAGCTGGAGGCCGATCACGCCGAGGATGACCAGACTGATCGAGACGATCTTCAGCGTGGAGACCAGGTCGTCGAGGAAGATCATGCCGTAGACGGCGGTGCCGGCCGCGCCGATCCCGGTCCACACCGCGTACGCGGGGCCCACGTCGAGCTTCTTCAGGGAGAGGGTCAGCAGACCGAAGCTGCCCAGCGCGAACGCGGCGAACGCGATCGTCGGCCACAGCCGGGTGAAGCCGTGCGACAGCTTCAGACACACCGCGAAGCCGGTCTCCAGCACCCCGGCCACTATCACCAGCAGCCACGCCATCCGTCGTCCTCCCGTAGTCCCAGGTACCGTGACCGCTTTGCTCGGGCTTGAATCCGGCTTGGTGCGATTATGCACTTACCGGCCCCCCGACAGGCCCAACAACGCGAAGGTCAGTCGCCTTCCTTCGCTTCCCGGGTGGCCAGCAGCCGGCGCAGCGAGTACAGCCGCGCCGGGTCGGCGTGCCCCTCGGCGACCCAGGCGTCCAGCGCGCAGTCGGGCTCGTCGTGGCTGCAGGCGCGCGGGCAGTTCGCCGTACCGGGTACGAGGTCGGGGAAGGCGTGGATGACCCGGGACGGGTCGATGTGGGCCAGCCCGAACGACCGCACGCCCGGGGTGTCGACGACCCAGCCGCCGATGTCGGAGGAGAGCGGCAGCGCGAGTGCGGAGGTGGTGGTGTGCCGGCCGCGGCCGGTCACCGCGTTGACATGGCCCGTGATGCGCCGCAGTTCCTCCGGGACCAGAGCGTTGACCAGGGTGGTCTTGCCGACGCCGGAGTGGCCGACGAAGGCGGTGATCTTGCCGTCGAGGTGCTCGCGTACGCGGCCGGCGGCGTCGCCGGTCTCCAGTTCCGCGCGGCTGGTGACGACGTAGGGGATGTCCAGGTCGCCGTACAGATCCAGGAGTTGGTCCGGCGGGGCGAGGTCGGACTTGGTCATCACCAGCAGCGGGGTGAGGCCGCCGTCGAAGGCGGCGACCAGGCAGCGGTCGATGAGCCGGGGGCGCGGCTCGGGGTCGGCGAGGGCGGTGACGATGGCCAGTTGGTCGGCGTTGGCGACGACGACGCGCTCGTAGGGATCGTCGTCGTCGGCGGTGCGGCGCAGGACCGAGGTGCGCTTCTCGATCCGGACGATCCGGGCCAGGGTGTCCTTCTTGCCGGTCAGGTCGCCGACGAGGGCGACCCGGTCGCCGACGACCGCGGCCTTGCGGCCCAGTTCGCGGGCCTTCATCGCGGTGATCTCGCGGCCGTCGACCAGGCAGGTCAGCCGGCCCCGGTCGACGGTGAGGACCATGCCCTCGGCGGCGTCCTCGTGCTTGGGGCGGATATTGGTCCGGGGCCGGGTGTTGCGGCGGCCCGGACGGGTGCGGATGTCGTCCTCGTCGGTGTGCTTGCCGTAGCGGCGCATGGCGGAACCCCTAAGCCCCGAGCATCCCGGCCCACAGCTCGGGGAAGTCCGGCAAGGTCTTCGCCGTGGTCGCCACGTTCTCGATCTGTACGCCCTCGACGGCGAGGCCGATGACCGCGCCGGCCGTGGCCATGCGGTGGTCGTCGTAGGTGTGGAAGACGCCGCCGTGCAGGCGCCGGGGGCGGATGTGCAGGCCGTCGGCGGTCTCGGTGACGTCACCGCCGAGTTCGTTGATCTCCTTGGTGAGCGCGGCCAGCCGGTCCGTCTCGTGCAGCCGGAGGTGGGCGACGCCGCGCAGGGTGGAGGGGGAGTCCGCGAGGGCGGCGACCGCGGCGATGCCGGGCGTCAGCTCGCCGACCTCGGAGAGGTCCACGTCGATGCCGTGCACCGCGCCGGAGCCGGTGAACACCAGCCCGTAGTCGGTCAGTTCGCAGGAACCACCCATCTCGGTGAAGATCTCGCGCAGCTTGTCACCGGGCTGGGTGGTGCGGGCCGGCCAGTCCGGGATCAGCACCTTGCCGCCGGTGACCAGGGCCGCCGCCAGGAACGGCTGGGCGTTGGAGAGGTCCGGCTCGACCGTCAGGTCCCGGCCGAGCAGGGCGCCCGGCGTCACCCGCCACACGTTGGGCTCGCCGCCCGACTCGGGGGTGTCGACCTGGGCGCCGACCGCGCGGAGCATGTCGACGGTCATCCGGATGTGCGGCATCGACGGCAGCGTGGCGCCGGTGTGCCGGACCTCGACGCCCTGGTTGAAACGCGGGCCGGACAGCAGCAGTGCGGAGACGAACTGGGAGGACGAGGAGGCGTCGATCTCGACCGGGCCGCCGTCCAGGGCGCCGCTGCCGTGCACGGTCAGCGGCAGCGCGCCGCGGCCGTCGTCGTCGATCCGGGCGCCCAGGACGCGCAGCGCGTCGATCACGCCGTGCAGCGGGCGCTCGTAGGAGCGCGGGTCGCCGTCGAAGCGGACGGGGCCGTCGGCGAGGGTGGCGACGGGGGGCAGGAAGCGCATCACCGTGCCGGCGTTGCCGACGTCGACCGTGGCCGGGCCGTGCAGGCCGGCCGGGATCACCCGCCAGAACTCCCCGGTGCCGTCCGGGCCGACGCCCTCCTCGATCCCCACGCCAAGCGCCCGCAGCGCGCCGGCCATCAGCAGGGTGTCGCGGGAGCGCAGCGGGCGGCGCAGCCAGCCGGGCGCGGAGGCGAGGGCGGCCAGCACCAGGGCCCGGTTGGTGACCGATTTCGATCCGGGCACGTGGACCGTCGCGTCGACGGCTCCGCTCGCGTGCGGGGCGGGCCAGAGGGCGGTGTGTGCGGGGTTCACGGTCATGGGCCCCACTTTAGTGGCTGAGGTCGATCGGAAATCTTGATCAAAAATGGCGAAACCGGACCGAAACAACACCTTGGTATGTGCTGCGCATATATGCGGTGGCGCTTGGAGTGGTGATGTGCCACATGTCCCGTTCACACCTGGAGCAGCCAGCGCCCACCACCGATCAGCGAGCACAGCGAGACCGCGTGGAAGAGGAAGAACCACACCCCCGCCGGCGCGTGCGTCAGCCGCGCCAGTTGGTCCGCGTCCGAGTCGCCGGCCCCGCCCCGGGCCCGCTTCGCCTGGAGTTCGAACGCCGGGCGCACCCCGCCCAGCAGCAGGAACCACACCGCCGCGTACGCGAACGCCGCCTGCACCTGGGCCCCCGCGAACCAGGAGACCAGCACGAACGTGCCGCCGGTCAGGAACACGGTCAGCGCCCCGTACGCGTTGCGGATCATCACCAGCAGGGCCAGCAGCAGCGCGGTCGCCAGCCACAGCAGCAGCGTGATCCGCCCGGTCGCCAGCAGCGCCGCGCCGCCGAGGCCCAGCAGCGGGGGAGCGGTGTAGCCGGCGACGGCGGTGAGGATCATGCCCAGGCCGTGCGGCTTGCCCCGGCTGACGGTCAGGCCGCTGGTGTCCGAGTGCAGGGTGATGCCGGTCAGCGTGCGCCCGGTGACCAGCGCCACCAGCCCGTGGCCGCCCTCGTGGGCGATGGTGATGGCGTTGCGCGCTATCCGCCACGGCGGTCGCGGCACCACCACCGCGAGCGCGGCGACCAGGGTGGCGACCACCACCCACAGGTCGGGGTCGGGCTGGGTGCCGGAGATCTCGTCCCAGAGCGAGCTGAGCGAGGCGGAGGCGAGGCGGTCCATGGTCGGTGCGGGCTCCTCGTTGACGCGGTCGAAGGGAGTGGCGCGAGGCGGCCCGTCGAGGGGTGGTGGCCGGGAGACGGGCGGGCCTGGCAGTGTGGCACGTATGTGCGGACGGTATGCGGCGAGTCGACGACCCGAGGATCTCGCGGGAATCTTCGAGATCGAGAAGTGGGAGCCGGAGGAGACCCTGGAGCCCGACTACAACGTGGCCCCCACCAAGGAGGTGTACGCCGTCCTGGACCGTCCTCTCAAGGACGCCGCCGGCCCGGAGCCGGTTCGCCAACTGCGGAAGCTGAAGTGGGGCCTGGTCCCGTCCTGGTCCAAGACGCCCGAGGGCGCCGCCCGGATGATCAACGCCCGCGCGGAGACCGTGCACGAGAAGCCCTCCTTCCGCCGCCCCTTCACCGCCCGGCGCTGCCTGCTGCCCGCCGACGGCTACTACGAGTGGGTCACCGGCAGGCAGGAGCGGGACCTGGAGGTCGAGGGCCGCAAGAAGAGGCCCCGCAAGCAGCCGTACTTCGTCACACCGGCCGACGGCTCGGTGTTCGCGATGGCCGGGCTGTACGAGTTCTGGCGGGACCGGACGCTGCCCGAAGACCACCCGCTGGCCTGGTGGGCGACCTGCTCGGTGATCACCACGGAGGCCGAGACGACGCCGCTGGCGGCGGCGCCCGAGGACGGCCCCCGCTCACTGGCCGAGATCCACCCCCGGATGCCCCTGATGCTCACCCCGGACCGCTGGGACGCCTGGCTCGACCCGGCCCGCACCGACCCGGACGACCTGCGCCCGCTGCTCGCCCCGCCGCCCGCCGGGCTGATGCGCGCCTACCCGGTCACCACCGCCGTCAGCAACGTCCGCAACAACGGCCCGGAGCTGCTCGAGGAGCTGGAGGGCCCGGTGGAGGGCACACTCTTCTGACGTGAGCACAGAGACCACCGAGACCGTCGGGACCGAGGCCGGCCCCGCCCGTGTCACCTGGTACCGGGCCGGCCGCGCCCGGTACGTCCTGGCCCTGGGCCACGGCGCCGGCGGCGGCGTCGAGGCCCGCGACCTCCAGGCGCTGGCCCGCGCCCTGCCCGCCCACGGCGTCACCGTCGCCCTCGTCGAGCAGCCCTGGCGGGTGGCCGGCAAGAAGCTCGCGCCCGCGCCCAAGACCCTGGACGCCGGATGGCGGGGCGTCTGGCCCGCGCTGGCCGCCCCCGGCCTGCCGGTCATCTCCGGCGGACGCAGCGCCGGTGCCCGGGTGGCCTGCCGCACCGCCGCCGAGCTGGGCGCCCGTGCCGTCCTCGCCCTCAGCTTCCCGCTGCACCCGCCGGGCCGGCCCGAGAAGTCCCGCGCCGCCGAGCTGCTCGGCACCGGCGTCCCCACCCTCGTCGTCCAGGGCGGCAACGACCCCTTCGGCCGCCCCGGGGAGTTCCCCGCGGGCCCCCACCGCCTGGTCGAGGTGGCCCACGGCGACCACGGCTTCGCCGTCCCCAAGCGCGCCCCCGTCGGCCAGGACGAGGCCCTCGCGGTGCTGACCGGCGCGGTCGCCGGGTGGGCCGGGTCACTGGAGTGAACTCCAGGGAATGACCGGCGCCCGGCCGCTGTTGTGCGGTTCGTACGTGCTGGGGCCCCAGTACCGAAGCCGTAGGGAAGGAAGTCCGCCGCATGGGTTCCACCTTCTGCCCGAGCCGAAGCAGCCGCCCCGACCTGGAGTGGACGGTGCTGCACGCGGCGAAGACCACCCCTATTGGGGCGGCGGGCGGACCGGGAAGTCGTCTATCCTCCGATTCGAGTGGGGCCGGGTTCGGTCCCATGACGGCTTTGGAGGAGGTGGGTCCGGTCACCGGTACCGACGCAGGGACCGAAAACGGCCAGGCGGAGCAGCCCGAGGGCCCGGTCGGCACGGGCGCGGAATCGACGGCGGAGCGCAGCGCGCGCTTCGAGCGGGACGCGCTCGAGTTCCTCGACCAGATGTACTCGGCCGCGCTGCGCATGACGCGCAACCCGGCCGACGCCGAGGACCTGGTGCAGGAGACGTACGCCAAGGCGTACGCGTCCTTCCACCAGTTCCGCGAGGGCACCAACCTCAAGGCGTGGCTCTACCGCATCCTCACCAACACCTTCATCAACTCGTACCGCAAGAAGCAGCGCGAACCCCAGCGCAGCGCGGCCGAGGAGATCGAGGACTGGCAGTTGGCGCGCGCCGAGTCGCACATGTCCACGGGCCTGCGCTCCGCGGAGTCCCAGGCGCTGGACCACCTGCCCGACTCGGACGTGAAGCAGGCCCTCCAGGCCATCCCCGAGGAATTCCGCATCGCCGTGTACCTGGCGGATGTCGAGGGCTTTGCCTACAAGGAGATCGCGGACATCATGGGGACACCCATCGGGACCGTGATGTCGCGGCTGCACCGTGGGCGCCGCCAACTGCGCGGCATGCTGGAGGACTACGCCCGCGACCGCGGTCTGGTCCCGGCCGGCGCCGGAGAGTCGAACGAAGCGAAAGGCTCGGGGTCATGAGCTGCGGAGAGCCGCACGAGACGGATTGCAGCGAGATCCTCGGTCATCTCTACGAGTTCCTCGACCGGGAGATGCCCGACGCGGAGTGCTCGAAGTTCGAGACGCACTTCGAGGAGTGCTCGCCGTGCCTGGAGAAGTACGGCCTGGAGCAGGCCGTGAAGAAGCTGGTCAAGCGGTGCTGCGGCCAGGACGACGTGCCCGGTGACCTGCGCTCCAAGGTGATGGGGCGGATCGAGCTGATCCGTTCCGGGGAGGCCGTGCCCGACCACGACGTCACGGCCTCGCCCGGCACGCGCCAGGAAAGCTGACATCACCCGAACGTGCTAATGCGGGCCGTCCGCCCGCGCCTCCCCCGCGCACCGGCCTAGGCTCCGAAGCCGGACAGGTGGCCGGGGAGGGGGCTCATGGAGGCGATGCTCACCCTCTGGTGGGCGGTCGTGCTGCTGGCCGGGCTGTACGCCGGCGGCGAGCACGTCTCACGGTCGCGGTCCGTCGGGACCTGCTACCCCCTGCTGCTCGCCGGGGCCTTCCTGCTGCCGCCGCCCGCCGCCGCGCTCGTACCGCTGCCCGGGGCGTTCGTCGCCCCGGCCGGGTCACGGCCCTCCCCGCTGCGGCGGGGCCTGCGGGCCGTACAGCTCTCGCTCGCCGCCTGGGCCGCCGCCCGCGCCCACTGCGGCCTGGGCGGCCGGGCCGCGGTGGCCACCGGTGACTTCCCGTACGCGCTGCTGCCGGCCGGCGCCGGCGTGGCCGCGTTCTGCCTGGTGCTGACCGCGCTGGACGCGGGCGTCCTGCGGGCGGCCAGGGGGCGGCCCGCCACCGGCCCCGGACCCTGCCGGGTCTGGCGCGGGCTGTTCGCCCGGTCGCTCGCCCCGGTCGCCGTGCACGGACTCGCCGGGCTGATGATGGCCGTCCTGTGGCGCAGCCCCTACGGTCCCGTCGCCGCCCTGCTGGTGCTGCCGCCGATGTACGCCGCGTGGTGGGCGTTCGCCCAGTACCACCGGGAGCGGGCCGCGCACCAGGCGACCATCCGGGCGCTGGTGCAGGCCGTCGACATCAAGGACGGCTACACGCGCGGCCACAGCGAGCGGGTCGGCCACGCCTCGATGCTGATCGCCCGCGAACTCGGCATGGACGACGAACGCGTGGAGACCCTCCGCTTCGCCGGCATCCTGCACGACGTCGGCAAGCTCGGCGTCCCCACCCGGCTGCTGCGCAAGGACGGACCCCTCACCCCCGAGGAACGCCGGGTGATCGAACTGCACCCCGAGTACGGGCACGAGATGGTCCGCGGCATCCGGTTCCTCGGCGAGGCCCGAGCCGCCGTGCTCCACCACCACGAGCGCCTCGACGGCAGCGGCTACCCCTACGGGCTGGCCGGCTGCCAGATCCCGGAGTCCGCGCGGGTCGTCGCGGTCGCCGACGCCTTCGACGCGATGACGTCCACCCGCTCCTACCGCCGGGCCCGGCCCGTCGCCGCCGCGCTCGCCGAACTCCAGCGGTGCGCGGGCGCCCAGTTCGACCCGCGCATGGTCGGCGCGCTGGTCCGCGCGCTGGGCCGGTGCGGCTGGCACCCGGCGGTCACCGCCGACGCCCCGGCGCGGGGCCCCGGCACCCGCCGCCCCGCCGAGCCTGCCGACTCCGGGCAGCACGCCGACTGCGCCGACGGCGCCCACGGCGCTGACCGTGCCGACGGCGTTGCCCGTGCCGACGGCGTTGACGGCGCCGACCGCGCTGCCCGTGCCGACCGCGCTGACCGCGCCGACTGCGCTGACCGCGCTGACCGCGCTGACCGCGCTGACCGTGCCGACCGTGCCGACCGTGCTGACCGCGCTGACCGCGCTGACGGCGCCGACCGAGCTTCCCGCGCCGACCGAGCTGCCCGCGCTGACCGCGTCGACCCCGGCCACCGCGCCGAGCCGGGCCGCCGCGACCCCGCGGCAGGCCCCCGGGGCGGTGCCGGGCGGAGGGCGCGGTGACGACGGCGGCGGTGCCGGCCTCGCGGGTGCGGGCGCCGGGCGTCGTGCCGGCCGTCACGTACGGCTGTGCCGGGCTGGGCGGCCTGGTCTGCGTCGGCTCCGTGCTGCGCACCGGGCTCGCGGACCGTCCCGCCGTGCTCGCCCTCGGGGCGCTGGTCGTCCTCGGCGAGCTGCTGCGCCGCCCCGCCGCCGACGTCCGGGAAACCGCGCCGCTCGGTGCCGCCGGGGCACTGGCGTACGCGCTGCTCGGCGAGGTGGCCGGGCACCCCGCGCAGCACGGCGTCGCCCAGACCGTCGCCGTGGTGCTCGCGGCCACGCTGGCGGGCAGCGTCCCGCACATCGCACGCGGGCGGTGCGGCACCGCGGACCACCTGGCCCGGCGGGTGCTCACCGTCGGCTTCGCCGCCGTCTGCTTCCAGCCGCTCGCCCAGCAGGGCGTCGTGCACGCCTGGGCCGGGCCCGTGCACGCCCTGCTGCTGCTCGCGCTCTGCGCGCTGACCGCGCTGTGCGACGCCGTGCTCGCCGCGGCATCCGTGCACGTGCGCACCGACTGGCCGTTCGCACCGCTGCTCCGGGAGGAGCTGCGCGGCATGGTCGGCGTCACCTCCGCCGTCTGCGCGACCGGCGCGGTGATGGCGCTCGCGGTCGCCGTCGTCGGCCTGTGGGCGCTGCCCGTCTTCTCGGTGCCGCTGCTGCTCACCCAGCTCTCCCACCGCCGCTACGCCGCCGTCCGCGCCACCTACCGCCAGACCATCGCCTCCCTCGCCCGCGCCACCGAGATCGCGGGCTGCACCCCGCCCGGCCACGCCCACCGCGTCGCCGCCCTCGGCACCGCCGTCGGCCGCGACCTCGGGCTCACCGGGCGCGGGCTGGCCGTCCTGGAGTACGCGGCGCTGATGCACGACATCGGGCAGCTCAGCCTGGTCGACCCGGTCCCCGGCGGGGCCACCGCCGGGCTGCCCCCGGCCGAGCAGCGGCGGATCGCCCTGCTCGGCGGCGCCGTGGTCCGCCAGACCGGGGTGGACGCCGAGGTGGCGGTGGTGGTGGAGCGGCAGGCCGATCCCTGCCCGGAGCAGCCGCTGGCCGCGCGGATCGTCCGCGCCGTCAACGCCTACGACGAGAAGTCCCGGGACGCCGGCCCCGGCGGGGGTCTCGCGGCCCTGGAGCACCTGCGCCTGGCCACCGGCGGCGACTACGCTCCCGAGGTCGTGGAATCACTGGCCCGGGTACTCGCCCGAGGCTGCCTTAGCTCCCCCCCGGTTGGGTAACCCATGGGTAATGAGCGCCCTTCCGGCCGTACGTGGTTTGATGCGCAGGAGAGGGTGTCCGGGGGCGCGGGAAGGCACAGCCAGCCCACAGAACGGAACTGGCAGGCGGGAATCGTGAGGATCTTCGGCAAGGGACGGCACCGGCCCTCCGCCTCCTGGCGGCAGGCCACGGACCGGGCGTTCACGCTGATCGGCGACGGCCGGTACGAGGACGCGGGGGCACTGCTGACGAGGGCCGCCGATCTGGAGCCGTGGCTGTCGGAGTCGTGGTTCAACCTGGCCCTGCTGCACAAGTTCCGGCACGACTGGGAGCAGGCCCGCACGGCGGGGCTCAGGGCCGTCGCGCTGCTCGACCGGGACGCCGGGGCGCCCGACTGGTGGAACGTCGGCATCGCCGCCACCGCCCTCCAGGACTGGCCGCTGGCCCGCCGCGCCTGGCAGGCGTACGGGCTGCGGATGCCCGGGGACGCCACCGACTCCGGCGAGCCGCTCGGCATGCACCTGGGCAGCGCGGCCGTCCGGCTCTCCCCCGAGGGCGAGGCCGAGGTGGTGTGGGGGCGGCGGCTCGACCCCGCCCGGATCGAGGTGCTGTCCATCCCGCTGCCGTCCTCCGGGCGGCGCTGGGGCGAGGTGGTCCTGCACGACGGCGTCCCGCACGGCGAGCGGACCACCGCCGCCGGGCACGCCTACCCCGTCTTCGACGAGATCGAGCTGTGGGCGCCCTCGCCCGTGCCGACCTGGGTGGTGCTGCTGGAGGCGGCGACCGAGTCCGACCGGGACGCGCTGGAGCAGCTCGCCGCGGACGCCGGGTTCGCGGCGGAGGACTGGTCGTCGTCCGTGCGGCTGCTGTGCCGGATGTGCTCGGAGTCGCGGATGCCGGCCGACGAGGGCGACGGGGAGCATCTCGACCCGCACGACCACAGCGAGCCGGGGCACCCGGGGCCGCTGGGGCACCGCACGGACGGGCAGTTGTGGGTGCCGGAGCGGGAGTGCGGGGTGGCCGCGCCCGCTTCGCTGGTCCGGGGGCTGCTGGACGGGTGGGTCGCGGACAGTCCGGATTCCCGGGACTGGCGGGATCTCGAGGAAGTCTGTTAGCCCGCGGGTTCGTCGTGGTCGTCCGCGCGGTTCCCCGCGCCCCTGACGGGGCTCGTTCCCCGTAACCTGTATCGAGCAGGAGACCCGGTTTCATTCAGGAAGGCGTACGTCCGTCATGGCGCAGCAGGACACCGATCACCAGCACGAGGGCGTGCTCCCCGTGGACGACGAGGGTTACGTCATCGACACGGAGGACTGCGAGCAGCGCGAGGCCGACTGGCGCGAGCGCGGCACCTCGCGGCCGATCACGGTGGTCGGGAACCCGGTGCTGCACAAGGAGTGCAAGGACGTCACCGACTTCGGCGAGGAACTCCAGCAGCTCGTCGCGGACATGTTCGCCAGCCAGCGCACCGCCGAGGGCGTGGGCCTGGCCGCCAACCAGATCGGTGTCGACCTGAAGGTCTTCGTCTACGACTGCCCCGACGACGAGGGCGTCCGGCACGTCGGCGTGGTCTGCAACCCCGAGCTGGTCGAGCTGCCCGCCGAGTCGCGCCGCCTCGACGACAGCAACGAGGGCTGCCTGTCCGTGCCGACCGCGTACGCGCCGCTGGCCCGCCCCGACTACGCCGAGGTCACCGGGCAGGACGAGAAGGGCAACCCGGTCAAGGTGCGGGGCACCGGCTACTTCGCCCGGTGTCTGCAGCACGAGACCGATCACCTGTACGGGTACCTCTACATCGACCGGCTCTCCAAGCGGGAACGCAAGGACGCGCTGCGGCAGATGGCCGAGAACGAGCCGCGCTACCCCGTCGTCCCGAACGACTGACCTCCCGCCCCACGACACCCCCCGCGCACGGCGCCGGTCCGGCAACACCGCCCGGATCAGGCGCCGTTCGCGCGTGTTCCCCCGGAAAGCCGCCACACAACAGGAGGTTCCCGGCACCTCGGGGTAGTCAATAAAGCAGTTCCGTTCCCAGAACGGTCAGTTGTGGTGCTGAATGGGAAGTGCGGAGATACGCAACGGCGCACGTCCGGCACAGCGCAAGGGGCGTGCGTCCTCGGCGGCTGAGAGGGGTTCGTTCGTGCGTTTCTCACACGGCAGCACATCGACACCGACCGCGATCGCTGTTCCACCGTCGCTCGCCCTTCCAGTGGTCGAAGCGGCCTTTCCCCGGAGGCTCCATGAGTATTGGCCAAAGCTTCAGGAGAAGACCCGCGCCTGGCTGCTGGAAAAACGGCTCATGCCGGCCGACCAGGTGGAGGAATATGCCGACGGCCTGTGCTACACGGACCTCATGGCCGGGTACTACCTGGGCGCTCCCGACGAGGTCCTCCAGGCCGTAGCGGACTTCAGCGCCTGGTTCTTCGTCTGGGACGACCGGCACGACCGGGACATCGTGCACGGCCGGACCGCCGCCTGGCGGCGGTTGCGGGGCAGACTGCACCGGGCTGTGGAGGCGCCCCGGGCCCATCTGCGCCACGAGGACCCGCTGGTCGCCGGGTTCGCCGACAGTGTGCTGCGGCTGTACGCCTTCCTGCCGGCCACCTGGAACGCCCGGTTCGCCCGGCACTTCCACGCGGTGATCGAGGCGTACGACCGGGAGTTCCGCAACCGCGCGCACGGTGTGGTGCCGGGCGTCGAGGAATACCTCGCGCTGCGCCGCCTCACCTTCGGGCACCGGATCTGGACCGATCTGCTGGAACCGAGCGCGGGCCGCGAACTCCCCGACCGGGTGCGCAGGCACCCGGCCTATCGGCGGGCCGCGCTGCTGAGCCAGGAATTCGCCGCCTGGTACAACGACCTGTGCTCACTGCCGAAGGAAATAGCGGGCGACGAGGTCCACAATCTCGGCATCAGTCTCATCACGCACGAGAGAATGACCCTGGAGGAGGCGATCGCGGAAATGCGGCGGCGGATCGAGCGATGCGTCACCGAATTCATGGCCGCCGAACGGGAAGCGCTGCGGTTCGCCGGCGAACTCGACGACGGCACCGTGCGCGGAAAGGAACTCGGTGCCACCGTGCGTGCCTGTGTGGGGAACATGCGGAACTGGTTCAGTTCCGTCTACTGGTTCCACCACGAGTCCGGCCGTTACATGGTCGACAGTTGGGACGACCGGTCCACGCCCCCGTACGTCGACAACGAAGCGGCCAGGTGAGAAATGACCGTCGAGTCCGCCGGACCTGCCACCGCGGCCGGTGCCGAACTGCGTGAGCCGCCCGTCGCGGGCGGCGCCGTGCCGCTCCTCGGCCACGGCTGGAGACTGGCCCGCGACCCGCTCGCCTTCCTGACCCGGCTGCGCGACCACGGCGACGTGGTCCGCCTGAGGCTGGGCCCGAAGACGCTGTACGCCGTCACCGCCCCGCACCTGACCGGCGCGCTGGCACTCAGCCCCGACTACATCATCGCCGGCCCGCTCTGGGAGTCCCTGGAGAGCCTGCTCGGCAAGGAGGGAGTGGCCACCGCCAACGGCCCGCTGCACCGGCGCCAGCGGCGCACCATCCAGCCCGCGTTCCGGCTCGACGCGATCCCCGCGTACGGGCCGATCATGGCGGAGGAGGCGTACGCGCTGGTGGACCGCTGGAGCACCGGGGAGGTCCTCGACGTCACCACCGAGTCCTTCCGCGCGGCCGTGCGGATCTCCGCGCGCTGTCTGATGCGGGGCGGCTGCATGGACGCCCACGCCGAGCGGATCTGCGCCGATCTCACCACGCTGTTCAGCGGTATGTACCAGCGCATGGTCGTGCCCCTCGGGCCGCTTTACCGCATCCCCGTGCCGAGCAATCGGGAATTCGACCGGGCGCTGGCCGATCTGCACCTCCTGGTCGACGAGATCGTCGCCGACCGGCGGGCCGGCGGGCAGAAACCGGATGATCTGCTGACGGCATTGCTGGACGCGAAGGACGAGAATGGCGAGCCCATCGGGGAACAGGAGATCCACGACCAGGTCATCGCGATCCTCACACCCGGCAGCGAAACCGTCGGGTCCGTGATCATGTCGTTGCTCCTGGTCCTCACCGAGCATCCGGAACTCGGCGACAAGATCCGCGCCGAGGTGGAAAAGGCGGTGGGGGACCGGCCCGTCGCATTCGAGGACGTCCGGAAGCTGACGTACACCGCGAATGTGGTCGTGGAGACAATGCGGCTGCATCCCGCGGTGTGGGTACTGACGCGGCGCACGGTGGCCGACACCGAGCTGGGCGGATACCGCATCCCGGCCGGCGCGGACGTCATCTACAGTCCGTACGCCGTCCAGCGCGACCGGCGCTCGTTCGACCGGCACGGGGAGTTCGACCCCGACCGGTGGCTGCCCGGACGCGGCGGGGAGGTCCCCAAGCACGCCATGGCCCCGTTCGGCGAGGGCAACCGCAAGTGTCCCAGCGACCACTTCTCGATGGCCGAACTCACCCTGATCACGGCCGTGCTGGCCACCGCCTACCGCTTCGAGCAGGCGCCCGGCTCGGACCCCCGGCCCCGGATCGGCATCACGCTGCGGCCCCGGGGGCTGAAGGTGCGGGCCCTGCCGCGCTGACCCGGAACCCGCCGCGCGTTCAGGCGGCCTGCGGGCCCCTGAACGTGCGGCGGTAGGCGTTCGGCGTGACGCCCAGGGCCCGGACGAACTGGTGGCGCAGCGCCGCCGCCGTGCCGAACCCGGCCCGCCAGGCGATGGTGTCCATCGTCTCGTCCGTCGCCTCCAGCAGATGCTGGGCGAACAGCACCCGCTGGCGCAGCAGCCAGCGGTAGGGCGTCGTCCCCGTCTCCTGCTGGAAGCGGCGGGCGAAGGTGCGCGGGGCGAGATGGGCGCGGGCGGCCAACTGCTCGACGGTGACCTCCTGGTCGAGGTTGCGCTCCATCCAGGCCAGCACCTCGCCGACGGTGTCGCAGGAGGAGCGCGGCAGCGGCCGCTCGATGTACTGCGCCTGCCCGCCGTCCCGGTGCGGGGGGACGACCATGCGCCGGGCGATGCCATTGGCGACCTCGGGCCCCTGTTCCTTGCGGACCAGGTGCAGACAGGCGTCGATCCCGGCGGCGGTGCCGGCCGAGGTGATCACCGGGTCCTCGTCGACGTAGAGCACGTCCGGTTCGACGGTGGCCCGGGGGAACTGCCGGGACAGCTCGGCGGTGTGGTGCCAGTGCACCGCGCAGCGCCGCCCGTCCAGCAGACCGGCGGCGCCCAGCACGAAGACCCCGGAGCACACGCTGAGCACCCGGGTGCCCCGGTCGACCGCCCGGCGCAGGGCGTCGAGCAGCTCCGGCGGATACTTCCGGCGGGAGTAGTCGGCGCCCGCCGGGACGGCGATCAGATCGGCCTCCTCCAGCCTGTCCAGGCCGTACGGCGTGCAGACCGTCAGGCCGCCGACATGGGTGGCCAGGGACGGGCCCTCCGCGGAGACCACCGTGAAGTCGTACACCGGCAGGCCGTCGTCGCTGCGGTCGGTGCCGAACACCTCGCAGATCACGCCGAGTTCGAAGGGATGCACCCCGCCCAGCAGTACCGCCGCCACGTTTCGCAACATACCGCCAGTGTGCCTCGTAAGTGGCAGGAATTCGAGGTCTTACGGCAGTCCTGCCGCTCACGGTAAGGAGTGACCGGCGGGACAGTGGTGTGCATGACCGGAGAACAGACAGAAGCCCTGATCGGAATGCTCGTGACCCTCGGACTCTTCGTCGTGATGGTCCTGCCCTCGGTGGTCGGCCTGGTCCGCGAACGGCGGATCGACCGCGAGATCGCGCGGGCCCAGAAGTCCGCGTCGAGGCCGACGGAGCCCTCGACCGCCACCGCCACCCGGTACGCCGGGGCACGCCGCTCGAAGAAGCTGGTCAGTTCCTGAACCCCCTTGCAACTCCGTGCCGGAGCGACTGGCGGGGGAGGCGCTCGGGCGGGCGGGGAGACGGCGACGGGCCGCCGGGACGCGTGGTCCCCGGCGGCCCGTGACGGGTGCGTGCGCCCCTTCGGGACGCCTCTCAGTGGCCGGAACCCGCGGTCGCCGGCGGGAGTTCGACCTGGACGCCCGGGTCGCCCGCGTCGGCCGTGTAGTCGGCGGGGCTGGTCTCGTCGATGCCGTCGGGGGCCTTCGCGGCCCGCAGGACGACGGTGAGGACGACCGTCACCAGGACGTTCAGGACGAAGGCGGTGAGGCCGATGTAGCCGATCTCGCCGATGCCGGGGATCTCCTTCGAGGAGCCGCCGAAGTGCTTCTGCGTCGGCGAGGCCACGCCGTACGCGGCGACCGTGCCGTAGACCATGCCGACCGCCCAGCCGCCGAGCAGCGCCCAGCGGTGGAACCAGCGGGTGAACAGGCCGCCGACCAGCGCCGGGAAGGTCTGCAGAATCCAGATGCCGCCGAGCAACTGGAAGTTGATCGCGACCGTCTTGTCCATGCCGAGGACGAAGATCAGCGCACCGACCTTGACCAGCAGCGACACCAGCTTGGAGACCTTGGTCTCCTGCTCCGGGGTGGCGTCGGGCCTGATGAAGTCCTTGTAGATGTTGCGGGTGAAGAGGTTCGCCGCCGCGATGGACATGATGGCCGCCGGGACCAGCGCGCCGATCCCGATCGCCGCGAACGCCACGCCCGCGAACCAGTCCGGGAACATGTCCTCGAACAACTGCGGGATGGCCAACTGCCCGTTCTGCACCTTCACCCCGGCCGCGATCGCCATGAAGCCCAGCAGCGCCAGCAGGCCCAGCATCAGCGAGTACAAAGGCAGGATCGTGGTGTTGCGGCGGATCACCTCACGGCTGCGCGAGGAGAGCGTCGCGGTGATCGAGTGCGGGTACATGAACAGGGCCAGCGCGGAGCCGAGGGCCAGCGTGGCGTACGTCCACTGGCCGCCGGGGGCCGGTGTCACCCCGCCGGCGCCCGCCGCCTCGAACTTCTCCCCGGCCGCGGCGAAGATGTCGTCGAAGCCGCCCAGCTTGATCGGGATGTAGATGATCGCGACCGCGATCACCAGGTAGATCAGCGTGTCCTTCACGAACGCGATCAGCGCGGGCGCCCGCAGCCCCGAGGAGTAGGTGTACGCGGCCAGCACGCCGAAGGCGATCAGCAGCGGCAGGTCCTTGACGAACCAGTTGGTGTCCTCCCCGCCGCCCACGCCCATCACGTCCAGCACGGCCTGGATGCCGACGAGCTGGAGCGCGATGTACGGCATCGTCGCGAGGATGCCGGTGACGGCGACCGCCAGCGACAGGCCCTTCGAGCCGAACCGGCCGCGCACGAAGTCGGAGGTGGTCACGTACCCGTGCTTGTGCGAGACCGACCACAGCCGGGGCAGGAAGGTGAAGATCAGCGGGTACACCAGGATCGTGTACGGCACCGCGAAGAAGCCGGATGCGCCGGCCGCGTAGACGGCCGCCGGGACGGCGACGAAGGTGTACGCCGTATAAAGGTCGCCGCCCAGCAGGAACCAGGTGATCCAGGTGCCGAACGAGCGGCCGCCCAGGCCCCATTCGTCCAGGCTCTGCTCGTTCTCGGCCCGGCGCCAGCGGGCGGCCAGGAAGCCCATCGCGGTGACGATCAGGAAGAAGAAGATGAAGACGGCGAGCGCGACGCCGTTCACGCCCTCGTTCATTTGCCCGCACCCCCCTTGCGGGCGCGCTGGTCACGCTGCCACAGCTTGTACGCGATCATGGTCAGCGCGGTGGAGATCAGCACCCAGGCCATCTGGTACCAGTAGAAGAACGGGATGCCGATGAACGCCGGGTCGGTCTTCGCGTACGAGCCGACCCACAGCATGGCGACGAACGGTGCGATCAGGCAGACGCCGATGACGACGCGCACCGGCGTCACCACCGGCCCCCCGCTCGCTTCCGGGGCTTGTGACATGGCTGCGGCTCCGTCCCCTAGGTGATCACCTCTGCGATGCGCGGCAATCTAGGTGACGGTGACACGACAGCGGAAGACCCCGTCCGCATATCGGCCCGCGGCGACCGGCCCGCCGTCCAGCGGCGGCGAGGACCCTCGTGCGGACCGGCCTCCGGGCCGTGAGAGGTGGCCGATGGCGCCGAGGGGTCCGTGGACGCCCGTCCGCTGCTGTCCGCCGGGTCCGGGCCCGGGGGCGGTCAGTCCTGGGGGCGCTTGAGCCGGGCCACGAACTTGTAGCGGTCGCCCCGGTACACCGAGCGCACCCACTCCACCGGCTGGGCGTTCCGGTCCCGGGAGTGCCGGGAGAGCATCAGCATCGGCAGCCCCACGTCGGTGCCGAGCAGCCCGGCCTCGCGCGGGGTGGCCAGCGAGGTCTCGATGGTCTCCTCGGCCTCGGCGAGATGGACGTCGTACACCTCGGCGAGGGCGGTGTAGAGGGACGTGTACTTGACGAGGCTGCGGCGCAGGGCGGGGAAGCGCTTGGCGCTCAGGTGGGTGGTCTCGATGGCCATCGGCTCCCCGTTGGCCATGCGCAGCCGCTCGATGCGCAGCACCCGGCCGCCGGCGGTGATGTCGAGCAGCCCGGCGAGCCGGTCGTCGGCGGTGATGTAGCCGATGTCCAGGAGCTGCGAGGTGGGTTCCAGGCCCTGGGCGCGCATGTCCTCGGTGTACGAGGTCAACTGCAGCGCCTGGGAGACCTTGGGCTTGGCCACGAAGGTGCCCTTGCCCTGGATGCGCTCCAGGCGGCCCTCGACGACCAGTTCCTGCAGGGCCTGGCGCACGGTGGTGCGAGAGGTGTCGAACTCGGCGGCCAGGGTGCGCTCGGGCGGCACCGGGGTGCCCGGCGCCTGGGTCCGCGTCATGTCGAGCAGATGCTTCTTCAGACGGTAGTACTTGGGCACGCGCGCGGTACGGACGGTCGCCCCACCCTCGTTCTCCGCACTGCTGACGTCGGTGCTCATGCTCTGCCTTCCCGGCTCCGGGTGCCGAAGCGACCGACATCCGCTATCGGCCACGGCTCACATCGTGGCACGGCGGCGCGCGGGGTGTGCCCGCACGCTCCGTGATCCCCTCTGTATACCTCCGCGCCCCCCGTTGGTCTAGTCCACCGCGCCGTACGGCTCCGGTGGTACGCGGGTGCGGGTACCCTCCGCGGGCGCCCGCGCGGGCCGGTGGTACGTCCGCCGGCGACCGCCCGTTCTGCCGCTTGCGGAATGAAAGGTCCCTGCATATCTCGGTCGCATCACGGAGCCCGGGAGCGTGCTTTCACACCCTTGACAGCCTTATTGGTCTGGGCCAGGCTCCCCGTACTGGTCTACACCATTGGTCCAGGTCCCGGCCCCAAGGGCGGTCACGTGTCTGCGAGTTACCGCGGGGAGGCAGGGGGGTTTGTGGCATCCCTGAGGAGGGTGGCGTGAAGCGCAAGCTGATATCCGCGATCGGTGTCGCGGGCATGATGTTCTCCATCGCGGCGTGCGGGGGCTCCGACGACGGCGCGTCCGGGCAGGACCCGAAGGACCGCAAGGGCGAACTGACCGTCTGGCTGATGGTCGACGCCCAGAGCAGTTGGCCGGAGCTGGTCAAGCAGGCCAACGCCGACTTCAACAAGAAGTACCCCGGCGTCAAGGTCAACGTGCAGTACCAGCAGTGGGCCGACAAGACCAAGAAGCTGGACGCCGCGCTGTCCGGGGACAAGTTCCCCGACGTGGTCGAGCTGGGCAACACCGAGACGATGACGTACATCCTCAACGGTGCCCTCGGCGAGATCGACGAGAAGAAGTACGACAACTCGGACACCTGGATCAAGGGTCTGAAGGACACCTGTTCCTACGAGGGCAAGCTCTACTGCGTCCCGTACTACGCCGGTGCCCGGGTCGCCATCTACAACAAGGACATGTTCAAGGCCGGCACCGGCTCCGACCAGTTGCCCACCACCGAGGACGACCTCCTCAAGGCGCTCGACAAGGTGCAGGCCAAGTACAAGAAGGACAACGCCTTCTCCTCGCTGTACCTGCCGGGCCGTTACTGGTACGCCGCCATGTCCTACGTCGCCGCGTACGGCGGCCAGATCGCCACCTACGACGAGGGCGCCAAGGAGTGGAAGGCCGCGCTGTCCACGCCCGAGGCGCAGCAGGGCATCCAGCACTTCGTCGACCTGGTCAAGAAGTACAACCACGGCGACCAGACCAAGGACGAGCAGGACCACGCCAACGTCATGGCCAACGAGAAGGCGGCCCTGCTCTACGGCAACGGCTGGGAGGCCGGCAGCGTCGTCGACTCCAAGGCGAACGGCAACGCCAAGCTGAAGGACAAGATCGCGGTCGCGGGCATGCCCGGCCCGAACGGCAAGGCGCTGCCCTCCTTCATCGGCGGCTCCGACCTGGCCACCATCTCCAAGTCCGACAACCAGGACCTGGCGCAGGACTGGATCTCGATGTTCACCAGCGAGAAGTCCGAGGCCGCGCTCGCCGCCAAGGACATCCTGCCCAACAACACCAAGCAGTTGGAGCCGCTGAAGTCCAAGCCGGCCACGGCCCCGATCGCCAACGCGGTCCCCGACGCGTGGTTCACGCCGATCGCCCCCGGCTGGGCCGCGATCGAGAAGAAGGAGACCCTGGAGACGATGCTGCTCGACATCCTCAAGGGCAAGTCGGTCGCCGACGCCACCAAGGCGGCGGACGCGGAGATCAACTCCCTGATCAACGAGACCGCCTGATCCAGGCGCCCCACCCTCGTTGACCTCCGGTGCCTTGCCCGGCCCTCCGGCCGGGCAAGGCCGGTCGGGTTGCCGGCCCCCTGGCGGTGCGCCGGCCACCGATCCGATGCAGACCCTTCGAACGGAAGGCCAGCACAGTGAGTGCCGCCGACATCAAATCAGCCGAACCGGAGGTGTCCGGCCCGCGGGCGCGTCCCAGTGACGGCCCGGCACCGTCCGCGCCCCGCAGGACCCGGTGGACGAACGGGCCCCTGCTGCCCTACCTGCTGATCGCCCCGGCGGTCGTGGCACTCGCCGCGGTGTTCGTCTGGCCGCTGATCAAGACCGTCATCATGTCCTTCCAGGACGTGGGCCGGCGGGAACTGTGGACCGGCGAGGCCGCCGAGTGGGTCGGCTTCGAGCAGTTCACCAACATCCTCGGCGACGGCGAGTTCTACGACGTCCTGTGGCGGACCGTGCTCTTCATGGTCGTGTGCGTGGTCGCCACCATGGCCATCGGCCTCTTCCTCGCCCACTCCATGCAGCGCATGACCAAGGCGGTACGGCTGCTGCTGACCGGCGCGCTGATCGCGGCCTGGTCGCTGCCGCTGCTGGTCGCCACCTCGATCTTCCGCTGGTTCGCCGACTCCGACTACGGCGTCGCCAACATGGTGCTGTCCAAGTACTTCGGCATGGACTACCAGGGCCACAACTGGTGGCTCGACCCCAAGCAGGGCTTCTTCATGATCGGCGCGGTGGTGGTGTGGGGCGCGGTGCCCTTCGTCGCCGTCACCCTGTACGCGGCGCTCACCCAGGTACCGGCCGAACTGGAGGAGGCCGCCGAACTCGACGGCGCCGGACGCACCGGCGTCTTCCGCTACGTCACCTGGCCGGTCATCAAGCCGGTCTTCCAGATGGTGGCCACGCTCTCGGTGATCTGGGACTTCAACGTCTTCGGTCAGGTCTTCCTGATGCGCGGCAACAAGCCCGAGCCCGAGTACAACCTGCTCGGCCTCTACTCCTACGAGAAGGCGTTCGAGTCCAACTCCTTCAGCCAGGGCGCCGCCATCGCGCTGATCACCGTGCTGCTCCTGTCCGGCGTGGCCGTCTACTACCTGCGCCAGTTGCTCAAGATCGGAGAGGTCGAGTGAGTGACACGACCGCCACCCGCGCCCCGGCGTCCCCCTACCGGCCCGACCGCAAGAAGCGCAGCCGGCACTTCTACAACGCCGTGGGACTCGTCGCCTTCGTCGTGATGGCCTTCCCGGTCTACTGGCTGGTCGTCAGCTCCCTGCGGACCAACGCCGAGATCCGCTCCTACGACCAGAAGCTCTGGCCGACCTCCCTCACCTTCGACAACTTCCGCCGGGCGATCGACGCGCCGAACTTCGGCACCGCCATCCAGTCCAGTCTGATCATCTGCGTGACCGCCGTCGTCGGCGCGATGGTGCTCTCCACCATCGCCGCCTTCGCCATCGGCCGGTTCCGCTTCGCCGGCCGCAAGGTCTTCATGATCGTGCTGCTGGTGGTGCAGTTGCTGCCGCCCACCGCGATGCTCATTCCCCTCTACATCCAGTTGAACGACCTGGGCGCGATCAACGAGTACTGGGGCGTCATCGTCATCTACCTGGTCTCCACGCTGCCGTTCGCCACCTGGATGATCCGCGGCTTCGTCGTGAACATCCCGCTGGAGCTGGAGGAGGCCGCGATGGTCGACGGCTGCTCCCGGATGGGCGCCTTCTGGCGGGTGGTCTTCCCGCTGCTCGCGCCCGGCCTCGCCGCCGCGTCGATCTTCTCGCTCATCAACGCCTGGAACGAGTACCTGCTGGCCTACATCGTGCTCCAGGACAACGACAAGTACACGCTCAACGTCTGGCTCATGAACTTCACCACCTCCCGCGGCACGGACTACGGCGCCCTGATGGCCGCCTCCACGCTGATCGCGATACCGGTGGTCGCCTTCTTCATGATCGTCCAGAAGAAGATGGCCGCCGGCCTCACCTCCGGCGCCGTGAAGGGATGACGCCGACCCGATGACGACACTCACCAGTGGCACCGACACCCTCACCCGCAACGCGCTGACGGTCCTCCAGCCCGGCTTCACCGGCACCACCGCCCCCGACTGGCTGCTGCGCCGCCTCGGCGAGGGCCTCGCCGCCGTCGCCCTGTTCGGCCGGAACGTCACCTCCGCCGAGCAGGTCGCCGCCCTCACCGCCAAGCTGCGCGCCGAACGCGACGACATCCTGGTCGCCATCGACGAGGAGGGCGGCGACGTCACCCGCCTGGAGGTGCGCACCGGCTCCTCCTTCCCCGGCAACCACGCGCTCGGCGCGGTGGACGACGCGGAACTGACCCGGGGCGTCGCCGCCGAACTGGGCCGCCGGCTCGCCGCCTGCGGGGTGAACCTCGACTGGGCCCCGTCCGCCGACGTCAACGCCAACCCCGACAACCCGGTGATCGGCGTCCGGTCCTTCGGCTCCGACCCCGCCCTGGTCGCCCGGCACACCGCCGCCTACGTCACCGGACTGCAGTCGGCGGGCGTGGCCGCCTGCACCAAGCACTTCCCCGGCCACGGCGACACCGCCGTCGACTCCCACCACGCGGTGCCCCGCATCGACGCCGCGGCCTCGGTGCTGGCCGAGCGCGACCTCGTGCCCTTCCGCGCGGCGATCGAGGCCGGCACCCGGGCGGTGATGAGCGCCCACATCCTGGCCCCGGCCCTGGACCCGGACCACCCCGGCACCCTCTCCCGGCGGGTCCTCACCGAACTCCTCCGCGGCGAACTGGGCTACGACGGCCTGATCGTCACCGACGGCATCGAGATGCGGGCCATCGCCGGCACCTACGGCATCGAACACGGCAGCGTCCTGGCCATCGCGGCCGGCGCCGACGCCATCTGCGTGGGCGGCGGCCTCTCCGACGAGGAGACCGTCCGCCGACTGCGCGACGCCCTGGTCGCCGCCGTCCGCTCCGGCGAACTGCCCGAGGAACGCCTCGCCGACGCCGCCGAGCGCGTCCGCGCCCTGGCCCGCTGGACGTCGGCCACCGCCGCCGCGGGCCGCGCGCTCGCCGCCGACGAGGAGGTCGGCCTGCGCGCCGCCCGCCGCGCCCTGCGGATCACCGGCGCGGCCGGCTTCACCCCGCTCACCGAACCCCCCTACGTCGCCTCCCTCACCCCCGCTCCCAACATCGCCGTCGGCAACGAGACCCCCTGGGGCGTCGCCGCCGAACTCCTCCGCCGCCTCCCCGGCACCGGGACCGGCAGCTTCTCCGGCCCCGACGCCGGCGCCGAGGCACTGCGGGCGGCCGGTGACCGCCGCGTGGTGGCCGTCGTCCGCGACGAACACCGCCACCCCTGGATGGCCTCCGCCCTCGACACCCTGCTGGCCGCCCGCCCCGACACCGTCGTGGTCGAGATGGGCATCCCCCAGGCCCCGCCCCGCGGCGCCCTCCACCTGGCCACTCACGGCGCCGCCCGGGTCTGCGGCCAGGCGGCGGCGGAAGCGCTCACGGGCGGGGCGTAGCCCACACCGGCCGATGTGCGAACGGGCCGCGCCTACGGGCCGACCCGCCTCACACCGGGGCGGGCGGCGCCTACGGGGTCGGCCCACCTCACACCGGGGTGGGCCGCGCCTACGGGGTCGGCCCACCTCAACCCGGGGTGGGCGGCGCCTACGGGGTCGGCCCGCCTCACACCGGGGTGGGCCGCGCCTACGGGGCCGGCCCACCCCGCACCGGAGCATGGCCGACCGGCCCCGGCCGGTGCACGCGGCCGACGGCGCGGTCCCCCCCCGCCCCGGCCGGTGGGCCCGCTCGCGGGTACGACAAAGGCGCCGGTCCCCGCGGGGACCGGCGCCTTCGCCCTGTTCCGGGTTGGGCTAGATCCCCTGCCAGTCCGGCTTGTCGGCGTACGTGTGCCGGAAATAGTCGGCGAGCTTCAGCTTGGACGCGGCGGGCTCGTCGACGACCACGGTGGCGTGCGGGTGGAGCTGCAGTGCCGAGGCGGGGCACACCGCGGCGACCGGTCCCTCCACCGTCGCGGCGACCGCGTCCGCCTTGCCCTCGCCGGTGGCGAGCAGCACCAGGTGCCGGGCCTCCAGGATCGTGCCGATGCCCTGCGTGATCACGTGGTGCGGGACCTGCTCGATGTCACCGTCGAAGAAGCGCGCGTTGTCCACCCGCGTCTGCTCGGTCAGCGTCTTGATCCGGGTCCGCGAGGCCAGCGAGGAACACGGCTCGTTGAAACCGATGTGCCCGTCGGTCCCGATGCCCAGCAACTGCAGGTCCACCCCGCCGGCCCCGGCCAGCGCCCGGTCGTACGCCTCGCACGCGGCCTGGACGTCGGCGGCCGTGCCGTCGGGCCCCATGAACGCGTCCATCCCGAGGCCGAGCGGCTCCAGCACCTCCCGCCGCAGCACCGACCGGTACGACTCCGGGTGCTCCGCCGGGAGCCCCACGTACTCGTCGAGCTGGGCTATCCGTGCCCGCGAGGCGTCCACGGCACCGGCGCGCACCTTGCCCGCCAGGGCCTCGTACACGGGCAGCGGCGTCGAGCCGGTGGCCACCCCGAGCAGGGCGTCGGGCTTGCGCCTGAGCAGCTCCGCCATGGCCTCGGCGATCAGCTCGCCGCCCGCCCTGGCGTCCGGAACGATGACAACTTCCACGCTGGCCTGCCGTTCTGAAGAGGGGACTGGAGAACACCCCGGAAGGGCTCTGTGGTTTAGACCAATCTAACAGAGCGGCGCCTTCCCTCCCAGGTTCCCCGGCCCCCCGGCAGGCCGCCACCGCACCCGTCGGCGGACCTGCCCCGGGTCCGCCGACGGGCCGGTCCCCGTCCCCCCGGCCTACGTCAGCGAACCCCCCGTCGCGTCCACCCAGCTCCCCGTGACCCACCGGCCGGCGTCCGAGGCCAGGAAGGCCACCACGTCGGCCACCTCCGCCGGACTGCCCACCCCGCCGAGCGCCGAGAACGCCGCCGCCTTCGCCCAGCCGTCCTCGCTGCCGTGCAGCATCGCGGCCGTGTTGTCCGTGTCGACGATCCCGGGCGCCACCGAGTTCACCGTGATGCCCCGCGCGCCCAGCACCTTGGACAGATCGCGGGAGAAGACGTCCAGCGCGCCCTTGGTCATCGCGTACGCGATGTTGTCCGGCATCACGGCGGTGCGGGCGAGCCCCGAGGAGATGTTGATGATCCGCCCGCCGTCGCGCAGCCGCCGTATGCCGTGCCGGACGAGGAAGAAGGGCGCCCGCACGTTCACCGCGAAGACCCGGTCGTACTCCTCTTCCGCTATCTCCGTGATCGGCCGGCTGCTGCCGATCCCCGCGTTGTTCACCAGGATGTCGAGCCCGTCCGCGTGCCGGTCGAACTCCGCCCACAGCGCCTCGGCGTCCCCCGGCCGGCCCAGCTCCACCCCGATGGCGAACGCCGAGCCGCCCGCCTCCTCGATCGCGGCGACCGTCTCCTTCGCCGCCGCGTCGCTCCTGCCGTAGTGCACCGCGACCCGGGCGCCGTCCCGTCCCAGCCGCTCGGCGATCCCTCGCCCGATGCCCCGGCTCGCCCCCGTGACCAGCGCCGTCCTGCCCGTGAGTACGCCCATGCCGCCGCCCCCTCCAAATTTCTAGTGGTCGCTACAGAAAAGACCGTACAACACTCCGGCGCCATTTCTCTAGTACCCGCTATAAAATCCACCCATGGCAACCGCACCCGGTCGCGGCCGAGGCCGCCCCCGCTCCTTCGACCGCGCCACCGCCCTGGAGAAGGCGCTGATGGCCTTCTGGGAACACGGCTACGAGGCCACGTCCGTCTCCGACCTCACCCGCGTCATGGACATCGGCGCCCCCAGCCTCTACGCGGCCTTCGGCGACAAGCGCTCGCTGTTCGAGGAGGTCGTCGCGGAGTACGGCAGCCGCTACGGCTCCTTCACCGACCGCGCCCTCGCCGAGGAACCCACCGCCCGCGCGGCCGTGGAGCGCACCCTGCGCCAGGCCGCCGTCGAGTACACGGCCCCCGGCCGCCCGCACGGCTGCCTCGTCGTCCACGCGGCCATCAACTGCTCCACCCCCGAGGTCGAGGAGTCCCTGCGCGAGCGGCGCAACGCCAACATCGCCGCGTTCGAGAGCCGCATCCGGGCCGACATCGCCGCGGGCGTCCTGCCGGCGGACACCGACGCCGCAGCCCTGGCCCGGCACACCGGCGCGATGATCCAGGGCATGTCCCAGCAGGCGCGCGACGGCGCGAGCCGGGCGGACCTGGAGGCGCTCGCCGAAATTGCGCTGTCCGTCTGGCCCCGCTCCTGAGCCAACAGGGTTACTCTGCTGATGAGTGTTCGGACGTCCGAGCAGTCGGCGGAAGGTGACAAGAACGGACGCGTCCGCCGCATGGACACCGCTAGTGGTCTAGTCCACAATGGCCACGGGTGATTCGATCGAACGCCGAGCACCTCACGTCAGGCTTCCGCCTTCCCCGCACAGGAGGGCGGACCGAGGAACCGGGCTCTCTGCCCTGACTGCCCCGGCTCCTCGACCTTCGGCCGACCGGGACCGCACACCCCACGGCCGAATATTGCTCCGGGCTGCGGTGCCGGGAGGGTTGAGGGTCCCTCTCAGCGCCGCGGCCCGCGGGTGTTCCCGGGCCCGGGAAGCAGGCCCGTGAGCGGCCCGGTCCGGCCGGTTCCGATCGGTGTCCGAACCGGCGGGTACGCTCACCCCGTGCCCTCCATGAACGAACTCGTGCGCCAGCACACCGCCCTGGACGACTCCGACCTCGAGTGGCTCCACCTGCTGGTCTCGGAGTGGCAGCTCCTCTCCGACCTCTCCTTCGCCGACCTGGTCCTGTGGGTGCCCACCCGGGACGGCACCCGGTACGTCTCGGTCGCCCAGATGCGGCCGAACACCGGCCCCACCTCGTACCAGGACGACATGGTCGGCCATCTCGTCCCGCGCGGCCGGCGCCCCATGCTGGACGCGGCCCTGGACGAGGGCCGGATCGTGCGCGAGGGCGACCCGGAGTGGCGCGAGGAGGTCCCGGTCCGCGTCGAGTCGATCCCGGTACGGCGGCACGGACGCGTCCTCGGGGTCATCGCCCGCAACACCAACCTGCTCACCGTGCGCACCCCGAGCCGTCTGGAGCTGACGTATCTCCAGAGCGCCTCGGACCTCGCCCAGATGATCGCCGCCGGTTCCTTCCCGTTCGAGAACCAGCAGGTCGACATGGACGCCTCGCCGCGCGTCGGCGACGGCCTGATCAGGGTCGACGGCGACGGCATCGTCCAGTACGCCTCGCCGAACGCGCTGTCGGCGTACCACCGGATGGGGCTCGCGGCCGACCTGGTCGGGCATCACCTGGGCCGGACCACCGCCGAACTCGCCCCGTCCCGCGGCCCGGTGGACGAGGCGCTCGCCAAGGTGGCCAGCGGCTGGGCGCCGCGCGAGTTCGAGATCGAGGCCAACGACGGCGTGATCCAGTTCCGCGCCATCCCGCTCAAACCCAAGGGCACCCGCATCGGTTCGCTGGTGCTGCTCCGGGACGTCACGGAACTGCGCCGCCGGGAACGTGAGCTGATCACCAAGGACGCCACCATCCGGGAGATCCACCACCGGGTGAAGAACAACCTCCAGACGGTGGCCGCGCTGCTCCGCCTGCAGGCCCGCCGGATCGGCTCCGAGCGGGGCCGGGAGGCACTGGAGGAGGCCGTGCGCCGGGTGGGGTCGATCGCCATCGTGCACGAGACGCTGTCCCAGAACCTGGACGAGCGGGTGGAGTTCGACGAGATCGCCGACCGGGTCCTGGCGATGGTCGCCGAGATCTCGCCGGGCAAGGTCACCGGCCGGCGCACCGGCCGCTTCGGCATCCTGGACGCCGAGGTCGCCACCCCGCTGTCGATGGTCCTGACCGAGATCCTGCAGAACGCGCTGGAGCACGGCTTCCGCGAGGGCGACACCGGCACGGTCGAGGTCTCCGCGGTCCGCGGCGGCACCAGCAAGGAGGCCCGCCTGCTGGTCACCGTCCAGGACGACGGCGTCGGCCTGCCCGAGGGCTTCGACCCGCACCGCTCGGGCAACCTGGGCCTGCAGATCGTCCGCACCCTGGTCGAGGGCGAGCTGGGCGGCACCTTCGACATGGTCCCGGCTCCCGAGCGCGGCACCCGGGTGATCCTCGACATCCCGGTGCCCGCGCGGAAGTGAGGCCGGTCACGGGCCGCGTCCGGCGCGCGGCGCGGTGAGGAGCACAGCAAAAAGCCCCGGATCACCAGTGATCCGGGGCCAGTGCTCGCTGCTGCCCTTGGGGGTACCCCTGGCTCGAAGAGCTTCGGGGAGCATCGGGGGTACTGCGCGCTGCGGCTCGGGGGGCGGGAGATGCGTACTCGCTGTACGCGCCGCCGACCTCAGGCTGTTTGCGGGGCGGGTGTGTCAGGCGGAGGCCTGACGGGCCCGGTTGCGGGCGGCGCGGCGCTTCATGGCACGGCGCTCGTCCTCGCTGAGACCACCCCAGACGCCGGAGTCCTGGCCGGACTCGAGCGCCCACTGCAGACACTGCTCCATAACCGGGCAGCGACGGCAGACGGCCTTGGCTTCCTCGATCTGCAGCAGCGCAGGACCGGTGTTGCCGATGGGGAAGAAGAGCTCGGGGTCTTCCTCGCGGCAAACGGCGCGGTGACGCCAGTCCATGGCTGCTACCTCTCCTTGGTATGACTGTGCAGGGTGCTTGTGAATGTGAACGCTTTCACGAATCCCTCAACAAGTGAAGGGCCGACCGCCAGGTTTCCCCGGCGTGGTCCTGGGTTTGAAGAGGGGTTCTGGTGATCTGTGGAGGCCGGTGTTGCGGGCCGTCCCGATCGCCACGTAGAGACTCGCAAACCTCAGCGGCGGATACAACCCCTTCCGGAAAGTTTTTTTTGATTCTTCGGTGTCGACTAGGTCACAGCCGTACTTCCATGGGGTGGACCCTGGCCTAAACGTTCGAGTGAAAGGACTTTCGCCTGTTCTGCTCACACAATCACACGCAGTGCACGGCGTACGCCTGTGAACGTCACGCTGGTACGCAGCCCCAGGTGGTCACCGTCCATCTGGAGGGGCAGCGGCACCTTCGAATGCAAGGTGAAGTCGGTCAGATCGTGCAGTGATACGGCGTGCTTTCCCCGGGGGCCGCGCTCGGGGGACGAAGTGAGCAACTGGGTGCCATACCGGGCAACAGCGGCCGTGGACAGGCGGCTGAGACCGAATACGTCGAGTCCGGTGTCGAACGAGGCTTTAGGTGATGCATAGATCGGGCGATTACCCAGGAACGTCCAGGGGCATGTGTTCGAGACTATGGAGAGGACCAGATCGGTGAGCGGCTCCTCGCCGGCCCGCTCCAAAGTGATCGTCCCGCTGCGCCGGTGCGGCTCGCCGAACAACTGGCGTACCACCTGGCGGACGTAGAGCGCGTGGGTGGACTTCTTGCCGCGCTCGCGCTGCTGTTCGACCCGGCCGACGACACCGGCGTCGAAGCCGAGTCCGGCGTTGAAGGTGAACCAGCGCGCGGGCACGGCCTCGTCCTCCGACCCCGGGGTGCCGGAGGTCAGCCCCAGGCCCACGGTGCGCTCGCTGCCCCGGCGCAGGGCGTCCAGCAGGGCGCCGGTGGCCTCCACCGCGTGGTTGGGCAGGCCGAGGGCGCGGGCGAAGACATTGGTGGAACCGCCGGGGACCACCGCGAGGCCGGGCAGGTGCTCCGGGTCGGGGCCCGCGTGCAGCAGGCCGTTGACGACCTCGTTGACGGTGCCGTCGCCGCCGAGGGCGACCACCAGCTCGATGTCCTTGCTCAGCGCCGCCTGCCGGCCGAGGTCCCGCGCGTGGCCGCGGTACTCGGTGGTGACCGCCTCCAGCTTCATCTCGCTGGCGAGCGCGTGGATCAGTACGTCGCGCGTGCGCGCGCTCGTGGTGGTTGCCGCCGGATTGACCACGAGAAGTGCACGCATGGGTTGCAGGGTACCTACTGGGCGGTACCGGGCCCAGTCCGAGGTGTGGATGAGGTACGCGATACCGGCGTGAACCTGGACACGGGCGCCGGTGCCGTGCGGGCTACCCTTCAGGGGTGAGCAGTGAGCAGAACCCCCGCCTCGAAGCCGCCGCCCCCGTCGCCGCCGACGCGGCGGGTCCCCGCCCGGCCCGGCTGACCGCCGCGGCCGCACTCGCCGGGCTGGAGGGGCTCGCGCTCGTGGCCGGCGGGCTCTGGATGCTCGTGGGCGGCCTCACCGGCCACCCCGACGACCGCACCCAGGCCGTCACCGGCGGAGTCACCCTGGTCGTCCTCGCGCTGCTGCCGCTGCTCGCCGCCCGCGGACTGCTCGCCCGGCGGGGCTGGAGCCGGGGCCCCGCCGTGATCACGCAGATCATGGCGCTGCCCGTGGCCTACAACCTGCTCCAGGCCGACAGCGTCGCCATCCCCGCGGGGATCGTGCTCGCCGTGGTGGCCGTCGCGGCGCTGGTGCTGATCGTGAACCCCGAGACCACCCGGGCCCTCGGCATCCGGGGACCCGGCGGCCCCCGGAACTAGCCGGCTCACGGTCCACCGGTCCGCCGGCCCGCCGGCCCCGGGCGGTCACTCCTCGACGAGCAGCTTCTCCCGCAACTGCGCCAGGGTGCGCGCCAGCAGCCGGGAGACGTGCATCTGCGAGATGCCGACCTCCTGGGCGATCTGCGACTGCGTCATGTTGCCGAAGAAGCGCAGCAGCAGGATGCGCTTCTCCCGGGGCGGCAGATCCTCCAGCAGCGGCTTGAGCGACTCCCGGTACTCGACGCCCTCCAGCGCCTCGTCCTCGGCGCCGAGGGTGTCCGCGACCGCCGGGGACTCGTCGTCCGTGTCGGGGACGTCCAGGGAGAGCGTGGAGTACGCGTTGGCGGACTCCAGTCCCTCCAGGACCTCCTCCTCCGAGATGCCGAGCTTCTCGGCCAGCTCGTGCACGGTGGGGGAGCGGCCGTGCAACTGGGACAGCTCCGCCGTGGCCGTGGTGAGCGACAGGCGCAGTTCCTGGAGTCGGCGCGGGACGCGCACCGCCCAGCCCTTGTCCCGGAAGTGCCGCTTGATCTCCCCGACCACCGTCGGGGTCGCGTAGGTGGAGAACTCCACGCCGCGGTCCGGGTCGAAGCGGTCGACGGACTTGATCAGCCCGATGGTGGCGACCTGGGTGAGGTCGTCCAGCGGCTCCCCGCGGTTGCGGAAGCGGCGCGCGAGGTGCTCGACGAGCGGCAGGTGCATCCGGACCAGCCGGTTGCGCAGCTCCGCGTACTCGGGGCTGCCGTCCTCCAGGCCGCGCAGCTCGGTGAACAGGGCCCGCGCCCCGCTGCGGTCCTGCGGGTCGTGGTGTGCGCCCGGCACACCCCGCGCCCCCGGCGCGGCGTCCTCGGATTCTCGCTCGTGCTCGCTCATCGTCCCGCCCGTAGCCCTTTCCGGAGCCCTCGCCTCCGCTCGGCCGGGCCGGGCGGGGACGCCCCCGCTCCGCCCGCCCGCAGGCGCGCTCTGCACGGCACCGTCCCGACCCCCGGCCCGCCGCCCGTCGTCCCGGGCACCGGCTCCCGCGCCGGCGTCCTCGGCGGCGTCCTCGGGGTGCGGGCGGGCCTGCTCGGGGATGCCGTCGATGCCGTCCGCCGTGCACCGCGCCCCGTTCGCGGAACGGGTGTCCTCGGACGGCAGCTCCCGTGTGCCGCGATTCTCGTCCCGCACCGGCCCGTCCCCTGTCCTCACGCCGGCCCGGGTCCCGCGCCGCGCTGTTTGTAGAGACTGATCGACACGGTGTTGTCCTCGTCCACGGCGGAGGAGACCTTGCCCGCGAGAGCGGACAGGACGGTCCAGGCGAAGGTGTCGCGCGACGGGGCGTGGCCGTCCGTGGTGGGCGCCGAGACGGTGACCTCCAGCGAGTCGTCGACGAGGCGGAAGACACAGCTCAGCACGGAACCGGACACGGCCTGCTGGAGCAGGATCGCGCAGGCCTCGTCCACCGCGATGCGCAGGTCCTCGATCTCGTCGAGGGTGAAGTCCAAACGGGCCGCGAGACCGGCCGTCGCCGTACGCAGCACCGACAGGTAGGCACCCGCGGCCGGCAGCCGGACTTCGACGAAGTCCTGGGTCGCGGGCTCGCCTGCGAACTGGGACACCCTCACCTCCAAGGTGGTACAAGCGTTTCAGGGCCGAGGAAGACCCTCGGGTAACGCGGTGACGCGATACGTGGTTCAGCGGTGACGGTATCGCGCTCCGAACTTTCCTGTCCCCGAGACCCCAACCCCTTGCTGTCACTCATAGTAAACACATGAACACGCTGAGTGGCTAGTGGTTGGGCGGGCCCAAATCGGAAGAGCGCGCGCCGGGTTGACGTACCCAGACGTCAGACGGTCGAACCGTCCCTCGTCGGGGCGTCCTCAGCTTGTCACGAGGACGTGGTCGACGAAGCACCAGCGCCAGTCCTCGCCGGGCTCGAAGGTCCGCATCACCGGATGCCCGGTCTCCTCGTGGTGGGCGGTGGCGTGCCGGCGCGGCGAGGAGTCGCAGCAGCCGACATGACCGCAGGTGAGGCAGAGCCGCAACTGCACCGGGTCCGTACCCTCGGCCAGGCACTCCGGACAGGTCTCGCTCAGCGGTCTCGGGTCCGGGTGCGGCAGCGCGTCGACGTGCGTGCACTGTTTCATGATTGCCAGGTTACGACGGGTGCGCGGGTGACCGCGCGGAAGAAGAGGGCGGGGAGCATGGACGTGATGCCGCTGCTGTTGCTGGTGGCGGGCAGTGCGGTGGTCGCCGCGGCGGGACGGCGCCTCCCGGTGCCGGCACCGCTGCTGCTGGTCGCGGCCGGACTGGCGGTCAGCTATGTGCCGGGCGTGCCCGACTACACCCTCGACCCGCACGTCGTGCTGCCGCTGCTGCTGCCCCCGCTGCTCTACACGGCGGCCACCGACAGCTCCTACCTGGACCTGCGCGCCCAGATGCGGCCCGTCGCCCTGCTCTCCGTCGGGTACGTGCTCTTCGCGACGTTCGCGGTCGGCTGGGCCGCCTATCTGATCGTGCCGGGGCTGCCGCTGACCGCGGCACTGGTGCTCGGCGCGGTGGTGGCGCCCCCGGACGCCGTCGCCGCCACGGCGGTCGCGCGCCGGGTGGGGCTGCCCTCGCGGATCACCACGATCCTCCAGGGCGAGTCCCTGGTGAACGACGCCACCGCGATCACCGCCTACAAGGTGGCGCTCGCGGCGGCGGTCGGCGAGGGCGCCACCTGGGCCGGCGGGATCGGCGAGTTCCTGATCGCCGCGGTCGGCGGCGTCGGCGTCGGCCTGGTGCTGATGGCACCGCTGCACTGGCTGCGCACACACGTGAAGGAGGCGCTGCTGCAGAACACGCTCTCCCTGCTGATCCCGTTCGTCGCCTACGCGGTCGCCGAGCAGTTGCACGCCTCCGGCGTCCTCGCGGTCGTCGTCGTCGCGCTCTACCTCGGCCACCGCGCGTGGGAGGTCGACTTCGCCACCCGGCTCCAGGAGGAGGCGGTGTGGAAGATGGTCGCCTTCGTCCTGGAGTCGGCCGTGTTCGCGCTGATCGGCCTCCAGTTGCCGGTGGTCCTCAGGGGCCTCGGGGCGTACGAGGGGATCGACGCCGCCTGGTACGCGATCGTCCTCTTCCTGGTGGTGGTCGCCGCCCGGTTCCTGTGGGTGTACCCGGCGACCTTCCTGCCTCGGTTCCTGTCGGCACGCATCCGCGTGCGTGAGGAGAACCCCACCTGGCGGGCGCCGTTCGTCATCGGCTGGGCCGGGATGCGCGGCGTGGTCTCGCTGGCCATCGCCTTCTCGATCCCCCTCACCGTGCACGGCGGCGAGCCCTTCCCCGAGCGCAACCTCATCCTGTTCCTGACGTTCACCACGGTCATCGGCACCCTGGTCGTCCAGGGGGTGACCCTGCCCCCGCTGATCCGGCTGCTGAAGTTCCCCGGCCGGGACACCCAGGCCGAGACGCTCGCCGAGGCCAACGCCCAGGCGCAGGCGTCCCGGGCCGCCGAGCGGCGCCTGGACGATCTCCTGGCCGACGACCGCAACGTCCTGCCGGGCCCGCTCGCCGAGCGCCTGCGCACGGTCCTGGAGCGCCGCCGCAACGCCGTGTGGGAACGGCTCGGCCAGGTGAACCCCGTCACCGGCGAGACCGTCGACGACACCTACCGCAGGCTGTCCCGGGAGATGATCAGCGCCGAGCGCGAGGTGTTCGTCAAGCTGCGCGACGGCCGCCACATCGACGACGAGATGCTCCGCGTCCTGCTGCGCCGCCTGGACCTGGAGGAGGCGGCGGCGTACCGGGAGGCCGCCTAGGGCCCCTCGGGGAAGGGGCGGCCGGTGACCACGGCCGCCAGCGTCGTCCCGCGCGGGAAGGCGCCCTCCTCGGTGAGGGCGAGCAGGGCGTAGAGCGCCTTGGCGACGTAGAGGCGCTCCACCGGCACGCCGTGGCGGCGTTCGAAGTCCGCGGCGAAGGCGTCCAGGACGGGGGAGACGCGGGCGTAGCCGCCGAAGTGGAAGCGGTCGTCCAGCCGCCACTCGCCCCGGGGCCCGCCGAAGGCCGCCTCCTGGAGGCGGCGTATGTCGCCGTCCAGGAAGCCGCCCCTGAGCACGGGCACCCCCAGCGCCCGCCGGCCGGGGGCGAGCCCCGCGGCCAGCCCCGCGAGGGTGCCCCCGGTGCCGCAGGCCACGGCGACGACGTCGGCCCGGTCGCCCAGCTCGGCGCCCAGGTCCCGGCAGGCGCGCACCGCCGCGGCGTTGCTGCCGCCCTCGGGGACGACGTACGCGTCCTCGGCGTCGCATGTGCGAAGAAGTGCGGCGAGCGTGGCCGGTTCGGTCTTGCGCCGGTACGTCGCCCGGTCGACGAAATGCAGCCGCATCCCGTCGGCCGCGCACCGGGCCAGAGACGGGTTCAGCGGCCGGCCGGCCAGCTCGTGGCCGCGGACCACCCCCACGGTGCGCAGGCCCAGGAGGCGGCCCGCGGCGGCGGTGGCCCGCAGGTGGTTGGAGTAGGCGCCGCCGAAAGTGACGACCGGACGGCCGGCCGCCGCCAGGAGGTTCGGCGCGAGTTTGCGCCACTTGTTTCCGATCAGCTCCGGGTGCACCAGGTCGTCGCGTTTGAGAAGCAGACGGACGCCGTGCCGCTCGAAGCGGTCGTCCCGCGCCTCCCGCAGCGGTGAGGGCAGGCGGGGGCCGAGCACGTCCAGGGCGGTCATCACGCCATTGTCGGACACCGGCTCACTTCAGGCGGTCCCGGACCCGCTCGCGCATCGACGCCATCGTGAACCCGCGCGGGTCCACCTTTCCCGGCTGCCACTCCAGGTGCCCGATGACGGACCGCTCGTTCCAGTCGTGGTAGCGGCAGATCGCGGCGGCGATCCGCTCGACGGCCTCCAACTGGGCGTCCGGCCACGGGTCCTCGCCGTCGCCGAGGTTCTCGCACTCGAAGCCGTAGAAGTGCCGGTTGCCGTCGGTGTTCGCCTCGTTGTCCTTGGGCAGCGCCTTCTCCGCGATCACGGCGCGCAGCACCTCGTCGTCGCCGAGGCCCGCGTGGTTGGCCCGGCCGTGGCCGACCAGGTGGACCTTGCCGTCCTTGGTGATGACGCCGTGGCACAGCGGACCCGGCAGCTCCGCGTAGCCCTCGCGGCAGATCTCCACCGTCCGGGCGCTGCCCTTGGTCACCGTGTGATGGATCATGACTCCGTGGACCGGGCCCCAGGGCCCCTTGTGGTTGCGGTTGTGGGTCCGCCAGTCGCCCACCTCGACGACCGTCACCCCCTCGGCCTTCAACGCCTTCACCAGACTGCTCGCGGACATGGGTGTTGCCATGGACCGCTCCTTCGTCCCGCACGGCGACCGCCCGGCGCGATCCGCTCGTACCGCTGCCTATACCGGAACGCGGTGATCGCTACCAACCGTTCGGTTCATGTGCGATCCGATCCGGACAATGTCCGGGTTCCGGACGGCCGGGAGGCGGCAGAACGGGCTCGCATGCCCCCTCGGACGCCGGTCCATTCCCGCTCTTTCGGGGAATAGCACCGGCACGTTGTGTGAGGAAAGCTGACCCGTGCACATCGATGCCGGGCGCGGACGCGCCGGCATGAACCGGGAAGGCAAACCCTCTATGTCGGTAGGCGAAGAGGTCCGCAGCAACGAACAGACCAGGCCGCAGCAGTCCCTCGGCACGGCGGCCGCGCGGAACCTGGCCACCACGACCAAGTCCGTGCCGCAGGTGCAGGAGATCAGCTCCCGCTGGCTGCTGCGCACGCTGCCCTGGGTCGACATCCAGGGCGGTACGTACCGGGTGAACCGGCGTCTGACCTTCGCGGTGGGCGACGGCCGGGTCACGTTCGTCAAGACCGGCGACCGGGTGGAGGTCATCCCCGCGGAGCTGACCGAGCTGCCGGCCCTGCGGTCCTACGAGGACCAGGAAGTGCTCTCGGAGCTGGCCCAGCGCTGCGAGCAGCGGGAGTTCGAGCCCGGCGATGTGATCGCCTCGTTCGGCAGCCGCACCGAAGAGGTCTACCTGCTGGCGCACGGCAGGGTCGAGAAGGTCGGCACCGGCCCCTACGGGGACGACGCGGTGCTCGGCGTCCTCGCCGACGGCGCCTACTTCGGCGACCACACACTGCTCGACGCGGACGCCATCTGGGAGTACACCGCCCGCGCGGTGACCGCCTGCACGGTCCTGGTGCTGCCCCGCCGGCAGGTCGAGCAGATCTCCGAGCGCAGCGACTCCCTGCGCGGCCACATCCAGCGGCGGCGCTCCATTCCCCAGCAGCGCACCAACAAGCACGGCGAGAAGGCGATCGACCTCGCGGCCGGCCACACCGGTGAGCCGGACATCCCGCACACCTTCGTCGACTACAAGGCCAGGCCCCGTGAGTACGAGCTGAGCGTCGCCCAGACCGTCCTGCGCATCCACTCGCGCGTGGCCGACCTCTACAACCAGCCGATGAACCAGACCGAGCAGCAGATCCGGCTGACGGTCGAGGCGCTCAAGGAGCGCCAGGAGCACGAGCTGATCAACAACCGCGAGTTCGGCCTGCTGAACAACTGCGAGTACGACCAGCGCATCCAGCCGCACGACGGGGTACCCGGCCCGGACGACCTGGACGAGCTGCTCAGCCGCCGGCGCGGCACCAAGCTGTTCCTCGCCCACCCGCGCGCCATCGCCGCCATCGGACGCGAGCTGAACAAGCGGGGGCTGGTCCCCGAGACCATCGACATCGCCGGCAACCGGATTCCCACCTGGCGGGGCGTGCCGATCTACCCGTGCAACAAGATCCCGGTCACCGAGGCCCGGACCACCTCGATCATCGCCATGCGTACCGGCGAGGCCGACCAGGGGGTCATCGGGCTGCGCGCCACCGGCATCCCGGACGAGATCGAGCCGAGCCTGTCGGTGCGCTTCATGGGTATCAACGAGCAGGCCATCATCAAGTACCTCGTGACGGGCTACTACTCGGCCGCGGTCCTGGTGCCGGACGCGCTCGGTGTCCTGGAGAACGTCGAGATCGGCCGCTGGCGGTGACTCCTCCTCCCGCACACCGTGTCCCCGCCCCGCCGGGCGGGGACGTCCCGGGGGGTACGAGAGGGCGCCCCGCCGGCACGCTGGAAAGGCAGGAGGCCGTCGGGACGCAGCGGGAGAACGGGCCGCGGACCTCCGAGGGGTGGGGGCCGGGCGGCGAGTCCGAGGGGCACGAGGTGACGGCGCTGCTGCACCGCGTGCGGGCGACGGTCGACCCGGAACTGCGGGCTGCCATCGACGAGTTGCCCGCCGCGATCGGCCGGGTCGCGCTCTACCACTTCGGCTGGAGCCACGCGGACGGCAGCCCGGCGTCGGGCAACGCGGGCAAGGCGATCCGGCCCGCGCTCGTCCTCGCCGCGGCCGCCGCGGTCGGCGGGCCCCGGGGCCGGGCGGCGGCCGTGCGGGCGGCGGTCGCGGTGGAACTGGTGCACAACTTCACGCTGTTGCACGACGACGTGATGGACCGGGACACCACCCGCCGCCACCGGCCCACCGCCTGGACCGTGTTCGGCGACGCCGACGCGATCCTCGCGGGCGACGCCCTCCAGGCGCTGGCCCTGCGCCTGCTCGCCACCGACCCGCACTCGGCGTCCGCCACCGCGGCGGCCCGGCTCGCGGACTGCGTGGTGGAGCTGTGCGCCGGACAGCAGACGGACACGGTGATGGAGCGGCGGCGGCCGGACGAGGTCACCCTGGAGGAGACGCTCGCCATGGCCGAGGCCAAGACCGGCGCGCTGCTGGGCTGCGCCTGCGCGCTGGGCGGGCTGTACGCGGGCGCCGGCGAGGCGGACGTGGCGGCGCTGGACGCGTTCGGCCGGGAGGCGGGGCTGGCGTTCCAGCTCATCGACGACGTCATCGGCCTGTGGGGCGACCCGCACCGCACCGGCAAGCCGGCCGGGGCGGACCTGGCGGCCCGCAAGAAGTCGCTGCCGGTGGTCGCCGCGCTCACCTCCGGCACCCCGGCGGCGGCCGAGCTGGCCGAGCGGTACGCGGTGCCGTACGAGGAGGGCGCGGAGGACCTGGAGAGCACCGCGCTGGCCGTGGAGCGGGCGGGCGGCCGGGACTGGGCGCAGGCCCAGGCGGCCGACCGGATGGCCCGCGCGATGCAGGAGCTGTCCCGGGCCGTGCCCGAGCCGGAGGCGGCGGGCGGCCTGCTCGCCCTGGCCGAGTTCGTCACCCGCCGCAGCGCGTGAGGCCGGGCGCGGGCCCCGCGATCCGGAGCCCGAGCCACCAAGGGGCCCTGGCCCCGGCGCCCAGCGCCCGAGACCGGCACCGGCCCAGGAGCCCGGTGCCCGTGACGGCGCGGGCTCCGGGGCTCGGCGCCTGGGGCAGGCCGGTTCGGGAGCCCGGTGCCCGTGGCGGCGTCGGTCTCGGCGCCTGGATCGCCGAGGCGGCACCGGTCCGGGAGCCCCGCGCCTGAGCCACCACCGGCCCCAGCGCCCGGCACCCAGCGCCCAGGACAGGCGCCGGCCCAGGAGCCTGCTGCCTGTAGCGGCATCGGCGCAGGCACTGGCGCTGCACACCTCCCGCCCCACCGACCCCGGAGCCCGTTGCAGGGCCGTGCGGAGCCGACGCCGTGCGGTCGCGCCGTCCGGGCTCCGGTCCCGGCGGGCCCCGCACCCCTCACGGTGTGCGGGGCCCGCCTCAGACGTACCCCCAGCCCTCGCCCGTCCCACCGGTTACGCTCAACGCGCGTACGAGTGACGGCCGTTGAGGCGAAGGGGTGGGGCATGGGCGTGGCGATCCGGACGGCGGGGGAGGACGACCGGGAGACGGTCGTCCGAGTGCTGGACGCAGCCTTCCAGGACGATCCGGTCAGCACCTGGGTGTTCCCCGGCGCGGAGTACCGCCGCCGGACGCACCACCGGCTGATGGCCGCCTTCACCGACGCCGTCCTCGCCGAGGGCCGCGTCGACCTCACCGAGGACGACTCGGCCTGCGCCCTCTGGCTGCCGATGCCCGCCGAGGCACACGACGACGGCGACGACGGCCCGGCGCGGGTCCGCGAGGCCGTCGACCCGGACAACGAGCGCGTGGAGCTGATCGCCCGGCTCACGGCCGGCGTGCACCCCTCGGGCCGGGCCCACGAGTACCTCTGGATGATCGGCGTCGCCCCCGAGCGGCAGGGCGAGGGCCTGGGCACCGCGCTCATCGGCTCGGTCCTCGACCGCTGCGACCGCGAGGGCACGCCCGCCTATCTGGAGGCCAGCAGCGCCCGCAGCTTCGGCCTGTACGAACGCCTCGGGTTCACCCTCACCGGCCGGCCCCTGGACCTGCCGTACGAGGGCCCCCGCATGTGGCCGATGTGGCGCGAGCCGAGACCGGCGGCCCGGTAGCCCCGCCGCGAGGCGCCCGGACAGCGCTGAGGGCCCGGCCGATGCGGCCGGGCCCCTTCAGAACGCCCGTGGGCCCGCGATGGTGCACCGATCGCCGGCCGTCCGGGATCAAGCCTTCTTGGTCTCCCAGAAGATCTTGTCGATCTGGGCGATGTAGTCCAGCGCCTTCTGGCCGGTGGCCGGGTCGGTGGACGCCTTGGCGGCCGAGAGGGCCTTCAGGGTGTCGTTGACCAACTGGTGCAGCTCCGGGTACTTCTCGAAGTGCGGGGGCTTGAAGTAGTCGCTCCACAGGACCGACACGTGGTGCTTGGCCAGCTCCGCGCGCTGCTCCTTGATGACGGTGGCGCGGGTCTGGAAGTGCGGGTCGTCGTTGCCGGCCATCTTTTCCTGGACGGCCTTGACCGACTCCGCCTCGATGCGGGCCTGGGCAGGGTCGTACACGCCGCAGGGAAGGTCGCAGTGGGCGCTGACCTTGACCTTGGGGGCAAACAGGCGGGAAAGCATGAAGCATTCCTTCCTCGTGATCGTCTTCTCAGGGGGGACATTACTCCCTGGGAGGCGCGATTTCGCGAGTGCCCCCATGGGCTTAGGACAAAAGTCCGGGGTCACACTGGGACTGGTGGAGGAATGACCGGGGAGGTGCCGGGTGATGCCGGAGCTGTCGCAGGAGACCGGCCGCGCGAGAGGGCCGCTGCCCTTCGGGCCGGCCGAGGTGACCGGACCGTCGATGGTGCCGACGCTGTACCACGGGGACCTGCTGCTGGTGCACTGGGGAGCGCGGGTGCGGCCCGGTGACGTGGTGGTGCTGCGGCACCCGTTCCAGCAGGACCTGCTCGTCGTCAAGCGGGCCGCGCAGCGGCGCGAGGGCGGCTGGTGGGTGCTCGGGGACAACGCGTACGCCGGTGGCGACAGCACGGACTACGGGGTGGTCCCCGCCGACCTGGTCCTCGGCAAGGTGCGGCTGCGCTACCGGCCGCTCGGGCCGGGCGGGCGGTCGCCGTTCGGGCTGGTCCGCTGGGCGCTGTCGGCGGTCAGGCCGGTGCTGTCCGACCGGTCGGCCGCCAGGCGCTTGCGGGCGCGGTAGGCGGCCACGTTGGCGCGGGTGGCGCAGCGGTCGGAGCAGTAGCGGCGGGAGCGGTTGGTGGAGGTGTCCAGGTAGGCGTTGCGGCACGGGGACGCCTCGCACAGGCCCAGGCGGTCCACGCCGTACTCGGTGAGGTGGAAGGCCAGGCCCATCGCGGCGATCGCGGCGTACCCGGCGGTCGCGTTCGACGGGTGGTCGGCCAGGTGCATGTGCCACAGCGGGCGGCCGTCGTCGTCCCGGAAGTCGTGGCCGGAGATCTGGGGGCTGACCGGGAACTCCAGCAGCAGGGAGTTCAGGAGGTCCACCGCCAGGGTCTCGTCATCGCCGTCGGCCGCGTCGAAGACCGCGCGCAGCCGGGCCCGGACCCCGCGGAACCGGGTCACGTCCGCCTCGGTGGCCCGTCGGGCCGCCGACTGGTTGTCGCCGAACAGGTCGCGGACGGCCTCCACGGACGTCAGCGAGTCCTTGCCCCGGACCGGCTCCTCGGTGTTGACGAGGCGTACGGCGTAATCCGAGTAATAGGCCAGTTCCACTTGTAGTCCTTACGAAGGGGCTCTATGGTCGTGCCTGCGGTCGGGTAATGAGCGATCGTGCTTCCAGGGTATTACGTGACAGATCCGAGGAGGGGCTCGATGACGGACGCGGACATCACCACCACCGGTGCCGACTGGGGGGCCTGGCAGGAGAGCTGGGACCGGCAGCAGGAGTGGTACATGCCCGACCGGGAGGAGCGCTTCCGCATCATGCTCGACATGGTGGAGGCCCTGGTGGGCCGGGCGCCGCGAGTCCTGGACCTCGCGTGCGGCACCGGCAGCATCACCGCCCGGGTGCTCGCCCGCTTCCCCGAGGCCACCAGCACCGGTGTCGACCTCGACCCGGCGCTGCTGGCCATCGCCGAGGGCACCTTCGCCGGTGACGACCGGGTCACCCTGGTGACGGCCGACCTCAAGGACCCCGCCTGGACGGCCGGGCTGCCGTACGACTCCTACGACGCGGTACTGACCGCCACGGCCCTGCACTGGCTGCACGCCGAACCCCTCGCGGCCCTCTACGGTCAGGTCGCGGAACTCGTCCGCGACGGCGGTGTGTTCATGAACGCGGACCACATGATCGACGACACGACGCCCCGGATCAACGCGGCCGAGCGGGCGCAGCGGCACGCGCGCATGGAGGACGCCCGGCGCGAGGGCGCCCTCGACTGGACCGAGTGGTGGCAGCTCGCCGCCGAGGACCCCGTCCTCGCCGGGCCGACGGCCCGCCGCTTCGCGATCTACGGCGAGCACGCCGAGGGTGACACCCCGCCCGTGGACTGGCACGCGCGTGTGCTGCGCGAGCGGGGCTTCGGCGAGGTACGGCCCGTGTGGTGCTCGCCGTCGGACACGCTGCTGCTCGCGCTGAAGTAGGCGCGCACGCGCACGCGCACGCGTCCGCTCGCGCCGGAGCGGACGCGCCCTCGCGCTGAAACGCACGTGTCCGCTCGCTCCGAAACGCACGCGCCCGCTCGCGCCGGAGCGGGCGCGTCCGCCAGCGCCGGAGCGAGACCACGCGCGCCCGTTCGCGCCGGAGCCGGAGCGCGCGTACGGGAAGGGGCGGTACGGCCGAGCCGTACCGCCCCTTTCCGTCGGGGTTCAGAGGACCTTGGACAGGAACGCCTTCGTCCGCTCGTGCTGCGGGTCGGTCAGCACCTCGCGCGGGTTGCCCGACTCGACCACCACGCCGCCGTCCATGAAGACCAGGCTGTCGCCGACCTCGCGGGCGAAGCCCATCTCGTGGGTGACGACGACCATCGTCATGCCGGACTCGGCGAGGTCGCGCATGACGTCCAGGACGTCGCCGACCAGCTCCGGGTCGAGCGCCGAGGTCGGCTCGTCGAACAGCATCAGCTTCGGGTCCATCGCCAGCGCGCGGGCGATGGCGACCCGCTGCTGCTGGCCGCCGGAGAGCTGCGAGGGGTAGTTGTACGCCTTGTCGGCCAGGCCGACCCGGTCCAGCAGCCGCGTCGCGCGCTCCCGGGCCTCGGGCCTGCTCATGCCCTTGACCTGGACCGGTGCCTCCATGACGTTCTCCACGGCCGTCATGTGCGGGAACAGGTTGAAGCGCTGGAAGACCATGCCGATGTCCCGGCGCTTGAGGGCGACCTCGCTGTCCTTCAGCTCGTAGAGCTTGTCGCCCTTCTGCCGGTAGCCGACCAGTTCGCCGTCGACGTACAGCCGTCCGGCGTTGATCTTCTCGAGGTGGTTGATACACCTGAGGAAGGTGGACTTGCCGGAGCCGGAGGGGCCGATGAGGCAGAAGACCTCGCCGGAGTCGACCTGGAGGTCGATGCCCTTGAGGACCTCCACCGCGCCGAAGGACTTGTGCACGCCCTCGGCCCTGACCATGGGGTGCGTCATGCCGTGACTCCCTTCGGGCGGCGGGCCGGGAGGACCGCGGCCTTGAAACGCTGGAGCGGGGTCGGCGGCAGGGAGCGGGACGAGCCGCGGGCGTAGTACCGCTCGACGTAGTACTGGCCGACGCTGAGGATCGAGGTCATGATCAGGTACCAGGCGGCGGCGAGGAAGTACATCTCCACCGTGGAGCCCGCGTTCTGGCCGATGTCCTGGGCCTCCTTGAAGAGGTCGTAGAACTGCACCGCCGAGACGAGCGAGGTCGTCTTCAGCATGTTGATGACCTCGTTGCCGGTGGGCGGCACGATCACCCGCATCGCCTGCGGGATGACGATCCGGCGCAGGGTCTTGGTGTGGCTCATGCCCAGCGCGTGCGCGGCCTCGGTCTGGCCCTCGTCGACCGAGAGCAGGCCGGCGCGGCAGATCTCCGCCATGTACGCGGCCTCGTTCAGGCCCAGGCCGAGCAGCGCCGTCAGCAGCGGCGTCATGAAGGACGACCAGTAGTCCTTGTAGACCGGGCCCAGGTTGATGTACTCGAAGACCAGGCCGAGGTTGAACCAGACGAACAACTGGACCAGGACCGGGGTGCCGCGGAAGAACCAGATGTAGAACCACGCGATCGACGAGGTCACCGGGTTCTTCGACAGCCGCATCACCGCGAGCACGATGCCGCCGACGATGCCGATCAGCATGGAGAGCACGGTGAGCAGCAGGGTGTTCCCGACGCCGTGCATGATCCGGTCGTCGAAGAAGTAGTCGGGGACCGCGCCCCAGTTGATCTTTCCTTGCGCGAAGGCGTAGACGACCGCGCCCAGCAGGGCGAGCGCGACGACCGCGGACACGTACCGGCCGGGGTGCCGGACCGGGATGGCCTTGATGGCCTCCGGGCCGGCCGGCGGCGGCGTGCCGGGACCGTCCGTCTTGCTGACGTCAACAGTCACGGGTGGAGCCTTTCAGAACCGAGTCGGAGCGGTTCGGACGTGCCGGTTCAGGAACCGCCGTTGATCTTGGCCTCGGTGACGGCGCCGTCGGCGACGCCCCACTTCTCCACGATCTTCCGGTACTCGCCGTTGTCGATGATCGCCTGGACGGCCGCCTTGAGGGCGTCGCGCAGCTCGGTGCTGCCCTTGGCCACGGCGATGCCGTACGGACCCGCCTCGACCTGGTCGCCGACGATCTCGAAGTACTTGCCGCCGCCCGCGTTCTTCACGGAGTACGCGGCGATCGGGAAGTCGGCGGAGACCACGTCGGCGCCCTTGGAGCGCATCCGGGTCTCGGCCTCGGGGTTGGTGCCGAAGTCCTCGATCTTCAGCGCGCCCTCGCCGTCCTTCTTGCACTTCGCCGCCTGGTCCTTGGCGAGGTCGTGGGAGAAGGTGTTGCGCTGCACCGCCATGGTCTTGCCGCACAGGTCGTCCCAGGTCTTGATGCCCTGGTCGTCGCCCTTGTTGGTGTAGAGCGAGACGCCCGCGGTGAAGTAGTCGACGAAGTCGACGCCCGCGCCGACCTTCTTGCCGGTGTCGCCGTCGACGCCCTCCTGGCGGTCCTTGGTGTCGGTCATGGCCGACATGGCGATGTCGTACCGCTTGGAGGCGAGACCGCCGATGAGCGTGTCGAAGGTGCCGTTCTCGAACTCGAACGTCACCCCGAGCTGCTTGCCCATCGCCGCCGCGATGTCCGGGTCGATGCCGACGGTCTTGCCGGAGTCGTCCTTGAACTCCACCGGCGCGTAGGCGATGTCCGAGCCGACCTTGATGACGCCCTTGTCGCGGATCTCCTGGGGCAGCTTGTCGGCCAGCGGGGCCGCGCTCGCGGACCGGCTCTCGCCGGAGCCCTTGTCCTTGGTCTGGTCGCCGCATCCGGTGAGCAGCAGCGCGCCTGCGACCGCGATCGCACCGACCGCGGCGGTGCGGGAGGTCGCGGCGGTCGGGCGACGGGTGGAGCTTGCGGTCATGGTGGGTTCCTCCGGCGGATGGTGGAGTAGCCGATGAGACGGGGTGCACAGGTGTGCGCACACACCTTCGGGTGTCGCTACCTCGTGTGATTACGGCATCTTGCCATTCGGACGGCGCTGTTCAGGGAGACCGCCATGTCAAAATCGGATAACGGGTGACCTCCCGAACCGCACCAGGTCGGTACATCACGTCCGAACCTTTGCGGGAATCGCTGCGTCCGGCCGGAAGATCTCCCGTCGGTCTCGCGATGCGGACGGGTGGAGGGGTGCCGGACTGCCGGTCGAAACCGGCTTTTTCCGGTTGTCAAGAGGCGGGAAGGCTTTGGCCGGAACTCGCACTATGAGTCATGTCACCGGCATATCGCCGCCCACGGCTTCCGACGTCCGGGATGTGAGCTTGCGCCTATTGGGCTCGTCGCGGGCGGTGCCCGTCCGGTAAGAAGGAGCGTTACACCCCTCATCCGGGGCTCAGGGCGCGTGTGCGGCGCGCCCGTCGCGTACAGGCCCGTACGCATCACACTTCTGGGCCTTGCGCGGTCCCGCCCATTCCTCACCAGGAGTGGACCAACCCTCAAACCATGCAGACCTAAGGGGTATAGGAAGTGGCAGCGGAGATCGTCAATCCTCGCAGCGACAGTGACAGCGCCGGCGATTCCCTCGATTCGCTGGAACCCGCGTTCGCGCTGCACCGCGGCGGCAAGATGGCCGTGCAGGCCACCGTGCCGGTCCGTGACAAGGACGACCTGTCCCTGGCGTACACGCCCGGCGTCGCGAAAGTGTGCAGCGCGATCGCCGAGCAGCCGGACCTGGTGCACGACTACACGTGGAAGTCGTCGGTCGTCGCGGTCGTGACGGACGGTACGGCCGTCCTGGGGCTCGGAGACATCGGGCCCGAAGCCTCCCTCCCGGTGATGGAGGGCAAGGCCATCCTCTTCAAGCAGTTCGGCGGGGTGGACGCGGTGCCGATCGCGCTCGCCTGCACGGACGTCGACGAGATCGTCGAGACGGTGGTGCGGCTCGCGCCCTCGTTCGGCGGGGTCAACCTGGAGGACATCTCGGCGCCGCGGTGCTTCGAGATCGAGCGCCGCCTCCAGGAACGGCTGGACATCCCGGTCTTCCACGACGACCAGCACGGTACGGCGGTCGTGACGCTGGCGGCGCTGCGCAACGCGGCGCGGCTGAGCGGGCGGTCGCTGGGCGAGCTGCGGGCCGTGATCTCGGGCGCGGGCGCGGCGGGCGTCGCCATCGCCAGGATGCTCGTCGAGGCCGGGATCGGGGACGTCGCGGTGACCGACCGCAAGGGCGTCGTGTCGGCGGACCGCGAGGATCTGACGTCGGTCAAGCGGGAGCTGGCCGAGTTCACCAACAAGGCCGGGCGGTCCGGCTCGCTGGAGGCGGCGCTGGAGGGCGCCGACGTCTTCATCGGGGTCTCCGGCGGTACGGTGCCGGAGGCGGCGGTGGCGTCGATGGCGCCGGGCGCGTTCGTGTTCGCCATGGCCAACCCGAACCCCGAGGTGCACCCCGAGGTCGCCCACAAGTACGCGGCCGTCGTGGCCACGGGGCGGTCGGACTTCCCCAACCAGATCAACAACGTGCTGGCGTTCCCCGGGATCTTCGCCGGGGCGCTGCAGGTGCGGGCCTCCCGGATCACCGAGGGGATGAAGCTCGCCGCGGCCGAGGCGCTGGCCTCCGTCGTCGGTGACGACCTCGCGGCGGACTACGTCATCCCGTCGCCGTTCGACGAGCGGGTCGCCCCGGCGGTCACGGCCGCGGTGGCGGCGGCAGCGCGGGCGGAGGGCGTCGCCCGTCGGTGACGGCTGTGGCGCCTGTTGTCCGAGGCGCCTGTTGTCCGAGCGGCCCTGCTCCCTGTGCGGGGGTGGGGCCGCTCGGCGTCCGGGGGCGTCCGGGGCGTGGCGTGGGCGCGGGGTGCGCAAGAGGGCGTGTGTCACAGGGCCGGACGGTTTCGGACGGCGGGCGGGGAACCTATCGTCGGGGGCATGTTCGCTGTCTACGCCGCCCGAATCGACCGCGACCAGCCGCTCTCCGGCCTTGAGTCGGGAGAGCGACCGGCTCCCGAGGCCCGCCCCGGCTGGAGTGTCGTCGATGTCAGAGCCGCTTCCCTCAACCATCACGACCTGTGGTCCCTCCGGGGCGTCGGCCTCTCCGAGGACCGGCTGCCGATGATCCTGGGGTGCGACGCCGCCGGGATCGACGAGGACGGCAACGAGGTCGTCCTGCACTCGGTCATCGGCCAGACCGGGCACGGGGTCGGGCCCAGGGAGCCCCGGTCCATCCTCACCGAGCGCTACCAGGGGACGTTCGCCGAGCGGGTCGCCGTGCCGACCTGGAACATCCTGCCCAAGCCGAAGGAACTCTCCTTCGAGGAGGCCGCCTGTCTGCCGACGGCCTGGCTGACGGCGTACCGGATGCTGTTCACCAACGCCGGGGTGCGGCCCGGGGACTCGGTGCTGGTGCAGGGGGCCGGCGGCGGGGTCGCCACGGCCGCGATCGTGCTGGGGAAGGCGGCCGGCCTGCGGGTCTTCGCCACCAGCCGGGACGAGGCCAAGCGGAAGCGGGCGGTGGAGCTGGGGGCCGTGGAGGCGGTGGAGCCGGGGGCGAGGCTGCCTCAGCGGGTCGACGCGGTGATCGAGACCGTGGGGGCGGCGACCTGGTCGCACTCGGTGAAGTCGCTGCGGCCCGGCGGGACGATCGTCATCTCCGGTGCCACGAGCGGTGACCGGCCCTCGCACGCGGAGCTGACCCGGATCTTCTTCCTGGAGCTGAAGGTGGTCGGGTCGACGATGGGGACCAAGGACGAGCTGGAGGACCTGCTGTCCTTCTGCGCCGCCACCGGGGTGCGTCCGGTCGTGGACGAGGTGCTGCCGCTGGACCGGGCCCGCGCGGGCTTCGAACGAATGGCAGCCGGGGAGCAGTTCGGGAAGATCGTACTGAGGAATGCCTGACGGTCGTCGGGCGGACGCGGCCGCTTGAGCGGTCGCTTGGGCGGTCAGTCGCGTGGCCGCTTCGACGGTCGCTTACGTGGTCACCTGCGGCGGGTCCGGGAACGGGCCCGCCGTTCGCGTTCCCCGGGACGATCGGACTGTCAACTGGGGTTGACGTCCGGCGGGTGTCAATCTAAGTTGACATGTATGAGCGAAGCTACGGATCTCGCCGCGCGGGCGGGGGATCGCGATCCACGGGTCGGGCTGCGGGCCGTCGCCGCGCTGCGGAGGCTGCTGGAGCAGTTGGAGTCGGTCCAGGTGCGCAGTGCGCGCCGACAGGGGTGGTCGTGGCAGGAGATCGCCACGGAACTCGGGGTCAGCAGGCAGGCCGTGCACAAGAAGTACGGGAGGCATTGATGTTCGAGCGGTTCACGAAGGACGCCCGAGCCGTGGTGCAGGGGGCGTCCGGTCACGCGGAGGCGACGGGGGCGCGGACGGTGGGTGCGGAGCATCTGCTGCTGGCGCTGCTGGACCGCGAGGGCAGCCGGGCCGCGTTCGCGCTGGCCGCGCTCGGCGTCGGCGACCGGGGGGAGTCGGTGCGGCGGGCGCTGGACGAGGCCCGGCGGCGGGCCGGGCTCTCCCGGGCCGATACGGACGCGCTCGCCGGGCTGGGGATCGACGTGACGGAGATCGTGTCCCGGGTGGAGGAGGCGCACGGCGTCGGGGCGATGGCCGGCGGCCCGGGGGGCGGGGCCCGGCGCTCGGGCCGGGTCGGCTTCGGAGGGGACGCCAAGGAGGTCCTCACCGCGTCCCTCCGGGTGGCCGTGGCCCGCCGCGACCGGCACATCGGCGACGAGCACCTCCTCCTCGCCCTGACCATCCTCCCCGGCGTCCCGGCCGAGGTCCTCGCCGACCACGGCGTGACCCACGAGTCCCTGACCCGCGTACTGGGCGGGGAGGGCGAGGCGCGGGCAGGGTGACACCGGGGCCGTCCCGGGCGGGCGGGGCCGGGGCTCAGTGCTTCGGCCTCCCGCCCGATCGCCGGGCGGCCCCCCCCGGGCGGGTGAGGTCGGGGCTCGCGGGGGTCGTCGCCAGGCGGCCCCCCGTACGGGCAGGGGTCGGGGCTCGCGGGGGTCGTCGCCAGGCGGCCCCCCGGAGGGGGCGGGCAGGGGTCAGGGCTTGCCGGGGTCGAGGAGGGCGTGGACGCGGGCCGCCGTCGCCGCCAACTGGTCGCGGATGTCCTGGACCTGGGCGTCCGTGACGCCGTGGTCGCGGGAGGCGTCGCGGATGTCGTCGCGGAAGCGGTCCAGCAGGCGGTCGAGGTCGCGGGCGGGGTCGCCGGTGGAGTCGGCGGCCGACGCGTGGGCCCAGGCCGGCCGATAGTCGGCGGGGAAGTCCTCGGCGGCAGGCGTGTACACCGGGCGGCCGAAGCCGACGTCCTTGCCGAACTCGGCGACCTCCTTGGCCAGTTCGCGCAGGCCGGCCGGCCAGTCGCCCCGGGCGAAGTGGTCCTGCACCTGCTCCTGCACCCGGCGGGCCAGGCGCTGCACCTCTTCCTGGGCCTCCTTGGCCTGGTGGCGCGCCCGCTGGGCCTCCTCGCGGGCCCGGCGGCTCTCGTCCTTGGCGCGGCGGGCCTGCTCCTTCCACTCCTGCTTGACCCGGCGCATCTCCTCCTTGGCGGCCCGCCAGGCGTCCTTGTCGCCCAGGTCGGCGAAGTCCCCGAACGGCGAGCCCTGGCCGCCCCGGTCCCCGGTGGTCCGGCGGGAGGCGCTGGCCGCCGCCCGCATCTCCCGGCGCAGGTCGCCGGCCGCGCCCCGCACATCGGCGCGGATCTCCGCGGCGAGTTCGGCGACCGACTCGCGGATCTCCAGCTCCAGGTCGGCCAGCTCGCCGCTGCGGTCGGCCAGTTCGGCACGGCCGGCGTCGGTGATGGCGTACACCTTCCGGCCGCCCTCGGTGGTGTGGGTGACCAGGCCCTCGGCCTCCAGCTTGGCCAGGCGCGGGTAGACCGTGCCGGCCGAGGGGGCGTAGAGCCCCTGGAAGCGTTCTTCCAGGAGGCGGATCACCTCGTAGCCGTGGCGGGGGGCCTCGTCGAGCAGCTTCAGCAGGTAGAGGCGGAGGCGGCCGTGGGCGAAGACGGGGGGCATGTCAGAGCACCTTCTTGTCGGTCGGGCCGGCGGTGGGGGCGTCACCGGGGGTGTCCACCGGTCCGGCGTCCCACGGATGCTCCTGGGCCGGCGGGCGGCGCAGCAGGGCGATGGAGCCGGAGACCGTCGTCGCCTTCAGCCTGCCGCTGCCCGAGCCCAGCCGGCCGGTGATGCGCTTGGTGCCCCAGAGGCCGCCTATCCTCAGGTCCTCGAAGGCGCTGGAGACGGTGCCGCTCGCCGTGTTGGCCTCGACCTCGGTGTCGGCCGGGTGCGGGAGGCGGACGGCGATCTCGCCCGAGACACTGGTCAGGCTGAGGTCGGTGGGGCGGCTCACCGGATCGCAGTCGACGATCACCGAACCGCTCACCGAGTCCGCCCGGACGGCGGACCCGGCCTCGACGACCGTCAGGTCCCCGGAGACGGAGTTGAACCGCAGGTCGCCGGTGAGGGCCTGGGCCTCCACGCTCCCGGAGACCGTGTCGGCGCGGACCGGGCCGGCGAGCCGGACCAGCGTGGTGTCGCCGGTGACGCCCTTGACCTCCGCACGGCCGTCGAGCCCGGAGACCACGGTGGCGGCGCAGACGGCGCCGACCTCCACACGCGTGGCCGCCGGGACGGCCAGGGAGACCACCGCGCTGCGGCGCCGGCCGGTGCGGTCCAGCCACTTGAGGAAGCCCTTCCAGGGCAGGTCCTCGTAGGCCACCGTGAGGATGCCGCCGCGCTGGGTCACGATCAGCGGGGGTCCCTCGATCGAGGACACTTCCAGGCGGGCGGAACTCTCCTCGGTGCCCACCACGTTCACCGTGCCGTCGACGAGGCGGACATGGAGCTCGCTCACGGGGGCGTCGAACGTGAGCCTCGTGGGCTCGGCGACGGACCACTCGGACATGGTGCAACCTCCTGACGACGCGACGCGCCATATCGCGTTCTGTCTCCATCACGATATATCGCGGGTATCGGAAGTCAAGACACTCGTACGGGTGGTCCGGGTCCGGCGGGCCCCGGGGCCCGCCCCCTACAGGTCGTCCTCGTCGTCCTCGTCGTCCAGCCGGGCCAGCCACGTCGCCAGGCGTTCCACCGGGACCTCGAAGTCCGGGTTGAGGTCGACGAACGTGCGCAACTGCTCGGCGAGCCACTCGAAGGTGACCTCCTCCTCGCCGCGCCGCTTCTCCAGCTCCTCGATGCCGCGGTCGGTGAAGTACATGGATGGTGCTCCGTCGGTCGGTGCAGGGATAGGGAACGCCCCTCCTGGGAAGGACCCTGTTTCCTGCGGGAAAAAGAGGTGAGGTCTTTCCGCCCGGCGCGCGACCGGGCACGAAAGACGACAGAGGACAGGAAAAAGGATAGGCGCAGGGAGCGGCGGGCCCGCGGGGCGGCCGCGGCCCTCGCGCCGGCGGAACCCGGCGGCCGGCCTCGCGAAGGCGGCCGGCCGCGGGGGTTCGCGGGGGAACGGGGGACTTCCATGGCACAGGAAGTGACGAGGGTCGCACGGATCGCCTTACCGGACGGCACACCGGTGTGGGCCCGGATCTCGGGCGCCGAGGAGCTGTCCGGGCACCCGGGGGAGCTGTCGTACAGCGACACCGGGTTCGCCGAGCGCGTCGAGGCGAGCGTGGAGGGACTGCACTCGCTGGTCACCGGGGTGGCGCGATCGCTGGCCGAGCCGCTGCGCGCGGTGCGGCCGGACGAGGTCAGCGTGCAGTTCGGCATCGAGCTGACCGCGAAGGCCGGGAAGGTCGTCGGCCTGCTCGCCGACGGCGAGGCCAAGGCCGGCATCACCGTCACCCTCACCTGGAACGGCGGACCGCCCGAGCCGGGGGACGGGAGCGGGAACGGGAGGAACGGGGACGGCGACGGTCGGGGGAGCCGCGCCGGCGCCCCTGGCGACGGCGCACCGCCCGGCGCTGGGGGGCACGGCGGCGCTCCGGGCGCGCCGGGCGGGGGCGCGGCATGACCGACCGGCGCGACCCGGGCGCATCGAGCCCGCTGGATGCCGCCCGCCGTGCGCTGGGTGGCCTCGTCATGGCGGCCACCGTGCGCATTCACCGGCCGGGGGCCGGGTATGCCCTGGACGAACCCGCGGCATTCCTCGGGAGCGGCTTCTTCATCGCTCCCAACTGGGTGGTGACCTGCGCGCACGTGGCATGCGAGGGGGAGGGGGGCGAGGTCGCGGTGGTGTACGAACCGGCGCCGGGGCACGGCATGTCCGCGGTCCCCGGCCACGTGGTGGCGACCCTCCCGGAGGGCGCCGCCGCGGTGTCCGGCACCTGGCCGCCCCCCGACCTCGCGCTGGTCGAGCTGAGCGCGCCCGTCCAGCACGAGTGCGGATACGTCTCCGAGCGCCCGGCCGCGTACTACGGCGACGGCAAGGTGCTCTACGCGGGCTGGACGGTCCTCGACGGCCGCCTCCAGATGCTGTACGGCACCCTCGCCGTCCAGGGCACCGTCGGAAGCCTGTCGACGGACGTCCAGATGCGCCTCGGGGAGAACGACCTGCCGCACGGCGTCTCCGGCGGCCCCGTGATCGACCCGCTGCGCGGCGAGATCATCGGCATCGTGAAGTCCCGTTCGCGGCACGCGCGTGGCGGCACCTCCATCGGGCTGGAACAACTGCGCACGCTGCCCGTGCCCGCCGGGTCCCTCACCGCCGAGCACGACGACCTCTACCAGCGGGTCTTCAACGCCCACGACCGCTACCACCGGGACCGCCAGCGCCACCCCGCCGGACGCCGCCACACCTGGGTCGACGTACAGGGCCAGTTGGGCGCCCGGCCGGGCCGCACCCTCAGCCCCGACGAGCGCGCGCAGTTGCTCGGCCGGCTCGCCGACCTCCCGCCCCCGGTCAGCACCCGTGCCCTGCTCGACATCCTCGACGCCCTGCCGGAGTTCCAGGCGCCGCTGCCGCTGCCCGCCCCGCGCGGTTGGCGCGACGGCCTGGGCGCCCTGTACGAGAGCGCCCGCGACGACGGCGCCCTCGGCCTGGTCCTCGACTACGCGGTACGGGTGCTGACCGCCGACCGGCCCTATGTCGCGCCGAGCACGCGGGCCGCCGAGGAGGCCCTGTGGGACTGGGTGTGGACGGCCGGGCAGCGGCTCGGGGTGCGGCACCGCCGGGGCCTGGCCGAGCAGCGGCTGCGCGGCCTGGCACCCCGGCCCCGGCCCGCCGGGCAGACCGAGGGGTCCCGGCCCGGAGCCGGCCCGAGCGGACCGCCCGGCCGGTTCCGCGAGCGGGCGCCCGTCACGCAGCCGTCCGTCCTGGTCGAGCTGGTGCGCCGGCACTGGGAGCCGGACCACTGCGACTGGTCGGTCTCCGTGGTCCCGCCCGGCCAGGACGCCGCCCGGCGCCTGGACGAGGCCGAGCGGGCCCCGCTGGCTCGCCTCGCCGAGCACTTGGCGGCCGCGCTCACCGAGGCGTTCCGGCAGAGCGACGAGCCGGACCGGCCCGCCCTTCTCCAGGTCGCCGTACCGCACGCCCTGCTGGGCCGGGTCGACGCCGACGACTGGCGACTGGGCCCGGGGGAGCAGCCGCTCGGCGCGCTGCGCCCGGTCGTGCTGCGCTGCTCGGACCGCGAACAGCTCGCCGAGGACGACCCGTTCGCCGACGGCGAGGACGCCTGGCCGCCCGCCGACCCGGTCGACCTGGACGAGGAGCGCCGGGCCCGCTGGCGGTGGCTGCACACGCACAGCGCCAAGGTCGAGGTCCTCGACTGCGACGAGGGCCTGCGCAAACCGGTGCCGCCGGTGGAGCAGTTGCGCGCCCTGGCGCACGGCACGGTGCCCGTGCTGTGCCGCTACGGCGACGAGCGCTTCGACGACGACGCCGCGGCGCTCGCCCGGATCGTGCGCGGCGGCTTCGGCGTCGCCCTGTGGCGGCGCCGGCGCGGTCTGCCGGACGCGGTCTGCGGGGAGTTCCACCGCGGCACCTTCGACGAGATCGCCGACCCGCCCAGCGCGCACGGGCTGCCCGAGGTCGTGCACGCCCTGCGCCGGGGGCTGCGGGCCGGCCGGACCGAGACCTTCTGGGCCGACGGCATAACCCTGCTGTACGACGATCCGCACCAGCCGCTGCCCGGCGCGGGCGATCTGCTGGAGGCTCCTTGACCCCGTGCGCCCCTGTTCCGCGTCGGCCTTCTTATCAGGCCCCCGGAGGATCGATACGGTGAGGAACGTTCGGACGGCCGCCCCTGTGGACGAGTGACGACGAGGACCGGATCATGACCGAATCCAGTGAGTGGCTCATCTACCGAGGCGCCGGCGAACCCCACGACGGGATCGAGCGCCTCCCCGCCCCGCCGCCCTGGCGCGACTTCTCCAGCCGCCACGAGGGGCCGGCCGCGGGCGACGGCTCCGAGGACCGCAGGCTCGGCGCCCACCGGCACCTGGCCGAGCTGCACCGGCCGGGCGCCGAGGAACTGGAGATGATCAACGCGGCGCTGTATCTGCGCCGCCCCCTGCTCGTCACCGGCTCGCCCGGCGCCGGCAAGAGCACCCTGGCGCACTCGGTGGCGTACGAACTGGGCCTCGGCAACGTGCTGCGCTGGTCCATCGTCAGCCGCTCCGCCCTCCAGGACGGCCTCTACCACTACGACGCCATCGCCCGCCTCCAGGACGTGCAGATCGCCGCGCAGGGGGGTTTCGGGTCGGCGGCCGGGTCGCCGGGGGCCGTGGAGGGCATCGGCAGCTATATCCGGCTCGGCCCGCTGGGCACCGCGCTGCTGCCCTCGGAGACACCGCGCGTGCTGCTCATCGACGAGCTGGACAAGAGCGACATAGACCTCCCCAACGACCTGCTGAACGTACTGGAGGAGGGCGAGTTCGCCATCCCCGAGCTGGAGCGCCTGGCCGACCGGCTCCCGGACGGCGAGGCCGAGGTGCTCACCGCCGACGGCGTGAAGGTGCGGGTGCGCGACGGCCGGGTGCGCTGCCGGGCGTTCCCCTTCGTGGTCCTCACCAGCAACGGCGAACGGGACTTCCCGGCGCCCCTGATGCGCCGCTGCATCCACCTGGAGCTGGGCCGCCCGGACCACAACCGGCTCGCCACCTTCGTCCGGGCCCACCTGGGCGACGAGGCGGCCCGCGCGGGCGACGACCTGATCACCCGCTTCCTGGAGCGCTCGCGCAGCGAACTCCTGGCGGCGGACCAGTTGCTCAACGCCATCTACCTCACGGACGCCGCCGCGCCGCCCAGCCGCGACCGGCTCGCCGACCTGCTCATCCAGCGGCTCGACCGGCCGAGGTGACGCGCTGATGCCCGACGCAGCGGCGCGGCACGGTCCCGGCACCCCCGGCGACGGCCCCGACCCCCTGGCCGAACTCGTCCTGCGGCTGCGGGAGGCCGGCCTCGACCCGGACGCCGAACAGCTCAGCGACGCCCTGTGGCTGGCCCGCTGGACCCGCCCGGCCCGGGAGCCGGACGAGCGGTTCCCGCCGGGCGGCCGCGTCGTGCCGCCGCCGGCCCCGCCGCCCGCCCGGCCGGTGTCCCGGCAACCGGACGGCGACCCGCGCCCCGCCGCGCCCGAGGAGCCGCCGGTGACCGATCCCGCCGGCCGGCGGGTCGCCCTCTACCCGATGCCGCGCGCCGGGACGGGCCAGGGAGCGGGACGCGCCCGCGCGCTGCCGGTGGGGGTCCCCGCCGCCCCCGTGCTCCCCGCCCCCCTCGAACTCCAGCGGGTGTTACGGCCGTTGCAGGGCTACCGCAGCCCCGCCCCGCCCCGGCGCAGCGCGCTGGACGAGGAGGCCACCGCCGACCGCAGCGCTCGGGCCGGCGGGCTGGTGCTGCCCGTCTACCGCCGGGTGACCCGGCGCGACGCCCGGCTGCACCTGGTCCTGGACGCCTCCTCCTCGATGCGCGTGTGGGACCGGCTGTTCCTCGAACTGGAACAGATATTCGGCCAGTTGGGCGCCTTCTCCGACATCGAGGTCAGCCATCTGCACCGCGATCCGGGCGGCGGTGTCGCGGTCAGCCGCAGCCCCGACGCGTACGCCGCGCCGCTGCACTCCGCGGACCGGCTCGGCGATCCGACCGGCCGCCGGATCGTGCTGCTGGTCAGCGACTGCGCGGGCCCGCTCTGGCACAGCGGCCACGCCCACCGGCTGCTGCACCACCTGTCCCGGCAGGGCCCGGTCGCCGTCCTCCAGCCGCTGCCGCAGCGCATGTGGAACCGCACCCGGCTGCCGGTCACCTTCGGCGAGCTGTCCCGCGGCGACACCCTGGGCGGCGCCGCCGCGCTGCGCGTCCGGGTCCCCGGCGGACGGCCCGCCGCGGCCCGCCGGGGCGCGCTGCCGATCCCCGTGCTGCCGCCCGAGCCGGTCGCCCTCGGCGCCTGGGCGAAGCTGCTCTCCGGGGCCGGCGCCGGACCGGTGCCGGGCGCCGTCGGCTGGGTCCGCGCCGACCAGCCGCCCGCCCCCGCCGCCCGCGCCGACCGCCGGAGCAGCCCGTACCAGCGGGTCAGCCGGTTCAGCTCCGGCGCCTCCCCGGCCGCCGGGCGGCTCGCCGTCTATCTGGCGGCGGCGCCGCTGTGCCTGCCGGTGATGCAGTTGGTGCAGCGCACCATGCTCCCCGGCTCCGGCCCCGCCGAACTGGCCGAGGTCCTGGTCAGCGGCCTGGTCACCCGGGCCGGCGAGGAGTACGGCACGGACGGCACCCAGTGGTACGAGATAGAGCCGGACGTGCGGGACGCGCTGCTGTCCCGGCTCGGCCGCGACGAGGCCATGCTGGTGCTCAAGCACTGCTCGGAGTACATCGAGCAGCGCTTCGGCAAGGGCGGCCCCAACTTCCCGGCCCTGGCCCTGGCCCAGTTGGGCGACGGCGACGGCCGCTCCCGCGCACCCGGCGCCCACTACGCCCCCGACGGCGCCGAGCACGCCACCGTCCCGCAGCCCTTCGCGGAGATCGCGGCCCGCGTCCTGGAGCGGTTCATGCCCCTGCCCGAGCAGTTCGCGCTCTACGACGGCCCGCCCGGGTACGGCGACGGCGCGGACGCCCCGCCGGCCGACCGGCGGCCCCCGCACCAGGCGGTCACCCGCGCCCGCGGCCTGCTCGCCCGGTTCGACGACGAGGGCATGGTCCAGGACCTCATCGACGCCGTGCAGTTGCTGCGCGGCGCCACCGAGCGCGAGGGCCCGGCCGGCCCTGACCCGGCCCTGTGGGCCGAGTACGCGCGCTGCACGCTGCGGCTCTGGGAGGTGCAGGGCGGCGCCGCCCTGCTCGGCGAGGCGGAACAGGCCGCCGAGCGCGCCGCCGCGCACCCGCACGCGCTGCGCGAACGCGCCGTCCTCGCACGCGTGCTGCACGCCGCCGCCACCGACGCCCGGCGCCGCGGCGACCGGCCCGGCGCCCTGGAACTGCTGCGCCGCGCCGACCGCGAGTACGCCGTGGCCTGCGCCGCCCCCGGCCTCGGCGAACGGGAGGCCCTCGACCTCACCCTGGAGCGGGTCGACGCCCTCCAGGCCCAGTGGCGGCTCGGCGGCGACAGCGCGCTCCTGCAGGGCGCCGTCGGCATGCTGGAGGCGTTCGCCGACGCCTGGCCCGACCGCGGCGGCCACCCGCCCGAACTCCCCCTCGCACACGGCCGGGTACTGCTGCGACTGGCGGAGGTCACGGCCGACCACGCGCAGGGCAAGCTGTACGCCGAGCAGGCGGCGCGGTCGCTGGGCCGGGCGCTGGCCGCCGGCGGCCGGGCGGAGAGCGCCGAGGCCGTCCGGGCCCGGGTGCGGGTGCTGACCGACCTGGTCGACGCCCTGCTGCGGTCGGACGGTCCGCTCGACGAGGCCGAGGCCCGCACCGAGGAGGCGCTCGACGCCGTACGGGAGCAGGGACAGCGCGCGGCGCTGCTGGTGCGCGCCGGACGGATCGCCGTCGCCCGGTACGCCGAGACGGGCGAGCCCGGCGAACTGCGCCGGGCCGCCGACCGCTTCGCACGGGCCGCGCAGCGCATGCCCCGGGACGCGCCCGCCCACGCCGACGTGCTCGCCGAGTGGGGCGAGGTGCTGCTGAAGCTGGCCGCCCTGGAGAGCGGCACGCGCTCCCGGGAGCCGCTGTCCCGGGCGATCCGGGTGCTGCGCGACTGCCGGATGGAGACCCCGGCGGGCAGCCGCCGCGCCGCCCACCGGCTGCTGCTGCTCGGGCGCGCGCTGATGCACCGCTACCAGGTGCGCGGCGACCGGGTCGACCTGCGCGAGGCCGAGCACCTGCTCGGGCTGGCGGCGGCCGACGCCGACGATCCGCTGCTGGCGGCGCGCTGCCGGCTGGAGCTGGGCCAGGCCCAGTTCGAGGCGTACCAGAACCTGGGCCGGGCGACCCGGCTGGACGTGGCGGTCGACGCGTTCCGGGCCGCCGCGGAGTCCGCCGGGCGGGCGGAGGCGGAGGCCGAAACGGAACGCCGCCGCCAGGAGGCGGTGGAACTGGCCGCGCAGGCACACCACTGGCGGGGTATGTCCTATGAGGCGGCGGCGCGTCCCCGGGCGGCCCGGGAGGCGTACCGGTCGGCCCGCGCGCAGTGGGCCAGGCTGCCGCAGGACCACCTGGGCACGGCCGAACCGACCGCGCGGCAGACGGCACAGCGGCTGGCCGAACTGGAGTGAGCCGCCGCGCCGGGCGGCCCACCGAGCGAGAGGAACGGGGTATGGACGCAGCGTACGAGCCCGGGAACGGGCCGGGGAGCACCGGCATCGCGCGGCCGGAACCCCTGCCGGAGCCCCTGCCGGAACCGCTGCCGGACCTGCTGGCACTGGACCTGGGGAAGCTGGGCACGATCGAGCACCCGGTGCTGCGGGAGGTGCTCCACGAGCTGCGGGTCCGGGCGGCGGAGCCGAGCGAGATGATGTGGGGCTTCGACAACTCCTTCTGAGCCCGTTCTCGATCGCCGATCCCAGTCATATTCCTTCTGCAAGCGGTCATTCATGTGCAGGTGTGTTCTCCCGGGTGCGTGATTAGGACAACTTTGATCGGCCCGGGTTTCGGGCCCGTGCCGCGCCGGGAATGCGGCCCGGTGCGGCAGAGGCCGTGGCGGCGCGTGGGCGTACGGCATGGGGGTGCGGAGTGTCCGAAACAGCCGTCCCCTTCCGCCAGTTCATCGTCAAGACGCACGGCCGCTGCAACCTTGCCTGCACCTACTGCTACCTCTACGAGGGCCCCGACGACGGGTGGCGCACCCGCCCCGCCGCCGCCCCCGCCGAGGTCCTGGACCGCACCGCCACCCGGATCGCCGAGCACGCCCGCGCCCACGCCCTGACCGGCCTCGCCCTCGTCCTGCACGGCGGCGAACCCCTGCTCGCGGGCGCCGGCACCCTGGCCGCCTTCACCGCCCGGGTACGCGAGCGCGTCCCCGCCGGATGCGCCGTGCACGCCGTCGTGCAGACCAACGCCACCCTGCTCACCGAGGCCCGCCTCACCGTGCTGGCCGACGCCGGCATCCGGGTCGGCGTCAGCCTCGACGGCGGCACCGCCGCGCACAACCGGCGGCGCGTGGACCACGCGGGCCGCCCGTCCTGGCCCGCCGCGGCACGCGGCGCCCTCCTGCTCGCCGACCGCTTCCCGGCGTCGTACGCGGGCGTCCTCACCGTCGTCGACCCCGGCCTCGACCCGGTCGAGACGTACGAGTCCCTGCTCGCCCTGCGCCCGCCCGCGCTGCACCTGCTGCTGCCGCACGGCAACTGGACCACGCCGCCGCCGGGCCGGACCGGCACCCGCTACGGCGACTGGCTGTGCGCCGCCTTCGACCGCTGGTGGGCGGCGGGCCGGCGGGAGACCCGGGTCCGGCTGTTCGAGGAGTGCGTGGCGCTGCTGCTCGGGCTGCCGGCGGTCACCGAGGCGCTGGGGCTGGCCCCGTTCGACGCGGTCGTGGTGGAGACCGACGGGTCGATCCAGCAGGTCGACTCGCTCGCGTCGGCGTACCCCGGGGCGGCGCTGACCGGCCTCGACGTGTTCCGCCACACCTTCGACGAGGCCCTGCGGCACCCCGGCGTCGCCGCCCGGCAGGCGGGTGCGGCGGCCCTCGCCGGGCAGTGCCGGGCCTGTCCGCTGCTGGACGTCTGCGGCGGCGGCCACTACGCGCACCGCTACCGCGCCGGACACGGCTTCCGCAACCCGTCCGTGTACTGCGCCGACCTCCAGCGCTTCATCCGGCACGTGGCCGCCGAACTGGCCGGCGCCGCGGCAGTTGTACCGTCCCTGCCGTCCTCCCCCGAAGGGGGCGCTCCGTGATGTTCCCGACCGTCCCGGACCCGTTCCTGGACGAACTCGCCCGCACCGAGGGCGGCCCCGACGCCCTCGCCCTCCTCGTCCGCGACCAGGACACCCGGCGCCTGCTCCTGCTGCGCGCCGTCCTCGACGCGGCGGAGTCGGCCGACCCGTCCGTCTGCGACCCCGGCAGCGGGTCCCGGCTCCGCGACGACTGGGCGATGCTGACGGAGGCGGACCGGACCCCCACGCCGACCGGCGGCCGGGGCGTCCGGGGTGTCCAGGGCGTCCAGGGCGTCCGGGACGAGGGAACACCGTCCGCCGAGGACGCGGCGGGGCCCCGGCCCACTCCCGCCCGGGTCCGCCTCTTCCACCCCCTCGTCGGCCCCTGGGCCCGCTCCTGCCTGCGCGGCCTGGACGGCGGGGCCGGCACACCGGCCGGGCGGCGGGCGCTGCGGCGGGACCTCGCCCACTTCAGCGCGGTCGCCGCCGTCGCCGCCGCCGTGGCCGGCCTGCCCTTCAGCACCCGGCTGACCGCCCGCGCCGGAGTGCTCACCCTCCCCTCCCTGGGCGCCCTGCACACCGCCGCCTGCGGAGACGTACCCGTCGACGTCACCCACCGGCAGGGCACCCTGACCATCCGGCAGCCCGACGCGCCCGACATCCGCGTCCACCTGGAGCACGGCACCGGCGCCTGGTCGGGCGCCCCGGCGTGGACGCCCGCGCACGCGCTCCCGGGACTGACCCCCGGCGCGCCGCCGATGCCGCTCGACGACCTCGACCCGTACCGCGAACCCCCGTACCGCATCCACCGCGGCAGCCTCAGCGGCGTCGCCACCCTCGACGACGCCGAGCGCAAACGGTGGCTCCAGTCCTGGTCCGGCACGGCCGCCGCGCTGCGCTCGGGCGGCGCCCACCGCCTCACCGAGGCCACCGCCCTGCTGCGCTGCCTGGTCCCGCTGGAGATGCCGCCCGACGTCGGCACCGGCCGGGGCAGTTGCAGCGCCACCCGCGGCGAGGCGTTCGGCGCCCTGCTCAGCAGCACGCCCCCCGACCCCGTCACCTTCGCCGCCGCCCTGGTGCACGAACTCCAGCACGCCAAACTCGCCGCCCTCGGCGATCTGCTGACCCTGCACCGGGCCGGCCCCGAGGCCCGCTACTTCGCCCCCTGGCGCCCCGACCCCCGGCCCTACGACGGCCTGCTCCAGGGCACCTACTCGCACCTCGCCCTGGCCGCGTTCCACCAGCGCCGCGCCCTCGCCGCGGGCCCGGCGGAACGGGAGTGGGCCTGGGCCCAGCACGCCCGCTACCACGCCCAGGTCGGCGCCGCGCTGCCCGCCCTCGTCGGCTCGCCCGACCTGACCGTGCCCGGCCGCCGCTTCGTCGACGAACTGGCCGCCACCTACGAGAAGCTGGCCGACCACCCCGCGCCCCGGGACCACACCGCCCGTGCGCGGGCGTACGTGAAATCGGCGCGCGCCCTGTGGACACAGCGGCACGCCCCCGCACTCCCACGGCCGAAAGAGTGAGGATGCCTGCGCGGACCGCCCGGGTGCGGAAAGATCGTCGCGCCGAGGTGTGTGCCCGTCGGTCGACGTACTTACGCGTGACGCGCCGAGGTCCTAGGATTTCGTGGTACTACGCGCGCTGGAGGCCGCTGCATGTCTGGAGCTCGTAAGCCGGTCGGGCCGACCGAGAGGGGGGCCGGGAGGCAGACGGTCACGATCCACTTCGCCGGCTTCAACCGGGCGTGGGCGGCCTGGATCGGGGACCGCCTGGAACGGCGCGGACAGCGGGTGGTCTACCTGCGCTGGGAGTCGCCCGCCGACGTCCCCCTGGTGGACCTGCTGCGCGACCTCAAGCTCGCCGAGGGCCGCATCCTCATCGTCGTCAGCGACTGGTACTTCCAGCTCGGCCCGCGCACCCACGAGGAGTGGAACGAGGCGCTGCGCGAGGTCGTCGCCCCCGACCCGGCCCGCTTCGCCGCCGTCTCCGTCACCACGGCCACCATCCCCTCGGCCGCCGCCGTCCTGGCCCCGGTCGCCCTGACCAACATGGGCGCCGAGGAGGCCGAACGACGGCTCCTGGACCGCCTCGACCTGCCCGCCGACCCCCTGCCCGAACCCCCCGCCGCCGTCCGCCGCGGCCCGCGCTTCCCGGCCTCCATGCCGGACGTCTGGGGCTCCGTACCCCGCCGCAACACCCGCTTCACCGGCCGCGAGGACCTCTTCAACGAGGCGTACAACCTGCTGCTGAACTCGGAGCCCGGGGCGGGCGTGCTGACCTTCCACGGCATGTCCGGCGTCGGCAAGACGCAACTGGCGGCGGAGTACGCGCACCGCTTCGGCTCCGAGTACGACGTGGTGTGGTGGGTCAACGCCGAGGGCCGCGCCACCTACCGGCGCCAACTCGCCGAGCTGGCACCCAAACTGGGCCTCCAGACCGGCCAGGAGTACGGCGAACGGCTGCGCGCGGTACGGGACTCGCTGCGCCGCGGCGAACCGTACTCGCGCTGGCTGCTGATCCTGGACGGCGCCGACGAGCCGGAGCAGCTCTGGGACATGGTGCCCAGCGGCCCCGGGCACGTGCTCATCACCTCCCGCAACCCGGAGTGGGGCGAGCACAACAGCCAACTGCTGGAGGTCCAGGTCTACGCCCGCGACGAGTCGGTGGCCTTCATCCGACGCCGCGCCCCCCGGCTGACCGAGGCCGAGGCCGACCAGCTCGCCCAGGCCCTGGAGGACCTGCCGCTGCTGCTGGACCAGACGGCCGGCTGGCTGAACGACTCGGACATGTCGGTCCGGCAGTACATCCGCCTGCTGGAGGACGGCGTCGACGGCGACGTGGTCAAGGTGTCCGCGGACTTCCCGCTGGCCTTCCAGACCGCCTGGTCGATACTGCTGAACAAGCTCCGCGAGACCGTCCCCGAGTCCGTCGACCTGCTGCGGCTGTGCACCTTCTTCGCCCCGGGCTTCATCCCGGTACGGCTGCTGCGCGAGATGCCCGGCGACGAACTGCCCGAGCAACTGGCCCGGCTGTTCAACGACCCGCTGCTGTGGAACCGGGCGATCAACCAGCTCCGTACCTACTCCGTGGTGCGCCTGGAGTCGCACGAGAGCGCCGGTGACGAGACGGTGTCCGCCGGCGAGTCGCTCTACCTGCACCGGATGGTCCACCAGATCGTCCACAACGACATGCCCGGCGCCGACCGCGAGGAGTTCATCGACGTCGTCCGCCGGGCACTGGCCGCCGCCGACCCGCGCCGGCCCACCGACTCCGACCTGTGGCCCGCCTACGCCGAGGTCACCCCGCACCTGAAGTACGCCGACATCCTGCGGAGCCGCGAGCCGCAGGTGCAGCGCCTGGTCTTCAACTGCCTGCGCTACATGTACTTCTCCGGCGAGTACCGCTCCGGCATCAAGCTCGCCGAGCGCGCCCTGTCCGCCTGGCGCGCGCTGCTCGGCGGGACCCATCAGCGGATCTGGGAACTCACGTACCACTACACCAACCTGCTGCGGGCCGGCGGCGACTACATCCGCAGCGAGGCGCTCAGCCGCGAAGCCGTCGACCACCTGCGCGAGGAGCGCGGGGCACAGGACCTGGAACACCTGCGCGCCGCCGCCGGACTCGCCGGTGACCTGCGCGGCCTGGGCCGCTACGACGAGGCGCTGGAGCTGTCCCAGTGGGTCCTGGCGGCCTACCGCGAACTCCTCGGCGAACAGGACTCCCGCACCCTCAACGCGCAGAACAACGTGGCCGTGTCGCTGCGGCTGCTCGGCTGGTACCGGGAGGCCCTCGACGTCGACAAGCAGACCATGGAGGCGCGCCGCCAGTTCCTGCGCGCCCGCCACCCGTTCACCATCAACTCCGAGATCTACTACGCCAACGACCTGCGGCTGCTGGGCCGGTACGCCGAGGCCGAGTCGATCCAGCGCAAGAACGTGCACGAGGCCCGGATCGCGCTGGGCCGGGACAACCCGTACACCCTGCGGGCCGAGTACAACCTCGCCCTGTGCCGGTACCGCATGGGCGACCGCGACCGGCGCCGGGACAGCGGCGACGGCCCCCAGGAGCCGGGGGCACTGCTCGCCAGTGTCCTGGAGCGCGGGGAGCGGGTGCTCGGCGAGACCCACCCGAACACCCTGATGTTCGCCACCGGCCAGAGCTGCTACGCCCGGGAGCACGGCGACATCGACCAGGCCCGGGAGCTGAGCGAGGCCGTCGTCGCCCGGTACGAGGTGATGCTCGCCGAGGGGCACCCCTTCATCGCCGGCGCCCGCGCCAACCAGGCGCTGATTCTGCGCAACGTCGGCGAACGGGAGCAGAGCCACGTCCTGGTCGAACAGGCGCTGGCGGAGATGACCCGGGCCGTGGGCGAGAGCCACCCCTGGACCATCGGCTGCGCCCTGAACGCCTCCGCGCTGCGCAACCTCATGGGCGACGTCGAGGGCGCGGCCGAACTGAGCGGGCAGACCGTCGTCCGCGCCACCGACTGGCTCGGCCGGACCCACCCCCTCACCCTGTCCACGCGGATCGCCCACGCGGCCGACCTGCGGGGGCTGCGGGACCGGCGGCAGGCCGAGAAGGTCGAGCAGGAGGCGCTGTCCGACCTCGACGCCACCCTCGGCGCCAAGCACTCGCACACCCTCTCCGCCCGCGCCCGCAACCGCCCGTACTGGGACTTCGAGCCGCAGCACACGTGACGGGCCGGTCCCGCCCGGTACAGCGAAGGGCCCGGCCCCGGGGAACCCCCCGGGGCCGGGCCCTTCCGTGTCACGGCCGGTCAGCGGGTCATGCCTCGAAGACCTCGCGGACCAACTGCTCCTGCTCGGCCTGGTGCCGCTTCGCGGAGCCGACCGCCGGGGAGGAGCCGTGCGGGCGCGAGATGCGGCGCAGGCGCTCGCCGTGCGGGACGTCGGCGCCGACCGCCAGGTCCAGGTGGTCGATCAGGTTGAGGGCGATGAACGGCCAGGCGCCCTGGTTCGCCGGCTCTTCCTGGGCCCACAGGTACTTCTCGGCGTTCGGGTACTTGGCGATCTCCGCCTGCAGCTCCGCACCCGGCAGCGGGTACAGGCGCTCGATGCGGATGATGGCCGTGTCCGTGAGGCCCCGCTTCTTCCGCTCGGCGTCGAGGTCGTAGTAGACCTTGCCGGCGCAGAAGACGACCTTCTTGACGGCGGCCGCGTCGACCGAGTCGTCGCCGATGACCGGGCGGAACTGGCCGGTGGTGAACTCCTCCGCCTTCGACGCCGCCGCCTTCAGGCGGAGCATCGACTTCGGGGTGAAGACGACCAGCGGCTTGTGGTGCGGGTTGTGCACCTGCCACCGCAGGAGGTGGAAGTAGTTCGCCGGCGAGGTCGGCATCGCGACCGTCATGTTGTTCTGCGCGCAGAGCTGGAGGAACCGCTCCGGGCGGGCCGAGGAGTGGTCCGGGCCCTGGCCCTCGTAGCCGTGCGGGAGGAGCAGGACCACACCGGAGGTCTGGTTCCACTTCTGCTCGGCCGAGGAGATGAACTCGTCCACGACCGTCTGGGCGCCGTTGACGAAGTCGCCGAACTGCGCCTCCCACATCACCAGCGCGTCCGGGCGGGCCAGCGAGTAGCCGTACTCGAAGCCCATCGCGGCGTACTCGGAGAGCAGCGAGTTGTAGACGTTGAGCCGCGCCTGCTCCTCGGAGAGGTACTGCAGCGGGGTGTACTCGTCGCCCGTGGTGCGGTCGATGATCACCGCGTGCCGCTGGCCGAAGGTGCCGCGCTGCGAGTCCTGGCCGGCCAGCCGCACCGGCACGTTCTCCAGCAGCAGCGAGCCGATGGCGAGGGTCTCGCCCATGCCCCAGTCGATGGTGCCGTCCTCGACCATCGCCGCCCGGCGCTGCAACTGGGGCAGCAGCCGCGGGTGGACGGTGATGTGGTCGGGGATGTTGACCTGGGACTCGGCGATCCGCTTGACGACCTCGCCGGTCACCGCGGTGTTCACGGCGACGGGGAACTCGGCCTGCGGGTCGGCGGGCGCCACGGCGGCCGGGCCCGAGGTGGCCTCGCGGACCTCGGTGAAGACCTTCTCCAACTGGCCCTGGTAGTCCTGCAGGGCCTGCTCGGCCTCCTCCAGGGTGATGTCGCCGCGACCGATGAGGGACTCGGTGTAGAGCTTGCGCACCGAGCGCTTCTTGTCGATCAGGTCGTACATCAGCGGCTGGGTGAAGGCCGGGTTGTCCGACTCGTTGTGACCGCGGCGGCGGTAGCAGATGAGGTCGATCACCACGTCCTTGTTGAACGCCTGGCGGAACTCGAAGGCGAGCCGCGCGACGCGGACCACGGCCTCCGGGTCGTCGCCGTTCACGTGGAAGATCGGGGCCTCGATCATGCGGGCCACGTCGGTGGCGTACATGGAGGAGCGCGAGGACTCGGGCGCCGCCGTGAAGCCGACCTGGTTGTTGATGACGATGTGCACCGTGCCGCCGGTGCGGTAGCCGCGCAACTGCGACATGTTCAGGGTCTCGGCCACCACGCCCTGGCCCGCGAAGGCCGCGTCGCCGTGGATCGCCACCGGCAGCACGGTGAAGTCCGTACCGCCCTTGTTGACGATGTCCTGCTTGGCGCGGGCGACGCCCTCCAGGACCGGGTCGACCGCCTCCAGGTGCGAGGGGTTGGCGACCAGCGTGACCTTGATCTGCTCGCCGTCCAGGCCGGTGAAGGTGCCCTCGGCGCCCAGGTGGTACTTCACGTCACCGGAGCCGTGCATCGACTTCGGGTCGAGGTTGCCCTCGAACTCGCGGAAGATCTGCGCGTACGACTTGCCGACGATGTTGGCGAGCACGTTCAGCCGGCCGCGGTGGGCCATGCCGACGACGACCTCGTCCAGGCGGGACTCGGCGGCCGAGTCCAGCACCGCGTCGAGCAGCGGGATGACGGACTCGCCGCCCTCCAGCGAGAACCGCTTCTGGCCGACGTACTTGGTCTGCAGGAAGGTCTCGAACGCCTCCGCCGCGTTCAGCCGGCGCAGGATGCGCAACTGCTCCTCGCGCTCCGGCTTGGAGTGCGAGCGCTCCACCCGGTCCTGAATCCACTTGCGCTGCTTGGGGTCCTGGATGTGCATGAACTCGATGCCGGTGGTGCGGCAGTACGAGTCGCGGAGCACGCCGAGGATGTCGCGGAGCTTCATCATCGACTTGCCGGCGAAGCCGCCGACGGCGAATTCGCGCTCCAGGTCCCACAGGGTGAGGCCGTGCTCGATGATGTCCAGGTCGGGGTGCTTGCGCTGGCGGTACTCCAGCGGGTCGGTGTCGGCCATGACGTGGCCGCGGACCCGGTAGGAGTGGATCAGCTCGAAGACCCGCGCGGCCTTGGTGACGTCGTCGTCGTGCGAGGCGTCGATGTCCTTGAGCCAGCGGACCGGCTCGTAGGGGATGCGCAGCGCCTCGAAGATCTCGTCGTAGAAGTCGTTCTCGCCGAGCAGCAGGTTGGCGACCTGGCGGAGGAACTCGCCGGACGCGGCGCCCTGGATGACGCGGTGGTCGTAGGTCGACGTCAGCGTCATGACCTTGGAGATGCCCAGCTTGTTCAGGGTGTCCTGGGAGGTGCCCTGGAACTCGGCCGGGTAGTCCATGGAGCCGACGCCCATGATGACCGACTGGCCGGGCATCAGCCGCGGCACGGAGTGGACGGTGCCGAGGCCGCCGGGGTTGGTCAGGGAGACCGTGACGCCGGTGAAGTCGGCCATCGTCAGCTTGTTCTCGCGGGCGCGGCGGACGATGTCCTCGTAGGCCTGCCAGAACTCGAAGAAGTTCAGCGTCTCGGCCTTCTTGATCGCCGCGACGACGAGCTGGCGGTCGCCGTTGGGCTTGACCAGGTCGATGGCGAGACCGAGGTTGACGTGGTCCGGCTTGACCAGGGTCGGCTTGCCGTCCTTGACCTGGAAGGACCAGTTCATCGACGGCATGGCCTTGATGGCCTGCACCATCGCGTACCCGATGAGGTGGGTGAAGGAGATCTTCCCGCCGCGGGCGCGCTTGAGGTGGTTGTTGATGACGATGCGGTTGTCGAACAGCAGCTTCACCGGGACGGCGCGCACGGACGTGGCGGTGGGCATCTCCAGCGAGGCGTCCATGTTCTTGGCGACCGCGGCGGCCGGGCCGCGCAGGGTGACCAGCTCGGGGCCCTCGGCGGAGCCCTGGGCCGGCTCGGCCTTCGGCTGCGGCTTCGCGGCGGCGGCCGGCTTGGCGGCGGCGGGCTTCGCCGCCGGGGCGGCGGGAGCGGCCTTGGCGGCGGGCTGCGCGGTCGGCTGGGCGGGCTGAGCCGGTGCCGGGGCGGGCTGCGCCGGGGCGGCCGGGGCCGGGGCCTGGGCGGGCGCCTCGGCGGCCTGGGGAGCGGGGGCGGGCCGAGCCGTGCTGGTGGTCTCCGCGGCCCCGGCGGCCGCGGCGCCCGACGGGGCCTGGGGGGCGGGCGCCCCCGGCTTGTAGTCGGCGAAGAAGTCCCACCAGGCTCGGTCCACCGAATTGGGGTCCTGGAGGTACTGCTGATAGATCTCGTCGACGAGCCACTCATTGGCACCGAAGGCCGCTGCGGGGTTCTTCCCCGCTTGGTCGGTGTCGGTCGAGATGCTCGAGTTACTGGGGGACTGTGGCGACACGGCGGCAACCGCCCTCTTCCGCTTCACAAGGTGATGGACAGCGGGAATTAAGGCTACGCCTCCAAGAGCGAGAAGGTCAGGCCGGGCCCGTTCATCGTCGCGTAAGTCACATCTCGGCGCGTGTTTCGCCGCTGGAAATGGCGGGAAACAAGCGGGGTTCCGGGTCGTCGGGGAAGGGGGCGGCCGGCCGCGGCGCCCCAGGGGCGCGGGCCTTGGCCCGGTCACACGTGTCCGCCAGCGCGGACTCCCGTGGATCTTGTGGTTCCGGTGCGCACTGTACGTCAACCGGTCGTTGATGACAGGCCCGGAAGAGTGACAAGGATGCGGCAGCCCCGCTCGGATTCGGCCACGCCGATCCGGCCACCGTGCAGGTCCACCGCCCAGCGGGCGATCGCCAGGCCCAGCCCGGTGCCGCCGTCGCTGCCGGGACCGTGCGGCCGGGTCACCGCGCCCCGGTTGAACCGCTCGAAGACCCGGTGCCACTCCGAGCGCGGTATGCCGGGCCCCTCGTCGATCACTTCCAGCTCCAGGGAGTCCGGCTCGTCCCCGCGCCGGGCCCGGACCGTCACCCGGCCGTGCGGGGGGCTGTGCTTGACCGCGTTGTCGATGAGGTTGGCGACCACCTGGTGGATGCGCTCGGGGTCGGCGTGCGCGGTCAGGTCGGTGGGGAAGACGTCCAGCGCCAGGTGCACGTCGGTGCGGGTGTGGCTGCCGGAGCCGGAGGCGATGCCCGCGCGGGCCGAGGCGACCATGTTGGCCTCCTTGAGCACCCCGGACAGGTACGGCCACACCTCGAAGCGCCGGGCGCGCAGCGGCACCACGCCGTTGTCCAGCCGGGAGAGGTCCAGCAGGGTCTCCACCAGCCGGCCGAGCCGCTCGGTCTGCCCGAGGGCGGTCCGCATGGTCTCGGGGTCGGCCTCGGTGACGCCGTCGACGATGTTCTCCAGCACCGCGCGCAGGCCCGCGATGGGGGTGCGCAGCTCGTGCGAGACGTTCGCCACCAGCTCCTTGCGCTGGCGGTCCTGGGCCTCCAGGTCGTCGGCCATCCGGTTGATGGTCTGGGCGAGGTCGCCCAGCTCGTCGCGGCGGTTCTCGCTGACCCGGCGGGTGTAGTCGCCGTGCGAGATGGACCGGGCCACGGCGTTCATCTCGTCCAGCGGGGCGGTCAGCGAGTGGGCCACGAACTGGGTGATCAGCAGCGTGGCGATCATCGAGAAGACCGTGATGAACCGCAGCTCGGTCTCGGTGCGCGCGGCGATGATCAGCAGGCCCGTGGTGATGAGCACCGAGATGACGACCAGGGCGCCCAGCTTGGTCTTGATCGAGAACGGGCGTACGCCGCCCCAGGGCTGCCCGGGGCTCCTCCGTGCGGCTTCCCGTCCGCCGCTCATGGCGTCGGCGTCTCCAGCGCGTAGCCCACGCCGTGCACGGTGCGGATGCGCTCGGCGCCGATCTTCCGCCGCAGCGCCTTGATGTGGCTGTCGACGGTGCGGGTGCCGGAGGCGTCCGCCCAGTCCCACACCTCCGCCAGCAACTGCTCGCGGGAGAGCACCGCACGCGGGGTGTTGGCCAGGCACACCAGCAGGTCGAACTCGGTGGGCGTGAGGTGGACGTCCTCGCTGCGCACCCGCACCCTGCGCTGCGCGTGGTCGATCTCCAGCTCGCCCAGGCGCAGGATGCCGCTGCGCGGGGTGGTGGCGGCCAGCGCGGCCCGCTCCACACGGCGCAGCAGCACGTGCACCCGCGCGGCCAGCTCGCGCATCGAGAACGGCTTGGTCATGTAGTCGTCGGCGCCGACGCCGAGCCCGACCAGCAGGTCCGTCTCGTCGTCGCGTGCGGTGAGCATCAGCACCGGCACCGGGCGCTGGGCCTGCACCCGGCGGCAGACCTCCAGGCCGTCGAAGCCGGGCAGCATGATGTCGAGGATCAGCAGGTCGGGCTGCCATGCCTCGGCCGTGTCGACGGCGGACGGACCGTCGCCCGCCGTTTGCACCAGGAATCCCTCGGCGCGCAGGCGGGTCGCGATGGCGTCCACGATCGTCTGGTCGTCCTCGACCACCAGCACCCGGCGCTGCGCGCCCGGGGCAGCCGTCGTCGTGCCGTTGTGGGAGGTGTGTGTCTGCTCCATCGCCCGCCCCTGAGGTGTGCTTTCCGGAATCCGTGGGGTGATCCCATGACTGCGATTGACGCTTGAATGATCGGCGTCAGAGCAGCAGCGTACGGGGAGTCACCGGGCCATCGCTATCCAGGCCGGACGCCGAGGTGCACGACGTCCGGAACGCCCCGGGCAACGGGGATCTCTTCGGTACGCACCTGCTGGAACCCGGCATTACACAAGGTTTCTTCGAATTCCGGCGAGGGTCGCGCGGACCATACGGCGAGCACCCCGCCGGGTCTCAACACCCGTGCGCAGCCCGCGAGTCCGGCCGGTGCGTAGAGGCTTTCGTTGCCCTCGGTGACGGTCCAGCCGGGGCCGTTGTCGATGTCCAGGCAGAGCGCGTCGAACGTGGCGGAAGTCTCATTGACGAAGTCGACGAGATCGGCTTCCACGATCTGTGTGCGGGGGTCGTCCAGCGCCCGGCGGGTCAGCGCGGCCAGCGGCCCGGCGCGGTGCCAGCCGATGACGGCGGGCTCGCGCTCGACCACCGTGATCCGTCCCCAGCGCGAATTCGCGGCCGCACGGGCGAGGGAGAAGCCGACGCCCAGACCGCCGATCAGGACGTGCGGGCCGGGGCGGACGGCGGGCGCCGGCAGCGCGGCGAGCGCCGCGTCGACGAGCCGGCGCTCGGAGCGGCCGTCGGAGGTGTCCATGAGGAAGCAGCCGTTGGCGATGATCTGGAGCAGCCCGCCGTGCCGGCGCAGCACGACCTCGCCGTAGGGGCCCTCGCGACGGTCCAGGACTTCGGGAACTTCGTAGCCGGCGGACATGCGCTCATCCTGGCAGCCGGCCGGCCGGCGGGTGGCGGAATCACGGGGGCCCGGTGACCGCTGAGGGAACGCGCGGTGCCGCCGGGACGCCTGATCGCCCAGAGCGAACGCGGGTGGGGGAACAATCGCCGCTCCCCGAGCATTGAGTCGGCATAACTCAACTTGACTGCCTAAGGGGAGATCATGGCTGCTGAGTCCACGCCGTTCACACCGCTCACCCTGCCCGTGCTGCCGCTCGACGACGAGGTCGTGCTGCCCGGGATGGTGGTCCCCCTCGACCTGAGCGACTCCGAGGTGCGGGCCGCGGTGGAGGCCGCCCAGGCTGCCGCCCGCAGCGAACCGGGCAAGCCGAAGGTCCTGCTGGTGCCGCGCATCGACGGCTCGTACCCGGGCACCGGCGTGCTCGGCACGGTCGAGCAGGTCGGCCGGCTGGCCGACGGCGACCCGGGGGCCCTGATCCGCGGCCGGGCCCGGGTGAGGATCGGCGCCGGGACCACCGGGCCGGGCGCGGCCCTGTGGGTCGAGGGCACCCGCGTCGACGAGAGCGTGCCCGACCCGCTGCCCGGTCACGTCGCCGAACTGGTGAAGGAGTACAAGGCGCTCGCCACCGCCTGGCTGAAGAAGCGCGGCGCCTGGCAGGTCGTGGACCGCGTGCAGGCCATCGACGACGTCTCCGCCCTCGCCGACAACTCCGGCTACTCGCCGTTCCTGACCACCGACCAGAAGGTCGAGCTGCTGGAGACCGCCGACCCGGTCGCCCGCCTGAAGCTCGCCGCCCAGCAGTTGCGCGACCACCTCGCCGAGCAGGACGTGGCCGAGACCATCGCCAAGGACGTCCAGGAGGGCGTCGACAAGCAGCAGCGGGAGTTCCTGCTCCGCCGCCAACTGGAGGCCGTCCGCAAGGAACTGCGCGAGCTGAACGGCGAGCAGGAGGGCGAGGAGTCCGACGACTACCGCGCCCGGGTGGAGGCCGCCGACCTGCCCGAGAAGGTCCGCGAGGCCGCGCTCAAGGAGGTCGACAAGCTGGAGCGGGCCAGCGACCAGTCCCCCGAGGGCTCCTGGATACGCACCTGGCTCGACACCGTCCTGGAACTGCCGTGGAACGAGCGGACCGAGGACCGCTACGACATCCAGGGCGCCAAGGCCGTCCTGGACGCCGAGCACGCGGGCCTGGAGGACGTGAAGGAGCGGATCACCGAGTACCTGGCCGTCCGCAAGCGCCGGGCCGAGCGCGGTCTGGGCGTGGTCGGCGGCCGGCGCGGCGGCGCGGTGCTCGCCCTGGTCGGCCCGCCCGGCGTCGGCAAGACCAGCCTCGGCGAGTCCGTCGCCCACGCCATGGGCCGCAAGTTCGTCCGGGTCGCCCTCGGCGGCGTCCGCGACGAGGCGGAGATCCGCGGCCACCGCCGTACGTACGTCGGCGCGCTGCCCGGCCGGATCGTCCGCGCGGTCAAGGAAGCCGGCTCGATGAACCCGGTCGTGCTGCTCGACGAGATCGACAAGGTCGGCTCGGACTTCCGCGGCGACCCCGCGGCGGCCCTGCTGGAGGTGCTGGACCCGGCCCAGAACCACACCTTCCGCGACCACTACCTGGAGGTCGAGCTGGACCTCTCCGACGTGGTCTTCCTCGCCACCGCCAACGTCCTGGAGGCCATCCCGGAGGCCCTGCTCGACCGCATGGAGCTGGTCCGCCTGGACGGCTACACCGAGGACGAGAAGGTCGTCATCGCCCGCGACCACCTGCTCCCGCGCCAACTGGAGCGGGCCGGCCTGGGCGAGGACGAGGTCGTCCTGGCGGAGGACGCGCTGCGCAAGCTGGCCGGCGAGTACACCCGCGAGGCCGGGGTGCGCACCCTGGAGCGGTCGATCGCCCGGCTGCTGCGCAAGGTGGCGGCCCGGCACGAACTGGGCGAGCGGGAGCTGCCGTTCACCGTGGGCGCCGACGACCTGCGGGACCTGATCGGCCGGCCGCACCACGTGCCGGAGTCCGCCCAGGACCCGGCTCAGCGGCGCACCTCGGTGCCGGGCGTGGCCACCGGCCTGGCGGTCACCGGAGCGGGCGGCGACGTGCTGTACGTCGAGGCGTCGCTGGCCGACCCGGAGACGGGCGGGGCGGGGCTGACCCTGACCGGTCAGCTCGGCGACGTGATGAAGGAGTCCGCGCAGATCGCGCTGAGCTTCCTGCGCTCGCACGGCGCCGAACTGGAACTTCCGGTCGCCGATCTGAAGGACCGGGGCGTGCACATCCACTTCCCGGCGGGCGCGGTCCCCAAGGACGGCCCGAGCGCCGGCATCACCATGACGACGGCGCTGGCCTCGCTGCTGTCGGGCCGGCTGGTGCGCACCGACGTGGCGATGACCGGTGAGGTGTCGCTGACCGGCCGGGTGCTGCCGATCGGCGGGGTGAAGCAGAAGCTGCTCGCGGCGCACCGGGCGGGCGTCACCACGGTGATCATCCCCAAGCGCAACGAGCCCGACCTGGACGACGTCCCGGCGGAGGTGCTGGACAAGCTCGACGTCCACACCGTCACCGACGTCCGCCAGGTCCTGGAACTGGCCCTCGCCCCCGCCACCAGCGGGGCGGCGCCGAAGGAGGTTCCGGTCGCGGCGTGACGGACGCGGCCGGACGAGAGCGAGGGCCCGGGTCCCGTGAGGGAGGTCCGGGCCCTCGCCGTACGCGAGCGGGTCAGCCGTTGGCGAGCGCCACGACCCGGTCCAGGGCGCCGTTGAACCGGTTGTGGTCACCGACGGTCGGTCCGGAGGAGGTGTACTGCCACATCGTGTAGTACGACCAGCCCGCGGGCAGCGTGCCCACCGTGGCGGCGTAGCGGGCGATCCACAGCGGGTTGGCGGTGGCGAAACCGCCGTAGTTGCCGGTGCACTCCGTCCACCAACTGGTGGCCGTGTAGATGACGGCGTCCCGGCCGGTGCGGGCCTTGTAGGTGGTCAGGAAGTCACGGACCCAGCTCACCATCTGGCTCTGGGTCTTGCCGTAGCAGGAGGCCCCGTACGGGTTCCACTCGATGTCGAGGGCGCCCGGCAGCGTCCGGCCGTCGCGGGACCAGGCTCCGCCGTGGTCGACGAAGTAGTTGGCCTGGGTGGCGCCGCTGGTGGTGTCCGGGGTCGCGAAGTGGTACGCGCCGCGGATCATGCCCACGTTGTACGAGCCGTTGTACTGCTGGGCGAAGTAGGGATTGGTGTAGTAGGTGCCCTCGGTGGCCTTCGCGTAGGCCCATCGGACCCCGCTGTTCCACAGGGTCGACCAGGCGACGTTGCCCTGGTGGCTGGAGACGTCGACGCCCTCGGTCTGGGTGGCGTCGCCGGGGACGGGCGTGCCCTGCCGCCCGTCGTGCTCTAGGACGCCCATGCCCATGTGGGCGGAGCCGCGGGCGGGGGTGTCGGCGGCCGACGACGGCCAGGTCAGCAGCAGGGAGAAGACGGCGAGCAGGGTCCCGACGGCGGCGAGCCGACGACGGGGGGCCGGTCCGGATCTGTGCACGGGCATCACGTGCCTCCGATGATCGGTGGTGCTCGGTGGGGGTGGGAGTGTGGGGGGTGGGAGTGGCGTGGGCATGCCAGGCAGACCCGGGTCCGACGCTACGCACGTAGACCGGCGGGTGGAAGGGGGACCGGAAGCTGCCGTTGGTCTAAGCCTGCGAAATACTGACGGAGCTGCGGCGATGGCGGTATCCGGCGGAAACTTTCAGGACCGGGAAACCGGGAGAACGAGGCAGGGGCTGACGTGCACGGAAGCGGAAACGGCGACGGGCGGCGAGGTGAATCGGCGGCGATGGCCACGAGCGGTCCGGAACAGCCCGAGTTCCTGGCACTGGAACGCGAGTTGACGGTACTGCTGCGCCGTGCTCGGGCCAACCAGGGCGAGATGGCGCGGGAGGTCCACCCGGACCTGGAGTCCTCCGCGTACGCGCTGCTGGTCCGGCTCGACGAGTGCGGCGGCCAGCGCGCCACCGAACTCGCCGGCTACATCGGCGTCGGCAAGGCCACCATGTCCCGCCAGTTGCGCGCCCTGGAGGAGCTGGGCCTGGTCGCCCGCGAGCCCGACCCCGCCGACGGCCGCGCCTGGCTGATCACCCTCACCGAGGAGGGCCACGAGCGGGTCCGCCGGGTGCGCGAGGCCCGCCGCGCCCGCTACGCCGGCCGGCTCGCCGACTGGAACCCCGGCGAGGTCGCCGAACTGGCCCGGCTGCTGCGCGAGCTGAACCGGGGCATGGAGCAGCGCTGACCCGGGGGCGCTACAGCTCCGCGTACACCACCGTCGCGTCGTCGTGGGTCTTGCTCCGGCCCAGGAACCGGCGGTCGGTGTCCGCGCGTTCCAGCTCCCGCACCCGGTCCACCAGCCACCGCGCCCCCTGCTTGCGCACGGCCCGCAGGCAGTCCGTCCAGTCGCCCTCACCGAACCGCTCCACCCACCGCGCCGCCCCGTCCGTGAGCGCCGCCAGCGCCCGCACCTCGCCGCGCGGCAGCACTCCCGTCACCGCCCGCGCCGCCACCCCCGGATCGGCCGCCGCCGTGAAGAACCCGCCCTCCCGGTTGCGCAGTTCCGCGTCGACCCGCGCCTCGGAGGCGAGCGCCCCCCGCGGCAGGCGCGCGAGCCGGTCGTCGAGGCGGGCCGTCACCGTCCCGTCGGGGGCCTCCAGCAGCAGCGCCGAGTCGGACAGCACCAGGTACTCCACCGCCTTTGGCGACCAGCGCGCCAGGACCACCGTCGCCTGCGGAGTACGGGGGTGAGAAAGGTCACAGGTGACGGCGTGTGCATCGGCGGTAGCCGCGATGGCACGGGAAAGGGCGTCGGCGAGGGGGACATCCGGGAGTGAAACGGTCAGTTCGGTCAGCGCCCCGCCGAGCCGCGCGGTGAACCAGGGCACCGAGTGCCGGCAGCCGGACGCGCCGCGCGGCGGAGTGACCCCGTCCAGCACGACGAGCACGCCACCCTGTCCGGAAGCCGGAAGGCCGACGCTCGCGAAGTCCTCGTTGGGCAGACCGGGGCCGCTGGGCTCCGAGACCAGTTCGGTACGCACCCGGTCAGTCTGCACCAGCCCTTCACGCCCTCCGCAAGACGTCGACAGACGACCCGGAACGGGCGCGGCGGTGCAGGTCAGCCGCCCAATTTGGGGTGGAATGCTGTACCCCGGGAACACGCGGCGGCAAATACTGCCACCGCCCCGCCGCGATCGTCCAACCGGCCCACCGCGCGGGCGGGCCGCGCCCGTCGGAGCGACTTGCCCACCAACTCCCCTCCGGGGTTCACTCCTTCGGGTGGTGGGTCAGGTGATGTACACCCGGTGCCAACGGGCACTGCAAGGGTCGGGAGCCGGTGGGGGCCCCGCCCCGCTCGAGCGCGGTCGACGGCTCGGGGGAGGGTGAACGCGCCGACCGGCCAGTTGACGGAGCGCCACCCGGGCCCACGGGTACACGAGTCAGGAATGCGAGCACCGGTGCAGAAGACGCGGCCTCGTCGCACAGGCAAGCAGACGGCCCCCGTCGGGGGGACGGAGCCGCCCCCCGGGACCGCCGCCCCGGCCCCCCCTGTCGGCAAGGGCCGTCCCACCCACGTACGGAACCGGCTGATCGTGGCCGTGGCGGTGGTCGCCGCCGCGATCGCCGCCGCCGGCGCCCCCTCGGTCGTCGGCGCGTCGGGCCGGCTCAGCGACTCCCAGGAGCTGGTGACGCTCGCCGAGCGGACCCAGGGCGCGCTCACCCTGGCCCACTCCCTGGCCGACGAGCGCGACGAGGTCACCCCGTACGCCGCCGCCGGGCGCCCTAAGTCCAAGGCGCCCTCCGAGCAGCGCGGCGCCCGGGTGGACCGGCAGGTCGAGGAGTTGCGCGCCGACCCCGACACGCCCGCCGCGCTCCGCGAGGACCTGGACGCGGTGGCCGCCCTGCGCCGGGCGGCGCTCACCGGCCGGACCAGCGCCCTTCAGACGCACCGGGCGTACTCCGCCGTCATCACCGAACTGCACGCCCTCGCCGAGGAACTGGCCGAGCGGATGCCGTCCCGGGCCGGCGCTGGCGGGTACGCGCTGGCCGAGCTGGACTCCGCCGTCCAGCAGGCCGCCGCCGCCCGGGGCCTGCTGCTGGCCGCCCTCGCCGTGCCGAGCAGCACCCGGACGGTCATCGACCCGGTCACCGGCCTGCCGACCGAGACCACCACCTCCTCGGACGCCGACGGCAAGCAGCGCGACGCCCTGGCCGCCGCCGCCCAGCAGGCCCGGGTCCGCTCCGACGCGGCCCTCGCCGACTTCCGCGAGAGCGCCCCCGAACAGGCCCGCGAGCGCTACGACTCCACGGTCACCGGACCCGAGGTCGACGCCGCCGAGAAGTACCTGGCCTCCCTCACCGACCAGCCGGCCCTCTCCGACGACGACCTCGCCACCAGCGCCAAGAAGCTGGAGGCCGCGCTCTCCGCCCGGGTCGACGCCATGCGCGGCGCCGAGTCCGCCCTCTACGACCGGCGCACCAAGGACCTCGCACAGGTCCGCGACGACGACGTCACCGCGCTGGAGATCCGCATCGCCCTGCTCGGCGCGCTGATGCTGCTGGCGGTCGGCGTCGCCACCGGCATGGCCCGCAGCCTCACCCGGCCGCTGTCGGCGCTGCGCCGGGGCACCGCCCGGCTCGCCGGGGCCGAGGACCCCACCACCGAGGAACCCGTCGCCTTCACCGGCCGCAACGACGAGTTCGCGCAGGCGGTCCGCTCCGTCAACGCCCTGCACGCGCACGCCGTCGCCCTCGCCGAGCGGGTCGCCACCCTGGAGTCCGACCGCAAGCACCTCGTCGGGCAGCGGCAGAAGATGGCCGACGCCCGCGAGGAGCTGCGCGCCGAACTCGCCGAGTCCGCCGCCCACCTGAAGCGGATGCGGCAGGCCGTGGACGGCACCTTCGTCAACCTCGCGCTGCGCACCCTCGCCCTGATCGAACGCCAGTTGGGCGTCATCGAGGGGCTGGAGGAGCGCGAGCAGGACCCTGAGCGGCTGGCCACCCTCTTCAAGCTCGACCACTTCGCCACGGTCATGCGCCGGCACAGCGAGAACCTCCTGGTCCTGGCGGGCACCGAGCACGTCCAGCACACCGCCGGACCGGTCCCGCTGGTCGACGTGGTGCGCGCCGCCGTCAGCGAGATCGAGCGCTACGAGCGGGTCCGCATCGCCGCGCTGCCGCCGCACGCGCACGTGGCCGGGTTCGCCGCCGACGACCTCTCCCACCTGCTGGCCGAACTGATGGAGAACGCCACCTCGTTCTCCCCGCCGGAGCACCCCGTCGAGGTCTCCGGCTGGCTGCTGGAGAACGGCGAGGTGATGCTCTCCGTCCAGGACGAGGGCATCGGCGTCCCCGGCGACAAGCTGGAACGGCTCAACGCCCGCCTCGCCGACTTCGACCCGGAGGCCGCCTACGACCAGGACGGCGAGGACGGCCTCGGACTCGGCCTGTACGTCGTCGCCCGCCTCGCCCACCGGCACGGCGCCCGGGTGCGTCTGCGCGAGCAGAAGCAGGGCGGGGTCGCCGCCGTCGTCGTGCTGCCGACCACCCTGCTCGCCGAGGCGCCGTCCGCCGCTCCCGCCCCGGCCGCCCCGGTCACCGAGGGCACCGGCGGCTTCTCCCTGCCGGGCGCCGACGCCGAGGCCAACTCCAACGTCCTGCACGGCCGCTCCGAGGGCGGCGACCCGTTGGTGCAGGCGGCGGAGCGGGCGGTACGGCGGTCGGCGGCCGGGAAGCGCGCCGAACCGGAGCAGGCCCCCGGAACGGCACCCGGCGAGCCCGCCGAAGCGGCCCCCGGGAAGCCCGCCGAGACGGTCTCCGAGACCACCATGGAACTGCTCGTCCCGGCCCCGGCGGCGGAACCGTCCCCCGACCCCGCCCCCGGCACGCCGGAGACCGGCACCCAGACCCAGACCCAGACCGAGACCGCCCACGACCGGGTCCCCGACGAACCGGAGGACCCCGTCACCGACAAGGGTCTGCCCAAGCGGACCCCCAAGATCAGCGCCCCCGCGTCGTCGCCGCTCCCGCGCGCCGGTTCCGTGGACGCCGAGGCGCTCCGCCGCCGCCTCGGCGGATTCCGCCGGGGCGCGGAGGCCGGCCGGCGCGACGTGGCGGCGGAGATCGCCGAGCACACCGCCGGGCACCGCGCGCCGGACGCCGGGGCGGGGACGACCGAAGAAGCCACGGGGGGCACTGTCGAGGAGGCAAGCAGTTGACCGCGCCCAGTACCTTCGGACTGAGCAGTGAGGCCCGCAACCTGCACTGGCTGCTGACCAACCTCGTCGAGGAGGTGCCCGGCATCCTCTCGGTCGCCGTCGTCTCCTCCGACGGACTGCTCCTGCTCTCCTCCGACCAGGAGAGCACCGACGCCGCCCGCCGCGCCCGGTCCGAGCGCCGCACCGGTCCGCGCGGCTCCGCCGCCGACCTCGCGACCATCGTCTCCGGCATCGGCAGCCTGACCATCGGCGCCGCCAAGCTGATGGCCTTCGGCGCCGTGAAGCACACCATGGTCGCCATGGAGGAGGGCAGCCTGTTCGTGATGTCGATCAGCGACGGCTCGCTGCTCGGCGTGCACGGCTCCGCCGACTGCGACATGAGCGTCGTGGCGTACCACATGGCGCTGTTCGTGGGCCGGGCCGGGCACGTGCTGACCCCGGAGCTCCGCAGCGAGCTGCGGAAATCCCTGGAGGAGTCCGAGTCGACGGGGAGCCCCCGATGAGCAGCGGTCCCGACACCAGCCGTAAGAACCTCCCCGTGCGCGGCGCCGACCGCAAGCCGGCCCGCGTGCGCCCCTACTCGCTCACCGGCGGCCGGACCCGCTTCGGCCACGTGCTGCTGGTGGAGACGTTCGTCGGCGCCACCGGCACGGCCGCGCTGGAGGCCGCCGAGGAGCGCAAGGAACTGACGAGCGCCCCGCTCTCCCGGGTCATGCCCGAGATGCGGGCCATCGTCGAACTGTGCCGCCGGATGCGTACGGTGGCCGAGATCGCCGCGCTGCTGAAGATGCCGCTCGGCGTGGTCCGCGTACTCCTGAGCGACCTCGCGGACCAGGGAAAGATCCGTGTATACGGCACCGGGACCGGCCACGGCACGGGCCGTCCGGACCGCGCTCTGCTGGAAAGGGTGCTGAGTGGACTCCGTCGTCTCTGACGCCGCCTTCGGCGTCTCCCCGCTCGTCGAGGCCGACGAGCCCCTGCAGCCCTGGCAGACGGACCCGGGCCGCGCACCGATCGCCACGAAGATCGTCGTGGCGGGCGGTTTCGGCGTGGGCAAGACCACGCTGGTCACGTCCGTCTCGGAGATCACGCCCCTGCAGACCGAGGCGCTGATGACCGAGGCGAGCGAGGAGACCGACGACCTCACCGCCACGCCGGAGAAGCTCACCACGACCGTGGCGATGGACTTCGGCCGCATCACGCTCGACGACGACCTGGTGCTCTACCTGTTCGGCACGCCGGGCCAGCAGCGGTTCTGGTTCATGTGGGACGACCTGGTGCGCGGCGCGATCGGCGCGGTCGTCATGGCCGACACCCGCCGGCTGAAGGACTGCTTCCCGGCGCTGGACTACTTCGAGAGCTGCGGACTGCCGTACGTCGTGGCGGTGAACCACTTCGACGGCAGCGAGCGGTTCGCACCGGAGGACGTGCGGGAGGCGTTGACGATCCCGCGGCACATACCTGTAATGATCATGGATGCGCGCCGCCGGATCTCGGTCATCGAGACCCTCCTGTCCCTCGTGGGCCACGCGCTGGACGAAACACCCGAGTAGAAGACGGAAACCCCCGCATGCGGAAGATACTCGTCGTCGGAGCCGGCCAGTCCGGCCTCCAGCTCGCCCTCGGCCTCCAGTCGCACGGCTACGAGGTCACCCTGATGTCCAACCGGACCGCGGACGAGATCCGCACGGGCCGGGTGATGTCGACGCAGTGCATGTTCCACACCGCCCTGGAGCACGAGCGGGACCTGAAGCTGAACTTCTGGGAGTCCCAGGCCCCGAAGATCGAGGGCCTCGGTGTCTCGGTCGCCGCGCCCGGCTCGCACGACCCGGGCCCCACCCAGCGCGCCATCGACTGGGTGGGCAAGCTGGACGGCTACGCCCAGTCCGTGGACCAGCGGGTGAAGATGGCCGGCTGGATGGAGACCTTCGCCCAGCGCGGCGGCCAGTTGGTCATCCACGGCGCCGCCGTCGGCGACCTGGACTACTTCTCCCGGGCGTACGACCTGGTCCTGGTCTCCGCGGGCAAGGGCGAACTGGTGCAGATGTTCGGCCGGGACGCCTCGCGGTCCCCGTACGGCGAGCCGCAGCGCGCCCTCGCCGTCGCCTATGTGCACGGCCTGGCCCCGCGCCCGGAGCACCCGGAGTTCGACGCGGTCCGCTGCAACCTGGTGCCGGGCGTCGGCGAGCTGTTCATCATGCCGACGTTCACCACCTCCGGCCGCGCCGACATCCTGTTCTGGGAGGGCATACCCGGCGGCCCGCTGGACGTCTTCAAGGACGTCAAGGACCCGGCCGAGCACCTCTCCCTGACCCTGGAACTCATGGAGAAGTTCGTCCCCTGGGAGTACGCGCGGGCCACCGAGGTCGAACTGACCGACGCCGGCGGCACCCTGGCCGGCCGCTACGCCCCCACCGTCCGCCACCCCATCGGCCGCCTCCCCGGCGGCGGCCTGGTGCTCGGCGTGGCCGACGTGGTGGTCGCCAACGACCCGATCACCGGCCAGGGCTCCAACTCGGCGTCCAAGTGCGCCGCCTCCTACCTCGCCTCGATCCTCGAACACGGCGACAAGCCGTTCGACGAGACCTGGATGCAGTCCGCCTTCGACCGCTACTGGGAGACCGCCCAGCACGTCGTCAAGTGGACCAACGCCATGCTGGCCCCGCCGCCGGAGCACGTCCTGAACCTGATCGGCGCCGCCGGTCAGCTCCAGCCGGTCGCCGACCGCTTCGCCAACGGCTTCAACGACCCGGCCGACTTCGAGAACTTCTTCTTCGACCCGAAGAAGTCCGAGGGTTACCTGATGGAGGTCTCCGGGGCGGCCGGCGCCTGAGCGCCCGGCGCGTACACCGAGGCGTACCCCTCGTCCGATCCGTCCGCCGTCCCCGCGGGCAGCCCCGGCGGCACGTAGTCCGGTACGGGCGGCGCCCCGGGGTCGGGCCGGACGGCACCGAGGACCGGGTTGGCCGCGATCGGCGACACCTTGACCTCGGCGCCCGGCCGCGGGGCCTGCACCACCATTCCGTCACCGAGGTACATCGCCACATGGGTGGCCTCGGGGAAGTAGACGACCAGGTCACCGGGGCGCAGTCGGTCCAGCGGCACCCGCTCCAGGCGCGCCCACTGCTCCTGGCTGGTCCGGGGGATCGGCGTCCCGGCCCCCGCCCACGCCCGGGAGGTCAGCCCCGAGCAGTCGTACGCCTCGGGGCCCTGCGCGCCCCACTCGTACGGCTTGCCGAGCTGGTCCACCGCGAAGCGCAGCGCCCGGTCGCCGGCGGCGGAGGGCCGGGCGGCGGCGGTGCCCAGCGCGCCGGAGGCCAGGAACCGGTCCTGGGCCTGCGCGGCGCCCTTCTCCTCGAACGCGGCCAGCGCCGACAGCTCCTGCGGGCCGAGCGAGGCGAGCAGCCCCTCGACCTCGCGTAGCCGCTCCCGCACCTCGTCGCGGGCCTCCTTGCGGCGCTCGGCCAGGGCGCGCTGCCGGTCGAGGGCGGTGCGGGCCTGCCGGGCCAGGGCATCGGCCTTCTTCGCGCTGCCGGCCAGCCTGCCCACCGTCCGCGCCCGGTCCCGCGCCAGCCGGCCGATCACATGGCCCTGGTCGAGGGCGTGCTGCGGATCGCGGGCCAGCAGCAGCCGTACGTAGGGGGAGAGGCCGGTGCTGCTCTGGTACTGCCGCCGGGCCAGTCGCCCGGCCTCGCCGCGGCTGTCGTGCAGCGAGAGCCGGGCGCGGGCCAGTGCGGCCTCCAGGCCCCGCACCCTGCGCCGCTGCTCGCGGAGCCGTTCCTCGGCGCCGTTGTAGACCTCGGTGGCCTTCTCGGCGTCCCGGTACAGGGTCTGAAGGTCCGTCAGCAGTTCGGCGACGGGGCGTCCGCCGGGCGCCGGTTCGGCCGAGGCGGGCACGGGTGCGAGGGCGGTCCCGGCCGCCACCGCCGCCGTACAGACCAGGCGCAGAAGCCTTCCTGACACGTCATCACCTCCGATGCGGGGCGGCGGGTCCGCTCCGCATCGCGAGCATCCGGCGCCCGCTCCCGGTGCGCGCGCCGAGTGTGCGCCGCCCGGCGCAACGGTGTCACCCGTCGGCGTCGTCCGGCTTGCCGCCCGGCGCGGCGTCCGGGTCCGCTCCCGGCTTCGACCAGGGCCAGCGGGGGCGGGTGCGGGGCACGCCCCCGGGGGCGTAGGCGTACTTCCAGCGGGCGAAGCCGGCCCGGCGGCCGGGGTCCCTCGGGACCCGGCGGTAGACCAGCACCGTCGGGGGGCCGCCGGCCGGGTCGGGCACGGGGATGCGGTAGGTCTTCGGCGGGTGCCCGGTCATCCCCACCAGCACGGGCAGCACCCGGCCGTCCATGGGGCCGCCCTCGAAGGGGGTCTCTTCGCGCTTCACGGCACCAGTGTCAGACATCCGCCGCGAGGAGGTGGAGCAGCGCCCCGGTCTGCGGGTCGCGCCGGGCGGTGACCTCCAGCGCGGCCGCGAACTGCTCCACCAGCCAGTCCCGCAGCTCCTCGGCGGGCGGCTGCTTCTCCTCGTCCAGCCAGATCAGCGAGGCCGCCTCCACCGCCGTTATCCACATCCGCACGGTCATCCGCAGCCGGGGTCCCGGCTCGTCGACGTCCAGGTGGCGCATGATGTGCTCGGCGGCGTCCCGCCGTACGCCGTCCACTATGGCCGACGCCCGGGAGGTCTCGGCGACGCTGCCGCCGCGCAGCAGGGCGCTGAAGCCGGTGTCGTGCTCGTCGACGAAGGTGAGGTAGCGGTCCAGGGCGCGGGCGAGCCGGCTGAGCGGGGAGCCCTGCCGGGGTTCGTCGAAGCAGTGCCGCAGCTCGTCGGCGGCCGAGCGCAGGGCCGCCTCGTAGAGCTGCTGCTTGCCGCCGGGGAAGTACCGGTACACCAGGGGCCGCGAGACCCCGGCCTGCTCGGCCACGTCGTCGAGGGACACCTCCTCGGGCGGCCGGTTGGCGAAGAGCGTGAGCGCCGCGTCCAGCAGTTGGCTGCGGCGCTCCTCGACGCTGAGCCGGCGGTAGGCGGGCGGGGGAACCTGCGGGGTCATGTCCCGCAGGGTAACCGGTGCGTCCGCCCGCCCCGCCCGGCTTACGCCAGCAGCCCCGAGGACCGCCACAGCTTCCGGCCGACGCCCCGCAGCACCCCGATGTCGTCCAGGAAGTCCGTCAGACGCTTCGCGCCGGTCTGCATGATCTCGCGGCGGTGGCCGCTGGCCTTGACCTGGGCCATCGCCTCGCGCTTGTCCAGTCCCACGTTCGTGTAGACCTCGGGGTTGATGAAGGCGTTCGAGAAGACCCGGGCGAACTCCCCGGAGGTGACCCGGGTGAACTCCTGGGACCACTTCGGGGCCGTCACCATCTGGCGGCGCAGCTCCTCCCGGGCGTACCGGACGTGGCGGGCCTCCTCCACGACGTGGATGCGGGTGACGCCCCGGATCAGCGACTGGACCCGCTCGTCGGGGAAGGTCAGCCGCTGCATCCAGTCCAGGATCTCCTCACCGAGCAGGGTGGCGGTGAAGGAACCCGGCGTGGTGGAGACCGTCTTGAACAGCCGGCCGAGGTGCTGGTGGGCCGGGCTCACCGGGTACCAGGGCGTTCCGCCGTGCGAGATCAGCCGGGCGAACATCTTGGAGTGCCGGCACTCGTCCTCGATCTCGGTCAGCGCGTACCGGACGTGCGCGCTGGTCGCCGACTTGTCGTAGATGTGCCGGACCAGCAACTGCATCAGGATCAGCTCGAACCAGATGCCGAGCGAGGCGAGGGCCGCGGCCTCGTGCCGGGAGAGCTCGATGCGCTGCTCCTCGCTCATCCGCCGCCACAGCGGGGTGTCGTACAGCGACACCAGCTCCGGCGGCCAGAACCACTTGCCCTCCTCGAAGGGCGCGTCCCAGTCCAGCTCCTTGTCCGGGTCGAAGGAGTGCTTGGCGGAAGAGTCGAGCAGCCGCTCGGCCACCTGCTCGCGGTCCTTGAGCAAACCGAGCGCGTCGCGCAGTCCGTCGAGCGCGTCGGCTTCCGTCAGGGTCGTCATGGCTGTCCCACCTCGTCGTGTTACCCGCGGTCACTCACTCTTGTCTTATAAGACTGCGTGTCAGCAAGCTCGTCAATCCCCTGCGCGGAACTTGTTGACCGCGAGTAAATATGCGGGGCGCCCCCGAGGGGTCAGACCGAGCAGCCCAGCCCGTCCGGCACCGCGCCGAGGACCGGCTCGCCGGCGCCGGGCGGGAACGAGGTGCGCAGGGTGAACGCGTACGGGGTCGGTCCGTTGGTCCGCAGGCGGAGCAGGCGGGACTCGGCCTCGGCGACCGTCGGGCGGTGGCCCGCCGGCACCCACCACAGCACCGCCGTCGCGTCCTTCAGGCGCTCGAACCACTCGCGCCGGCGGGCCAGCAGCTCCCGGTGCCGCCCCTGGTACATGAAGGCCGTCAGCGCGTCGGTGTCCCGCCACACCGACATGTTGATGATCAGCCAGGAGTCCCCGAACACCGGGACGTCCGTCGCGTCGCCCCCCTCGCCCTGCAGCCGCCAGACGAACCCGTCGGCCCCGTCGGCGTCGGCGTTCACCGGTTCGAGGGAGTCGACGAAGTCCTTCAACTGCGGGGAGTCCAGCGGGGCCTTCAGGCGGGCGATGTTGACCTGGGCGAGTTCGTACGCGGTGGTGTCAGTCATGAACCGAACGGTAGGTCGGGACGTTCGCGCGGGGCACCCCCCGTCTCAGGAAGCGAGAACCGCCTCCATCACCGCACGCGCCACCGGTGCCGCGAGCCCTCCGCCGGTGATCTCCCCCCGGTCCGCCGCCGCCCCCTCGACCACCACCGCGACCGCCACCCTCGGCTCCAGGTCCCGGGCGCCCTGCGCGAAGGAGACGAACCAGGCGTACGGCGCGCCGGAGTTGCCGACGCCGTGCTCGGCGGTGCCGGTCTTGCCGCCGACGACCGCGCCGGGGATCGCCGCGCCCGCGCCGGTGCCGTGCTCCACCACGTCCCGCATCAGCTCCTTCAGCTTCGCGGCCGTCCCCGGCCGGACCGCCTGCCGCACCGGCCGGGCCCCGGCCGCCGACAGCACGGAACCGCCCGCCCGCGTGGTCCGCTCCACCAGGTACGGCGTGCGCAGTCGCCCCCGGTCCGCGACCGCCGCCGCCACCATCGCCATCTGCAGGGGCGTGGCCCGCGTGTTGTACTGCCCGATCGACGACAGCGCCAACTGCGCCGGGTCCGCCGAGGGGTCGAAGGTGCTGCGGGCCACCGGGAACGGGACGGCGAGCCCCGCGTCGTTGAAGCCGAGGGCCTCGGCCGTCGCCGTCATCCGCCGCGCGCCCACCGCCACGCCGAGCCGCGCCAGGACCGTGTTGCAGGACCGTTCGAACGCCGTGCGCAGCGAGGCGTTCCGGCACCGGCCGGACTCGTCGGTCAGCCTCGTCCGGGAGCCGGGCAGGGGGTACGGACCGGGGGAGCGGGTCGGCGCGTCCAGGTCCTCGGCGACCCCCGCGTCCAGCGCCGCCGCCGCGGTGACCACCTTGAACGTCGAGCCCGGCGGATAGGTCCGGCGCACCGCCCGGTTGAGCAGCGGCCGGCCCGGGTCGCCGTTCAGCCGCCGCCAGGACCGGAGCACCGACCCGCCGTTCCCGGACAGCTCCCCCGGGTCGTAGGACGGCGTGGACACCAGGGCGAGGACCCGCCCGGTGGCCGGTTCCACCGCGGCGACCGCCCCGGAGCGCCGGCCCAGCCCCTCGTACGCCGCCCGCTGCGCCGCCGGGAGGATCGTCGTCACCACGTCGCCGGCCGGGTTGGGGGCGCCCGTCACGTCGTTCCACAGCGGCAGCGGCGCGAGCAGCGGGTCGGCGCCGGACAGCACCCCGTCCGCCGCGTCCTCCAGCAGGGTCGTGCCGTACTCCTGCGAGGCGAAGCCGGTGACCGGGGCGTACAGCGGCCCGTCGCGGTAGGTCCGTTCGTAGCGCAGGTGCTGCCCGGTGTCCCGGGAGCCGGTGACGGGCTCGCCGCCGGCCAGGATGTTCCCGCGCGGCTGCTGGTACCGGGCGATGTCCGGCCGCCGGTTGGCCGGGTTGCCGTCGTACTCCGGGGCGCGGACCACCTGCACCCGGGCCGCGTTGACCAGCAGCGCGAGCAGCAGCAGGGCGCAGAACGCGGCGGCGTGCCGGATGTGCCGGGTCATGCGCGGGCCGCCGTTCCGCGCGCCGAGTCGCTGAGCCGGATCAGCAGGGCGACGATCGCCCAGTTGGTGACCACCGAGGAGCCGCCCTGCGCCAGGAACGGCATCGCCATCCCGGTCAGCGGGATCAGCCCGGTCACCCCGCCCGCGATGACGAACACCTGGAGCGCCACCAGCGAGGACAGCCCCACCGCGAGCAGCCGCCCGAACTGGTCGCGCAGCACCAGCCCGGCCCGGAAGCCCCGCTCCACCAGCAGCGCGTACAGCAGGAAGATCGCGGTCAGGCCGAGGAAGCCCAGTTCCTCCCCGGCGGTGGCCAGGATGAAGTCGGACTTGGTGGCGAAGCCGATCAGCACCGAGTGGCCGAGCCCGAGCCCGGTGCCGGTCACGCCCCCGGCCGCGAACGCGAACAGCGACTGGGCCAACTGGTTGGGGCCCTGCCCGGCCTCGATGGACGCGAACGGGTGCAGCCAGTCCTCCACCCGGCTGTGCACGTGCGGCTCCAGCCAGCCCACGGCGACCGCGCCGAGCGAGGCGAGCAGCAGGCCGACGGCGATCCAGCCGAGGCGGCCGGTGGTGACGTACAGCATGACCACGAACAGGCCGAAGAACAGCAGCGAGGTGCCGAGGTCGCGCTCCAGGACCAGGACGCCGACGCTGACCAGCCAGACCGCGACGATGGGGCCGAGGACCCGGCCGGTGGGCAGTTGCAGCCGCCACATCCGGCGGCCCGCGTACGCCAGCGCGCCCCGGTTGGCGGCCAGGTAGGCGGCGAAGAACACCGCCAGGAGCACCTTCGCGAACTCGCCCGGCTGGATGGAGAACCCGGCGATCCTGAGCCAGATCCGGGCGCCGTTGACCGCCGGGAACAGGATCGGCAGCGTCAGCAGCACCAGCGCCGCGGCCACGCAGACGTAGGTGTAGCGCTGGAGCAGGCGGTGGTCGCGCAGGATCAGCACGATGACGATGAACAGGGCGATGCCGAGGGTGGACCACACCAGTTGGGTCGGCGCCGCCCGGTCGCCGGGCGTCTCCAGGTCGAGCCGGTAGATCAGCACCAGGCCCAGGCCGTTGAGCAGCACCCCGATCGGCAGCGGCAGCGGGTCGGCCCAGGGGGCGCGCAGCCGGACCGCCAGGTGCGCGAGCAGGGCGAGCACCCCGAGCCCGGCGCCGTAGCCGGCGGCGCCGGGCGGGAGGGTGCCGTGCTGGGCGAGGCCCACGTTGCAGTAGCCGAACACCGACAGCAGGACGGCCACGACGATGAGGGCGAGTTCGACACCCCGGCGCCGGGGGAGGCGGGCGACGGGAGCGGGGGCGTCCGCCGCTGCCACGGTGATTCCGGTTCCGGCCTTCGTCATGTCCGGAACTTACCCAATTGGGGCGGTGTGCGGTTCTTCGGCATCAGCACCTGTGCGGTGCCGGGCCGATGTTGTCGATGTACCGGGCCGACCCCCACGCCCAGGTGCCGTCCGTGAGCAGGTACCAGAGGGGGTTGTGCTGGACGGTCTCCCCGTCGGTCTTGCAGTAGATGTGCACGATCTCGCCCCGGTGGGCGTACCGGATGATCTCCGAGCCCCGGTTGGGCGCGCTGCGCAGGGCGAGCGTGTCGGCGGTGACGACGCCCTGGTAGCGGGCCTCGTCCTGCCCGCCGCCCGGGTGCCGGCCGCTCACCGCGGGTCCGTCGCCGGCGCGCCCGCCCTCGTCCGCGGCGGCGGGACCGGCGGCGGCCGCCGCGGCGAGCGCGCCGGCGGCGAGCGTTATGGCGAGACGGCGGGCGGCGGGGGAGTGCGGGGACATGGCGTGACCTCCAAGAGGACAAAAGGTGCCGGACGTGACTGAACGCCACATTAGGAGCGACCGGGGCCCGGCGCGCGCCGCACTGCGCCATCGGGGAGGCGCGCGGCCGGGGTTCGGCGCACGCCGCACCGCGCCGTCGGGAGGCGCCGCCCGTCAGGGCCGCCGGGGCAGCGTCAGCACCGCCGCCGCCCCGCCGTCCGCCGGGTTGGTGAACGCCAGTCGCGCGCCCAGCACCTCGGCCTGCCCCCGGGCGATGGTCAGCCCCAGCCCGTGCCCCTTGGCCCCGCCCTCGGTACGGAACCGCTGCGGCCCGTGGACGAGGAGGTACTCCGGATAGCCGTCCCCGTGGTCCCGTACGGTGATCACCGGCCCGTCCACGGTCAGCACCACCGGCGCCCGCCCGTGCCGGTGCGCGTTGCCGACCAGGTTGCCGAGCACCCGCTCCAGCCGGCGCCGGTCGGTCTCCACCCGGGCGTCCCGCACGACCCGCACCTCGGTGTCCGTGCCGGAGGCCCCCACCACCCGGCGGGCCAGCGCGCCCAGTTCCTCCGCGTCCACCTCCAGGCGCTCCCGCCCGGTGTCCAGCCGGGAGATCTCCAGCAGGTCCTCGGTGAGCGTGCGCAGCGCCGCCACCCGGTCCCGGACCAGCTCGGTCGGGCGGCCCGGCGGCAGCAGCTCGGCCGCCGCGTGCAGCCCGGTCAGCGGGGTCCGCAGTTCGTGCGCCACGTCCGCGGTGAACCGCTGCTCGGCCCGCAGCTTGCCCTGCAGCGAGGCCGCCATCGAGTCCAGCGCGGCGGCCACCGCGGCCACCTCGTCCTGCGGCCGGGTCGGGTCCGCGGCGCGCGGATCGCCGACCCGCGCGTCCAGGTCCCCGGCGCTGATCCGCCGGGCCACCGTCGCCGTCGCGCGCAGCCGCCGCGTCACCCGCGTCACCGCGAACGCGCCGACCAGCAGCGTCGCCCCGATGGCCAGCGCGGACGACCAGACGATGGCCCGGTCCAGACCGTCGATGGTCCGCCTGCCCTGCGCGTAGTCGACGGTGACCGCGAGCGCCCGGCCGCCCCGGACCGGGCCCGCCGCCCACATCGCCGGCCGCCCCCGGTACTCGGCGGCCATCGTCGCCCGGTTCCCCGCCACGGCCAGCTCGCGCAGCGCCCCCGGCAGCTCCGGCGGATCGACGGCCGCGCCCCGGCGCAGGGTGTCCCCGGCCTCGTACGCCGCGGTCGCCTCCGCCAGTTGGTCCAGCGCCAGGTCGCGGGCCTGGCCCACGGTCTGGTTCGTCACCGAGACGTGCACCAGCACGCCGAGCAGCGCGGCCAGCGCGCAGCACATCACCGTGATGAACACGGCGGCCTTCACGGCCAGCGGACCGGCCCACCGGGGCATCCTCACCGGGCGCCCCCCGAGGGCGAGGGCGAGGGCCGGTGCCGGGGGCGCTCGCGGTCCCCGGTGCGCAGCATCTCGTCGTGGGTGAGCAGCATCGCCCGCTGGTCGGCGTCCCAGGTCCACTGGAGCCGGTACTCGTACCCCGCCACCTCGGACGGCGACCTGATGATCACCGACCGCCCGGCCAGCTCCACCGCGCTCACCGCGTCGTTGTTGGACATCACCCGCACCAGGTCGCGCCCGATGACGGTGTAGACCCGCACGGCCGTCTGGCCCGTCGGCGGCAGCCGGAAGCCCAGTGTCAGATCGTCCCGCCCGTCCCCGGTCAGGTCCCGGTAGTACGGGGTGAGCAGCGGGCACCGGTCCCGGTCCGTGCCGCACCCGGCCAGTCGCGCGCCGGTCTCGCGGTACGGGGCCTTCGCCCCGGAGTAGTCCTCGGGGTGGGCGGCGATCTCCGCGCGGACCACCGCCGCCGGGTCCGCCCGGCGCAGATCCCCGTCCGGTACGCGCACGCCCTTGACGGTCTCGGTGTCCGTCTCGCCGTAGTCCCACGCCGGACTGGAGGCCGGCGCCAGGTCGGGCCAGAGCCGCGCCGGGCTCACCGCGGTCGGGGTCGCCCCCGCGCTCAGCGGCCCGCCGGAGTCACCGCAGCCCGCCGCGGCGGCCAGGGCCAGGGCGACGGCGGCGAGGGGACGCGACGCGCGCCGGCGGCGGCCGGGGGGCACGGAGGAGGGCTCGGAGGGGGGCACGGCGCTCCCGGGCGGTTCGGGGATCATCGCTGACCCCGACCACCCTATTCAGCGGGAAGTCCTATTTGCGCGCCGGTCCCGGTGCCGGGCTACTCCGCCAGCTCCTCCAGCAGCCGGACCGTCGGCAGCCCCGTGCGCAGGTACTCCACGAACAGCTCGTTGTGCAGCGCCCACGGCGAGCGCCGGGCGCGGATCAGCCGGATCGCCTCCTCCGGGGAGCGGCCCCGCCGGATCAGGGCGTGGGCGACGACCAGACCCGAGCGGTTGTACCCGTGGTAACAGCGGACCAGGACCCGGCGGCCCCCGTCCAGCGCCGCGCACACCGCCTCCGCCAGCTTGATCACCCCCGCCAACTGGGTGCCGTCCAGCGGGCCGTCGGGGATCGGCCACACCTGGTGCTCGACCCCCGGCGCCGGTCCGTGTCCGGGCAGCCGCAACAGGGTCTGCACCAGGTCGAACTCGTCCTTGACCACGGCGAACGCCAACTCCCCGGGGAGCCTGCGGTACTCGTGCCCGCCCATCCACAGGCCGGGCACTATCTCGCTCCACGGACTGTCCGGAGCCGGTACGTCGGCCTCCCTGCCCCGAGTACGCAAGCGCGCCTCCCCGTCGTCGCCTCCGACAGACCCGAGCGGTCTCCAAGGTAACCGGGTTCTTGCCCCTGGAGCACCCCGCCTGTTCCCATGGTCGGGGGTGGTGGCGCATGAGCGGACTGCGGGTCGTACGGAGCCGGCGGCACGGCCGGGACCGGCTCATCGTCCGGGGTGGTGGCGCATGAGCGGACTGCGGGTCGTACCGAGCCGGCGGCACGGCCGGGACCGGCTCTACGTCTGTCTCGCCGACGGCCGGAACATCGCCTGGTACGACCGGGAGACCGCCCGGGTCAGCCTGCTCGGCGACGAGCGCCGCCAGGAGGTCCTCGACGCCCTGGCCCCCTTCCTCACCGGCCCCGTCACCGTCGGCCCGCCCCCGGTCCCCACCTCGGCCGAGCTGGCCCGGCTGACCCTGCACCCCGACGACGACCTGGCCCCCAACCGGCCCGGCGAGGCCCTCCTCGTCGCCCTGGACCGCGCCCCCGGCCCGCCGCACAGGCTGCGCGCCGACCCCCGGCGCCGGGCGCTGGCCGCCGAGCAGACCGCCGCAGAGGTGCTGGACCGGCTCGACGGCGCCGGCTGGCACACCCTGCACTCGGTGCCGCTGCCGGGCGGCGACCGCGTCCACCACCTGCTGATCGGCCCCGGCGGCCTGTTCGCCGTGCACGCGCTGTACGCCCGCAGGCTGCGCGTGCGCATCGCCGATCCGCTGGTCGCCCTGGGGCGCCGGGAGCCCCGGCCGCTGCTGCACCGGGTCCGCGCCGACGCCCACCGTGCCTCCTACGCCCTGACCGCCGAGGTCCGCCCGGTGCTCGTGCTGGTCGGCGCCGCCTCCGTCACGGTCGCCGTCCCGCCCCGCGAGGTCCGCGTCCTCACCGACGCGGAGCTGCCCGGCCTGGCCGGCCCCGGCGGCGTCCTCAAACCGGCCGACGCCGAGGCCCTGCACGCCCTGGCCCGCGACCGCGCCACCTGGGCCCGCGTCTGACCTCAGGGCAGCGTCCCCGACGCGCCGCGGTCGAACAGCGGGGCCAGCAGGTCACCGGAGTCCCGCACCCGGGCCGCCACGTCCGCCGCGCGGAACACCAGGTCCCCCGGTGCCCGGCACCGCTCCACCTCCGCCCAGGTGACCGGCGCGGACACGGCGGGCTCGGCGCGGGCCCGCAGGGTGTAGGGGGCGGCGGTCGTCTTCCGGGCGGCGTTCTGGCTCCAGTCCACGAACACCTTTCCCGGCCGCAGGCTGCGGGTCATCCGGTGCACCACCAGCTCCGGCATGGCCCGCTCCGCCTCCACCGCGAGCGCCTTGGCGTACTCCGACACCCGCTCCGAGGAGGCCCCCCGCACCCCGGCCAGCAGGTGCAGCCCCTTCGCCCCGGACGTCTTGGCGTACGCCTCGACGCCGTCCCGGCCGAGCCGCTCGCGCAGCCACCGGGCGACCTCGCAGCAGTGCACGACGGTCGCGGGCGGTCCCGGGTCCAGGTCGAACACCAGCCGGTCGGCCCGCCCGGGGTCGCCGGCCACCCACTGGTGGGTGTGGAACTCGGCCACCAGGTTCGCCGCCCACATCAGGCTCGGCAGGTCCTGCACCAGCACCATCCGCGCGGGCCCCGCCGAGCGCGGCACCTGGGCGGTGGTGACCCAGTCGGGCGTACCCGGCGGCACGTTCTTGGCGAAGAACCGCTGTCCGTCCGGCCCGTCCGGATAGCGCAGGAAGGACACCGGGCGGTCCCGCAGATGGGGGAGGAGCACCCCGGCCACGGTCGCGTAGTAGTGCAGCAGCTCGGCCTTGGTGAACCCGGTCGCGGGATACAGCACCTTCTCCAGGTTGCTGAGGGCCACCCGCCGCCCCTCCACCTCTGTGATAGGCGCCATACCATGAGAATCTCATGAAACAGGGACATAACGCCCCGTGCGGCCATCGAGAGGAAGGGTGCGGCACGTGCGATCCATCTGGAACGGCGCCATCTCGTTCGGCCTGGTCAGCATCCCCATCAAGCTGGTGAACGCGACCGAGAGCCACGCGGTCTCCTTCCGCCAGGTCCATACGGAGGACGGCGGCCGCATCCGCTACCGCAAGGTCTGCGAACTGGAGGACCGCGAGGTCACCTCGGCGGAGATCGGCAAGGCGTACGAGGACGCCGACGGCACGATGATCCCGATCTCCGACGAGGACCTGGAGCAGTTGCCGATCCCCACCGCGCGGACCATCGACATCGTGGCCTTCGTCCCCGAGGACCGCATCGACCCGCTCCAGATGGGCTCCGCCTACTACCTCGCGGCCGGCGGCGCCCCCGCCGCCAAGCCGTACACGCTGCTGCGCGAGGCGCTCAAGCGCAGCAACCGGGTCGCCATCGCCAAGTACGCGCTGCGCGGCCGGGAGCGGCTGGGCATGCTGCGGGTGGTGGGCGACGCGATCGCCATGCACGGGCTGCTCTGGCCGGACGAGGTGCGCGCCCCCGAGGGCGTCGCCCCCGACACCGAGGTCACCGTCCGCGACAAGGAGCTGGACCTCGCGGACGCCCTGATGGACACCCTCGGCGAGATCGACCTGGACGACCTGCACGACGAGTACCGCGAGGCCCTGGAGGAGGTCATCGCCGCGAAGGCGGCGGGGGAGGCGCCCCCCGAGGCGCCCCGCGAGGCGACGCCCGGCAAGGTCCTGGACCTGATGGCGGCCCTGGAGAACAGCGTCCGCGCGGCCCGCCGCTCGCGCGGGGAGGAACCTGACGAGCCGGCCGGGGAGGCCGGGCAGGCCGAGGAGCCGGCCGAGGCCGAGGTCAGATCCCTGCCGCGGCGCAAGACGTCCCGCGCCGAGCCCAAGCAGCCCGCCGGCCGCAAGTCGACCTCGACGGCGAAGAAGACGGCCGCCTCCGGCCGGAAGGCCGCGGACGCCCCGAAGAAGTCGACGGCCAGGAGCACGGAGAAGAAGACCGCGGCGAAGAGCACCGCGAAGAAGACGGCGGCCAAGCCGACGGCCAAGACCCCCGCCAAGAAGACGGCCACCCGCAAACGCAGCGCCTGACCCCGCCGACCGGCCCACTGCCGCTCGGCCCTCCCGGGCCCCTGGGCACCGACGGGAACGCCGGCGCGGTGCGGGTCAGACTCAGCGGACCGAACAGGGCCCCGGCCCCGAGCCCGCAGCCGGACACGCGCATGCCGCCTCCAGAACGACGCGTACCTCTCGTACGGCAGGAGGTACGCGTCCGGCGCCCGGCTCGCTCACCGCCCCGGCGGCCCGGAACCGGCGGACCCCGGGCTTAAAAACGTATGTATTCGGAAATGATGCCTCCGAACCGTCGGCCGGTCCCCCGGGGAGGAACCTGACGTGCGCGTGCCCTTATACCTGCGCCCTCGGCTCGAACCACCACTGGACGCACTGCTGGACACCCCGCACCTCCTCCACACCCTCGTCGACGCCCTCGGCTCCCCGCTCAACGTGCTGCTGCCCGACCGGATCGCCGAGAACGCCGACCGCTTCCTCGCCGTCTACCGCAAGCACCGCCTCACCGGCCGGATCACCTTCGCGCACAAGGCCAACGGCGCGAGCAGCCTGCTGCGCCGCCTGGCCGCCGCCGACCCGGCGGCCGTCGGCGTGGACGTCGCCTCGCTCGGCGAACTCCAGCACGCGCTCGCCTGCGGCTTCACCCCGGACCGGATCACGGCCACCGGCCCCAAGGACCCCGCGTTCCTGTGGCTGGCCGCCCGCACCGGCGTCACCGTCCACCCCGACTCGATCGCCGAACTCGGCCAACTCGCCGGTCTGATACGCGAGTTCGCGCTGCCCCGGGTGGATGTCCTGCCGCGGCTGTCCGGCTTCGACGCCGCCGCCGGCGCCGGTGCCCCGGGGGTCAGGGTCCGCTCCCGGCGCAGCCGCTTCGGCACCCCCCTGGCCGAGGCCGAGGCCCTGCTCGACGCCCTGGACCGGCACCGCGACGCCGTCGAACCCGTCGGCGTCGCCTACCACCTCGACACCACCGCCCGCACCGAGAAGGCCGTCGCCCTGGAGCGGTGCGTCGGCTTCCTGGACGCCCTGCGCGCCCGGGGCCGCGACCCCCGCGTCCTGGACATCGGCGGCGGCTTCGGCGTCGGCTACGTGGACGACGCCGGGGAGTGGGACCGCTACACCACCGAACTGGGCAACGCCGTCCTCGGCACCCGACCCGTCCTCACCTGGCGCGGCCACGGCTACGGCCTGCGCAACGAGGGCGGCACCCTGCGCGGCTCCCTCGCCCTCTACCCCGCCCACCGCCCCGACGCCGGGCCCGGCTACCTCGACGGCCTGCTCGCCACCCCGGCCCCGGCCACCGGCCGCCCGCCCGCCACCCTGCTCCTGGAGCACCTGTACGACCTGTCCGCCCAGCCGGGACGCGCCCTGGTCGACCAGTGCGGCGCCGTCCTCGCCCGCGTCCTCGGCACCACCGCCACCGGCTCGGGCGACCACCTGGTCCGCCTGGCCATGAACGCCGGCGACATGAGCCTGGAGGAACACGGCGTCCTCGTCGACCCGGTCCTCCTGCCGCGCCCCGGCGACAGCGCGCCCGGCGACGGCCCGGTGGCCGTCCACCTGTTCGGCAACCTGTGTCTGGAGGCCGACCTGATCACCCGAAGGACCGTGTTCCTGCCACGCCTGCCCCGTCCGGGCGACCTGCTCGCCTTCGCCAACACCGCCGGTTACGCCATGGACTTCCACGCCCACCGGGCCCAGCGCCGGCCGCTCGCGCGGACGGTGGCCGTGGTCCGCGACGGCGGCTCCTGGCGCTGGTGCCTGGACGAGGAGTACTGGCCCATCACGCACCCGGGGGGTACGGCATGAGGTACGACAGCATCACCGACGCCATCGGCAACACCCCGCTCGTCCGCATCGACCCGGCCGTGCACGGCCTCGCCCGCATCGACCTGTACGCCAAGCTGGAGATGCTCAACCCCTTCGGCTCGGTCAAGGACCGCCCGGCCTGGCACATGGCCCGCCCGCTGCTGGAGGCCGCCGGCCCCGGTGAGACCGTCGTCGAACTCTCCAGCGGCAACACCGCCAAGGCCCTCGCCCTCCTCGCCGGACTGCACGGCCTGACGTTCAAGAGCGTCACCAACCGGATGCGGGTCCCGGAGATCAAGGAACTCCTGCTGCTGCTCGGCGCCGAGATCGAGGAACTCCCCGGCCGCAGCGAGTGCCTGGACCCCACCGACACCGACGACCCGCTTACCCGCTTCCACCAGGCCCTCGCCGGACCCGGCGGCCACTACCTGCACACCGACCAGTACTTCAACCCGCGCAACACCGACGCCCACGCCTGCGGCACCGGCCCCGAGATCGTCAAGGACCTCGACGGCCGCGCCCCGGACTACTTCGTGGCCTGCGTCGGCACCGCCGGCTCCTCCACCGGCGTCGCCCGCGTCCTGCGCGAACACGACCCGGACGTCCGGGTCATCGGCCTGGTCGCCGACAAGTCCGACTTCATCCCCGGCATCCGCACCCTCGACGAGGTCCAGCAGGTCGGCCTCTTCGACCCCGCGACGTACGACACCATCGAGCCGGTCACCGCCGACGAGGCCATCGACGGCATGGTCACCCTGATCCGCCGCTGCGGACTGCTCACCGGCCCCACCGGCGGCGCCGCCTTCCAGGGCGCGGTACGCCACCTGCGCCCCCTGGACCGGGAGCTGACCGAGCGCCGGACGGCGGTCTTCATCGTCTGCGACCGCGCCGAGAGCTACCTCGGGTACGTCCGTCAGCGCCGCCCCGAACTCCTCGGCCGGCCCCCGCTGAAGAACTCCGCCGCCGCCCTCACCGAGGCGGAGGTCCGGGCCGGGGCCAGGACCGTCGACACCGAGGCCGCCCGCCGCTGGATCGCCGAGGGCGACCCGGCCCCGCTCGTCGTCGACCTGCGCGGACCGCACGCCTACGCCGCCCTGCACATCGACGGCTCGATCAACATCGCCGACGAACTCTTCGGCGAACTGCTCCGCGGCGGCCTGCCGTTCAGCACCAGCCGCCCGGTCCTGCTGGCCTGCCCGGTCGGCGAGCGGTCCGCCCGCTACGCCGCCCTGCTGACCCGCATGGGCCACCCCGACGTCCGCAGCCTCACCGGCGGCGTCGTCGCCTGGCGGGACGCGGGCGCCCCCCTGGTGCGGCACCGGCCATGAGCGAAGCCGACCTGGAGGAACTCGCCGACTGGCACCGGGAGTTCCGCGCCCAGTTCCCCATCGTCACCGCCCATCCCGACCTGGCCTACCTCGACAGCGCGGCCACCGCCCAGAAGCCGCGGGCCGTCCTGGACGCCGTACAGACGTATCTGACGACGGCCAACGCCAACGCGGGCCGGGGCGCCTACCCCTGGGCCAACCGCACCACCGAACTGGTGGAACGCACCCGGCGGCGCGTGCGGGAGTTCCTCGGCGACCCCGGCGGGTCCCACTGCGCCGTCCACTTCACCAGCGGGACGACCGAGGGGCTGCGCACCGTCGCCCGGGACTGGCTCACCGGCCACCTCGCCGACGGCGACGAGATCCTGGTCCCGGACGCCGACCACCGCGCCAACCTCGACCCCTGGCGGGAGGCCGCGGACCTGCTCGCCGCCCGGGGCGTGCACGTCCGGATACGCCCCCTGCCCTACCAGCGGACCTCCGGCGACTACGACCACCGCGCCCTGCCCTCCCTCATCGGCCCCCGCACCCGGTTCGTCGCCGCCACCCACGTCCACCACGTCTACGGCGGCGACATGAACGTGCACCGGCTGCGCGAGGCCGTCGGCCCCGCCGTGCCGATCTGCCTGGACGCCGCCCAGAGCGTCGGGCACATCCCGGTCTCCGTGACCGACCTGGACGTGGACTTCGTGGCGTTCTCCGGGCACAAGGCCCTCGCGCTGCCCGGCACCGGCGCCGTCTGGGCCCGCAACGATCCCCGGCGCGGCCCGGAGTTCCGCCCCGGCGGCTGGCGGGGCACCCCCAACACCGCGGGCATCGCCTCCCTGGAGGCCGCCCTCGACACGCTGGACGCGGCGGGCGTCGACCGGATCGCCCGCTGGACCACCGCCCTGACCGCCCGCCTGACCGAGGGCCTCGCCCGCCTCGCCCCGTACGAGGTACTCGGCTGCCAGGCCAGCCTGACCGCCGGGCCGGACGTCCAGCGCCGCCACGGCCTGGTCGCCTTCCGGCACGCGGCCGTCCCCTCCGACGACCTCGGCTTCATCCTCTACAGCCACGGCTTCATGGTCCGCGCGGACAGCCTCTGCCAGGCCGGGGCGGACGAGAAGGCGGGCGTCGTCCGGGTGAGCGTGCACGGCTACACCTCCGTGGCGGAGATCGACCGCCTGCTGGGCGTCCTTCAGTCGCTCGGCTGAGCGCACGGCCCCGCCGCTGTGAATGGGAACCGTTTTCACCTGTAGAGTCCGAGACACCCTGGACCAGCGAGACGGCAGAGGCGTACGCGCCGATGGGTGTGAACGAATGGGTGTGAGCCGATGGGCGTGAGCATGGCGACGGCCCGCCGATGGGTGGAGCGCTGGGAGCGCCAGCAGGAGCGGTACGCCCTGGACCGCGAGGAACGCTTCACCGTCATCGCCGACGTCGTCGAACACGCCACCGCCGGCCGCCCCCATCCCCTCCTCCTCGACCTCGGCTGCGGCCCCGGCTCCCTCGCCGCCCGGCTGGCCGCCCGCTTCCCCGACGCCGAGATCGTCGCCGTCGACATGGACCCCCTCCTCCTCGAACTGGGCCGCACCCACCACCCGGACGCCGCCCGGTACATCGACACCGAGATCGGCGCCGGCCGCTGGGACCGGGAACTCGGCCTGGGCCGCCCCCTGGACGCGGCCGTCTCCACCACCGCCCTGCACTACCTCGCCGAACCCGCCCTGCTCGGCACCTACCGGAGGCTCGCCGCCCTGCTCCGCCCCGGCGGCGTCCTCGTCAACGGCGACCACTTCCCGCCGGCCGGCCCGGCCTGCGCCGCGCTCACCGCGCACGTCGGACGCCGGCGCGCCGAACGCTCGCGGGCGGGCGACGCGGAGGACTGGGAATCCTGGTGGAGCGCGGCGGCCCGCGACCCGGAACTCGCCGACCTGTTCACCCGGCGCGCCCGCCGCGCCCCGGCCCCGGCCGCGCCGGACGCCCCCCGGACCGTCGCCCACCACACCGAACTCCTGAGGGCGGCGGGCTTCCGCGAGGTGGCTCCGGTGTGGCAGTTCGGCGACAGCCACGTACTGGTGGCGGTGGCGTGACGACCGCAGGTCCCTGCGACTGCGACTGCGATTTGGACTGAATACATGAAGACCTATTCATTCATTCCTGTATCCTGTCGGCCATGTCGTCCACCCTGTCCTCGTCCCGGGCCCCCGGCGACGTACGCGAAGGCGCCGCCGTCCTCCGCCGCCGCACCCGCGTCCTCGCCCTGCCGGAGGCCCGCTGGGCCGCCGCCGCGCTGCTGCTGTTCCTCCTGGCCCTCCCGCTCGACCTGCTCGGCGCCCCCGCCTGGACCTGGGCCCCGCTGTACGCGGCCGTGTACGTCACCGGCGGCTGGGAGCCCGGCTGGGAGGGCCTGAAGGCACTCAGGGACAAGACCCTCGACGTGGACCTCCTGATGGTGGTCGCCGCGCTCGGGGCCGCCGCCATCGGACAGTTCCTGGACGGCGCGCTGCTCATCGTCATCTTCGCCACCTCCGGCGCCCTGGAGGCCGTGGCAACCGCCCGCACCGCCGACTCGGTACGCGGCCTGCTCGACCTCGCCCCCACCACGGCGACCCGGCTGCGGACCGACGGCACGGAGGAGACGGTCCCGACCGAGCGGCTCGGCGTCGGGGACACGCTCGTGATCCGCCCGGGGGAGCGCGTGGGCGCCGACGGCCGGGTCCTCTCCGGCAGTACGGAGATCGACCAGGCCACCATCACCGGGGAACCCCTCCCGGTGCCGAAGCGGCCCGGCGACGAGGTCTTCGCCGGCACCCTGAACGGCACGGGCGCGGTCCGCGTACGCGTCGAACGCGACCCGTCCGACTCGGTGATCGCCCGCATCGTGAAGATGGTCGAGGAAGCCTCGGAGACGAAGGCCCCCACCCAGCTCTTCATCGAGAAGATCGAGCAGCGCTACTCGATCGGCATGGTCACCGCCACGCTGGCCCTCTTCCTGATCCCCCTCGCCCTCGGCGCCGACGTCCGCGACACCCTGCTGCGGGCGATGACCTTCATGATCGTCGCCTCACCGTGCGCGGTGGTCCTCGCCACGATGCCGCCGCTGCTCTCCGCCATCGCCAACGCGGGCCGGCACGGCGTCCTGGTCAAGTCGGCGGTGGTGATGGAACGCCTGGGCCGGATCGACACGGTCGCCCTGGACAAGACGGGCACCCTGACAGAGGGCGTCCCCCAGGTCACGGACGTACGCCCGCTGACCGGCTCCGGGACCGACCTGCTGACCCTGGCCGCCGCGGCCGAACACCCCAGCGAACACCCGCTGGCCCGAGCCGTCGTCGAGGCGGCGCGCGCCCGGGGACTCGCCCTCCCGCCCGCGACGGACTTCACCTCCACCCCCGGGGTGGGCGTGACCGCCACGGTGCGGGGCGCGACGATCCGGGTGGGCGCCCCGTCCCGCCTGCCGGCCGACGGACCGGCGGCGGCGGCCGTCCGGGACCTGGAGGCGGCGGCCGTCCGGGACCTGGCGGCGGCGGCCGTCCGGGACCTGGAGGTGAGGGCCGTCCGGGACCTGGAGGCGGCGGGCCGCACGGCCGTCGTCGTCACCCGCGAGGGCGAGTGCCTGGGCGTCCTGGGCATCGCGGACCGCGTACGCCCGGACGCCCCCGCCACGATCGCCGCGCTCACCACCCTGACCGGCACCGGCCCGCTCCTCCTCACCGGCGACAACGAACCCGCCGCCCACCGCCTGGCCGCCGAGGTCGGCATCGCGGGCGACGACGTCCACGCGGGCCTGCTGCCCGAGGACAAGGTGGAGGCGGTACGGCGCCTGGCGGCCCGCGGCCACCAGGTCCTGGTGGTCGGCGACGGCGTCAACGACGCCCCCGCCCTGGCCGCCGCCCACACCGGCGTCGCGATGGGCCGGGCCGGCTCCGACCTGGCCCTGGAGACCGCCGACGCGGTCGTCGTCCGCGACGAACTCACCACCGTCCCCCAGGTCGTCGCCCTCTCCCGCCGGGCCCGCCGCCTGGTCACCCAGAACCTGGTCATCGCGGGCACCTTCATCGCGGCCCTGTCCCTCTGGGACCTCTTCGGCACCCTGCCGCTGCCGCTGGGGGTGGCGGGCCACGAGGGCTCGACGGTGATCGTCGGACTGAACGGTCTGCGGCTGCTGCGGGAGAGGGCCTGGCGGGGAGGGACTGTGACGGAGGCGGCGTCCGGGCCCGGTGGGACAGGACAGGGCGCGATGTCCGGGCCGGCTCAGAAGCGAAGCGTCTGAAGCCGCAGCGCGTCGAGCACGCCGTCCGTCTCCGGCTGGCGCAGCCAGTCGTCGTCCTTCGCCCACAGCGCGGCGAGACCGGCCCGGCTCTCGGCGTCGAGCCGGGCGACCACACCGAGAACGGCCTCGCGCGAGGCGTCCCCGAGCGCCAGGACGATCAGCCCCCGGACCTTCTCGGACGCCCCCGCCAGCGCGTCCACCAGCTCGGTCACGAGATCGCGCTCGGCCAGCAGATGCGCGGCCGTGGCGGCCCGGCGCGGGTCGTCACCGCGCAGCCAGTCCAGCAGCTCGCCCAGGCACTCCTCGGGCAGTCGCGCCGGCAGCACCGCGGCGGCGTGCGTCGAGACCAGCACGCTGGGATCGTCGACCAGCCGCAGGAGCCTGCCGGGCGCCGTACGGGCCCCGGTCCCCAGCCCCCAGGCCGCCGCCGCGCGCACCTCGTCCGCCGTGGCCGCCCCGACGCCGAGGGCAACGGCGGACAGCGCCTCCACGGCCTCCTGGCTGTCGATCTCCGAGAGGGAGAACACCGCCTCCATACGGACCTCGGGGGCCGAGGCGGCACCCGAGGCGAAGGAGAGCAGCGCGGCGACCGACGCGGGGCGCGTGGCGGCGAGACTGGCGTGCGCTTCGAGGCGCAGCCGCCAGTCGTTGCCCTCGTCCTGCGCGATGCCCAGGAGGACGTCCTCGACCGTCCTGGTGCCCAGGAACCGGGCCGCCTTGACGGCGGGGAACCGTACGTCCTCGTCGCCCGACAGCAGATCGGCCCGCCAGTCCCAGGACCCCTCGCCGGCACAGCCCACCGACTCGGCGACGCGGAAACAGGAGGCGACAGGCTGCCCGGCCTCGAAGGCCGTCCCGGCCGGCAAGGTGTGGAACGCGCCCCAGCGGCTGCCGTTCGGATAAAGATACGTACCGGCGCCCTTGGTGACGCGGATCTTCTTCCGTTCCTCGTCGACGGCGACGACCTCACCGGCGTAATCGGGCGCCCACATCGGCCACACCCGGTCCATCTCCGCGCCCTCGGACACGGCTTTCCGCTTGCCTTCCCTGGAGGACGACACGGCGTCCTCCAGGCTCCGCCGGGTCACGTACACCAGGTTCGACACCCGCACCGGGTCCGCCTTCATGTCCACCCGCGCGAAGACGAAGAGATCGTCGGGCCGCATTCCTCCGTCCCGCCACGTCCGCCCCGGCACGGTGGAATCGGAGAGCTTGGCCTCCAGCTTGGTCTTGCCCTTGGACTCGAAACGGCGCCCGCAGTCGACGCACAGCAGATCGGGCAGCCGCATCCGCTTGACCTTCGTCTGCCAGACCTTGTTGGCCTTGGCATACCGCTCCAGCTCTATGACGCGGTGCCCGTACCGCCGTTCCAGATCCCGCGCGACCGCGTCGGCGGCATACACGCCCATACTCAGAAAACGGGCGAAGTCCCCTGCCGCAGATGCGACGGCATCGGCCAGTTGGCGAAGACGGTCTGGAGCGTCGTAGTACGGTGCGCGAGCTGCGAGAAGCCCGTGAACTACTACCACGCGCTGAAGGCCGCGACCTGGTCCAAGCCCGCGATGGCCTGCCCGCACTGCTCGGCCCCCGTCTCCAGCAAACTGCCGCGCGTGGACGAACAGCCGGTCGTCGACCACATCAACTGCGCCTGCTCCCCGAAACAGCGCGAACAGCCGGCCGCCGCCGCACCGGACCTCGACACCGACGACCTCGACTTCCCCCGGGTCGAGATCACCCCCGACCGGGAAATGTACCGGGCCTCCGCCCTGGGCAAGAGCGGCTGCACGACCGTGGCGTCCTTCTACTCCCCGCGCAACATGCGCACCCTGGTGGCCCTGCGCGACGAGATCCGCAAGGTCGAGGACAAGGCCCTCGCCCAGAAACTCCTGTTCGCGTTCACCGCCACCCTGACCCGGGCGAGCAAGCGCTACCAGTGGTCCCACAAGCGCCCGCTGAACGCCGCGAACCAGAACTACTACATCGCGCCCGTCTTCTACGAGTGGAACGTCTTCGAACTCTTCGAGCGCAAGACGAACGCCGTACTGAAGGCCGACGAATGGATTCGCACCCAGGCATTCGCACGAGGCGTGGACGCGGAAACGACCCCCGCGGAATACGTCACCGAGAGCGCCGCTGAACTCACCCTTCCCGACGCGAGCGCCGATTACGTCTTCACGGACCCGCCCTTCGGCTCCAACCTCTTCTACGCGGACATGGCCCTGTTCCAGGAGGGCTGGCTGGACGGCTTCACGGACGTCGGCAAGGAACTGGTCATCGACCGCTCCACCGGCACCCAGCGCACGGCCGGCCGCTACGAGACCCTCCTGACGGAGTCCCTCAAGCAGTGCCGCCGCGTCCTCAAGCCCGGCGGCCGCGTCTCGATGGTCTTCGGCAACTCCTCGGGCAAGATCTGGGCGGTCGTTCAGCGAGCCGTCGCGGCCGCCGGCCTCCGCATCGAGCCGGAGAAGATCGCCATCCTGAACAAGGGCCAACGCTCCGTGAAGGGACTGGCCTCCGGCTTCGAACACGTAGCCACCCTCGACCTGGTCCTGACGATGGTCCCGCACGCCGACGCCGAGGCGTCCTTCACCCGCCCGACCCCGGAGTCGATCGCCGCCGCCACCCGCGAACTGGCCAAGGCCGCCGGCCCCGCCACCCCGAGCCACCTCTACCTCGAACTCCTCCGCCGAGCCCTCCGAGAAGGCTGGAACGTCGCCGCCCTCGACCTCCAGACAGCGACATCGACCCTCTTGGCGGACGGCTGGTCGATCGACCCGAAGACGGGCCTGCTGGTCGAGCCGGAGTAGCCCCGGGCAGCAGAACCACAAGAGGATCGAGAGCAGCATGGGGGCGCTACAGTCCCCGGTCATGCGAAAGATCGGAAGGCGTGTAGCTCCCGCCATTCTTCTGGTATTGGTGGCCGGTTGCGGCACAAAGACCACGACCACCAAAGTCGGCGGCGTCACGACGACCCTCGTGCGGGACAGTCAGTGGGTAACGGCGTTGATATCCGCCGGAGCCGTCCTGATCAGTTCTGCTGTGGCTGCCTGGACGGCCCACTACTTCACGGCTCGTACTGAAAGAGCCAGACAAGTCCACGCCGAGAAGCAGGAAGACATCAAATGGCGGCACGAAGCACGACTCGCCGAGGAACAGCGCGTGAGAGAGCAGGTGATCGCCACGGCGACGGCCATCTCGAAGATGCTGCACGACTTCCGGGCGAAAGCCGGCGAGGCGGCTGAAGCCTTCAACGTTGACGCGGCGGACCTGTACGACGAGTGCGACAAGCTGGTGCGTAAGCATCATGACGAAGCGCTGCCCGTCATCGAAGTCATGCCGGACTTCGATCTCCGGCAGAGGGCAAATGAGGTGTTCAAAGTCCATGGAGGCTGGGCCGCCGGCATGACAACGGCCTTGGTGAACGGGACTGCGCAGCCCGACGCAGCCGGGCTGGACGACAGCCGCGAACGGTTCTACGAGCACGCCCGGACGGTCATCAAGAACGCCGCAGCCTGACCCACACGCCACTCACACACGAGCAGTGCGTGACAACGAGCAAGAGCGGGCCCCGCGAGACGGGAGCCCGCTCCCCGACTGGCGGGTGATTCGCGCGCTGGGCGCTCTGGCCTGGCTGTGTCTTACGTCCGGGAACTACGCGGAGAACTTGTCCGGGCGCGTCGTCCTCGTGTCGGTCGCGTTCGTTCCTACGGTGCTTGTGGCTTTGCCGCCCGCATCCTCGTCGGCCTGATACGGCCCGGTGTCAGGCTGACGCGTTGGACCGGGCGGAAGATCACCGCGCGCCAAGACCGGCCACTGGACCAACGGCCTCTATGGCCACGCCAAGGCCGATTCTCGCAAGCCTGCTCCGCGAAGACCCGGGACACCGCGCTTTCACCGCCGGCGAAGAGGCCCGAGCGGAACTCGGCCAGGCAGCGCACGCACCGCGCTGACGCGTCGGCCAGCCCCATCGCGCCGAAGAAGTCGCTCCGTACGCAGGTGGCCTATCAGTACCGGGACGCGCCTCGTAAGGTCGGTCCCATGATCTCGGGCAGCGACGGCGTACCGGAAGACGGCGAGGAGACGGCCTTCACGGCGGAGGCTACGACCTCCATCCTCCGGGACGCCTGCCACGCCGCCGGCCTCGACCTGACGGGCGCCGAACTCCTCCGCCTCGGCTCGAACGCCGTGTACCGACTGCCCTCGGATTCGATCATCGTCCGCATCGCCCAGGACCGTGCCGCGCTCCCCGGGATGGAACGCGCGGTCGGCATCGCCCGCTGGCTGGAGACGGCGGACTTCCCGGCCAACCGAGTGCCGCGAAACGTCGACCAACCCACCGTCGTCGGTGGCCGCGTCGTCACCTTCTGGGAGAGCGTCCAGGAGCAGAAGGAGTACGCCACGCTGAGCGAACTCGCCGACCTGCTCAGGCGCCTGCACTGGCTGGAGGAGCCCGAACACCTCGGCCTGCCGTACTTCGATCCCCACGCCAAGCTGGCCGCGTCCCTGACGGCCTTGGACGGGATCGCTGACCGCGACCGTCAGTTCCTGGAGGAGCGCGCGACCGAGGTGGGCAAGGCGTACGACCGCCTGGACTTCGTCCTCCCCTTCGGCCTGATCCACGGCGACGCGAACATCGGAAACATCCTCCGTCACCGCGATGGACACGCCGTACTGATCGACCTCGACGGCTTCGCCCTCGCTCCGAGGGAATGGGACCTCGTCCTCACCGCGATGTACTACGACCGCTATGGCTGGCACTCGCGGGAGGAGTACCGAACCTTCGTCCACCGCTACGGCTTCGACCTGATGAACTGGCCCGGATACGAAACCCTCGCGGACTTCCGCGAACTCATGATGGTGGCGTGGGTCGGCCACCAGGCCGCGACGAGCGAGCGCTTCGCCGCCGAGTTCGAGAAGCGCATGCGGTCCCTGAGAACGGGCGAAAGACGCGACACATGGGGCGCCTTTTGAAAACGACTGCGTGACCGACGGCCGACTCAACGAATGGTCGGCCGACCGGCCTCAGTAGCCACCCATAGCCGATGCTCCCGAGCCTGCTCCGCGAAGGCCCGAGAGGCCGCGTTGTCCCCGGCAGCGAAGAGGTTCGAGCGGAACTCAGCCAGGTAGCTCACGCACCGCGCGGATTTCAGGTGCTCGCCAAGATCCAACGCGTCCAGGGCGACCCTGCACGCCTCCTCGATGTCGCCGGCACGAAGATGCGCGTCGGCCAGCACCATCGTCGCGAAGAAGTCACTGCGTACGTGACTGCCGCTCATCGCGTTCTCGGCGTGGGCCACGGCCCGCCTGGCGCTGTTGACGTCACGGAAGCAGTGCGCGGCCTCGGCTGCCAACTCCGCCTCGTCGAAGTAGGTGATCCACTCAGGTTCCTCCTCCTTGTTCCGGCCGGCCAACGCACGCATGGCCGCCGCCAACGCGGCTTCACAGGCGCGCACGTCTCCCGTACGGGCGAGCGCGCGGGCCTCCATCGCGTGGAACTGAGCACGGAGGGTCGGGGTTGCCACCTGCGCAATGCCCATCAGGGCTGCGCGGGCGAGCGTCGCCGCTTCGGTGTACCGACCGAGAAACGTCGCCTGGTGGCTCATGGCCGAGAGGATGCTCCCGGCAAGCCGCCGGTCGTTGGCATCCTGGGCGAGCCGGAGGGCCTGGAGGAAGTAGCGCTGCGCGAGACCGTGATGGCAGGCGTCGTACGACATCCAACCGGCCAGCAGAGTGGCCTCGGCCACGGTCGAGTACAGGGCCCGCCCAACGGCATTGCTGTAGCTGCCGCGCAGCAACGGAACGACATCGTTGCTGAGGTACTGGATCACGGACCGCCGAGCATGGTCCCCACCGAACCGGTCATCGAGCTGGGCGAACATGTCGACAGTGGTCTTCACCGCGGCCACGTCGCCGAGCCCGACGTGTAGAGCCCCCGGCCGCCCGGACCGGGGAGCCGGCTCCGGGGCCACCAGCCACCGTAGAGAGGCTTCGTGCCACGCTGGCTCGGCGGCCTCCGACTGAATCAGGGGCTCATAACGGTTGAGGTCGGCACTCCACAGCCGCTCCACCGTGCTGATAGCAGCGTCCGGACTGTCCGGGTAACCAACATCAAGGAGCGCGGAGTCTTCGGTGCAGCCACTGGCCAACCCGATCTCCTGGACAGAGACGCCGTACACGTCGCCGAGCAACGCCCCGTAGAACCCGTCCGGCGTGCTGTGCCCGTTCTCCCAGCTAGCGATACGCCGCTTGACGCTCTCGTCCGAAGGCAACTGATGCCCGCGCTTCGTCGCGGCCCGCCGCAACTCACGCACCAGACGTGGCTGACTCCAGCCGCGTTCCGCTCGCAACTGCCGTAACCGCTCGTAGACGGGATCGGTGGAGAACGTGGCCCTTCCCTCCTCGTACCGTGCAAGGGGAGTGATGCGAATTCCTGCCGCATCGAACTTACGCGTTTTGCTGCTCCGTTGGCAGTGGTGCACACGCAGGACAAGAGCCATCGGAACTGACAGGGGATGACGCGACACGAGAATGACCGTCATCCCCCGTCACCTCTCGTCATCTGCCCAGGTGGACGCCGTACCCGGGAATCTGTTGTCACTGCGGCAGAGGCGCCGTGGGCCAGCCGACCCGAGGTGAGAAGACGTGCAGACGATGACCAGGCGGGGCATCGAATGGCTGTCGGCGGCAGCCAGCGACCCGGTGACGTGCCGAATGCGGTGGGAAGACGACCCTCGCCGCCCGTTGATGCTTCCCGCGGGCCAACTCTTCGACGTGGTGTCGGTCGAACAGCGCCTCGGATTGGAGGCTTTCGACCAACTGAATCGTCACGACCTGCCGAGCGGACCAGTCATGATCGACCACAAGGCGCGGAGAGTGGGATTCTTTTTGAGCGCCAACAGTCGGTACTGGTTCGCCTACTTCATCAAGCGCGAGGCCAAGAGGCCGGTCGACTACCGGTACCTCAGCAGTGACTCGGTGGTCGTGGTGCCCGGCCCGATGCCCCTGAGCGGCGACCGGTACGAGTGGCTCCGCGCTCCGATCCGACGCCCGGAAGCGAACCCGTGCCGCCCGATCGCCCTTGCGACCGTACTGGGGGCCTCGGCAGAACTGCTGGCCCGCGTCGACCACTACGGAGAGAAGTTCGGTCTCCCCGCAGACGCGGTGGCCGCCTACCCGGAGGAGCCGGTCTCCGGTGCCTGACCCCTCCCACCACCTCGACGCTGCGCATTGGTCGCCGCTGAACAGAGCCGACTAGTACGCGGCACGAAACGCGATCACAGCCCTCCGAGACACTCTCGTCCGGGCAGGCATGGGACGCGACTTCCCTTACCTGCGCGCCGACCTGAACGCCTGTGGGACAAGACCATTTCCCGGCGTGTCGGTCTGGTTTCCTCTAGGAATTGTCCGTAAACGTCGAGTTGCATGAACTGATGTGGGGATACTTCACGAGGATCCTTTGCGTCTCCGCCTAAAACTTCCGCGGTAGAGGTGAGAAACTACCTGTGGGCCCTCATGGACATTTCAGTGAGCTGAAAGTCATCATGTTGGTGAGATGTTGTGCATAAAAATCGGAAGCTGACTCTGTGAACCGCTCCGGAGTCACGAGCAAGTCTGCCTTGACCACTGGTCATCTCCGATGACAGAGAGCCTGCGCTTACTGGCCCATCATGGCAGCGCAGGAGGGGGAAGTGCAGCGAGTATTGTGGAGCCTGTCGCCAGGCGATCATGAGCCAAGCCAGAGCTGGTTCGGCATGACAGGGCTCACCCTTGCCGGCCAGGCAGGTGCATGTATCGCAGATAGTGCGCGGACAGTGAGAGACAACGAGAGAGGGCGGGAGTCAGTGAGACTGACTCCCGCCTGTTCTGTCGGCATCCGCCCTGGTCGCACCTCAATTGAGGGGCGCTAGGCGAGTGCCCCCGGCAGAATTCGAACCTGCGCACACGGCTCCGGAGGGCTTTGGACTCTCGGGCAGTGCAGCAGGTCCGAGGCTCGTGCGCGGTTGATCGGGCGGATTGTGTCCACGAATGGTCCACGGCTTCTCAGTGCCCATCGGCAGGACCCGCTCTGCGCCTGTCCGACTGTCCTCCAGGCTGAGCCTGGATCACCAGCAGCCCTTTGATTTTTTGCTGTACTGGCATGCAGGCACTCGATCTCGATGCATTAAAGGATCAATCAAGGGGGGATCTACTGCCGCTGAGTGGACCGCTACTTGTGCATGAGGACCTAGATTTCACATAATTGGCAGCAACTTGGCATGGCGTTCGAGCACTCCTATTGCGAGGCGTGATGAGCGGTTATCGAACGGAAACTGTATGGCCTACTCTTTCCACCTAGGGGGGTAATTATGGCAGCCTTGATGTGCTACCATAATTACTGCTCGGTTGATTCCTGACATCAACTTAGGTGTTCATTTACTGACTTACTAATGTGACAGAATGAAAGGTGACGCATGTCTTCCACTCCCATTGATCAGGCAGGGATTGCTCCTTCGATTCTGATCCTTAAGGAAGACATCGAAACAAGCGACGACCTGAAGTTGGCCCTCCTTGAGGCGCGTGGAATCTCGGGCAACGACACGTTCACGAGTCTTAAAAAGTGGAACCAGGCAATCGACCCAGCGTTGCTTGCTGAAGGTCAAAAGCTAGCCCGCGACAATGATCATATTCTCGTGGGACTGTTTCCGAGAGAGGGAGGCGAGGCATTCCAGAAACGTGCAGGTTTCTATTCCCATCTCCTTCAAGGTGACACCCAAGAAATCAGCATCACCGAAGCGTTCCAGACCTATTATGAGAGGTCGGCCGGCGCTACGGGACTTAAAGCGACAAGTCTGAGTGGCCTAAACCGGAAGAAAAACGAGTACCTGACTCATTCCTTCCACAAGTACAAGGCGAAGTTCTTTCCGCGGATGGCGCGCGCCTTGACGAACTACGTGCTGCCCGATGGTGGCAGGGTGCTAGACCCCTTTATGGGAAGTGGCACCCTCGGGGTCGAAGCAACCCTCATGGGAGTCCAGGCCGAAGGCATCGATGTAGATCCCCTCTCGGTTGAGATGGCAAAGCTCAAGGTCGATGCCATAAGGATCCCTGCCAGTGAGGCGCGTAAGGCATATGAGCACTTTCTTGTGGCTGTGTCAGCCAATCAGCAGCAAGGCCTGCTATGGGGGGAGTCGTCAGAGCCAAACTCGGCGTACGAACTGCCCGAGTTCATCCGAAAGAAGATCACCCCGGAGGTGCTTCGGGATGAGATCGAGGAGGATACTCGGATTGCGCTCTCAGCACTCTCGTCATACTCAGATGAGGTAGGAAGGCGCTTCCTCAGGATCGCTCTGAGTCATGCACTGGCCACAAAAGTCGGATTGCGTTGGATGGGGACCGGAGACAACCGGTTTGCGCTTTCGATGGGAGTTCGGCGGCTCATTCGAGTGATGAGTAACCACCTCTCCAAAATGGTTGCAGCTCTCGAACAACGCGACCTCCTTATTTCTGGTGGCTTCCTCAACTTTAGTGAGCTGGGTTCCGCCAATATTCAACGAGGCGATGTCCGAATGCTCCCCTACCAGGACAACAGCATTGATGGAATCGTAACTAGCCCGCCATATCTACCGGCTTCGTCTGGGCGTGAGACATACCTCAGAAGTCGCGCATGTTCTCTCACCGCACTTGGGCTCATGTCCGAGGCGGAAATCATGGTTCGCGAAACGGAGATGGTGGGAAGTATTATCCGTACAGCTCCTGCCCGCTCGTCTGGACTCCCTCAAAGCATCAGTGAGCTTGTCGAGTGGATGGAACCACAGCGAGCCAGGAAGCCCAAGGCGTTGGCTACCTCCGCCTATTTTCTGGACATTGCGCAGTCACTAAGGGAGATGGCCAGGGTCACCAAACCTGGAGGTAAGATCGCCCTAGTCGTAAGCTCTGAGCATGTCTTCTATGACTTGCTGACTCGGGAGATTGTCCGCCGTGTAAGCATGCCGGAGGCAATCTCGGAGATCATTTCAGAGGCGCACAATGAAATTCCGCTGAAGCTGGACAACGTGGTAAAGATCCAGCTGCCGAAGATGGACTACGTAGCACGGCCGGCGTCAAAGGGCGACTATGCCGAAGCGGTAGTGATTGCGACAAAGGTATGAGACAAGGCGCGGCGATCAACTTCCTCAAGCTGATCGCCGCGCCTCACTGGCTTTCTATTCACTCATCTCATCTAGGCCTTCGAGCAATGCCGTACGGTCAACCGTATCGGCCTCGTAAGGTGTGCTGGGGAGCCCGAAGAGCGTGCTGATCTCGGCGTCATTGATGATGTTCCGACTCAACCCAATGATTGCGTCGAACAAAAACACTGGCTCCGCCTGCGGCCACAGCAATTGCAGAGAAGCTAGTGGCTTCATGTAATGTTCGTGGTGGGTTTCTGCATACAGGTTTCCGAAGAGTGCTGTCTTGATCGCCTGTCGTGAGCACCCTCGCTTCAGGCGGCCAAAAAGCATCACCTGAGCGATGCCTTTCTTGATGTCGTCGGTCCTGTCGATCCCGGGTAGGCTCTTTGTGTTATCTACTCGGAGCTGCTCTCGCTGCCCGGACTCCGGGTCCCGAGACTCGATATTGCCACATCCGAACCGCAGCCACCGAGTTTCGGGTGCCTCACTGTTGAAAAGTCGATAGCCAACCAGGTGACGTTGCCACGCTGTGAGCAACACTTCTACTTTCCCTGCGTCCTGAGCGATACCTTCTAGATCTCTCAAGGGCCAGAGAGGCTCAATAGGAGGTGAGATCGAAAGCTTACGTTGCTCAGGTTCTGCGGCCCCTACGAAAAAGGACCAATCTGCTGATTCCGCTAGGTCATCGACCCACGAGTGATGCGCATTTTCGCGGGAGGGTTGCCCTACTACGAGCGGGAAGGCTACCAGCGGGCTGGACTTGATCTCTCCAAGGATTAGCCGCTCTGCCGTTGCGATTACCAAATCAAACTCGCCTCTATGGCCTCCGCCAGTCGTGACGTATGCCTCATTGGCAAGTTCGCTGACGAGTGCCCTGATGACGAGGGCTCCCAAGTCGCCGATCATTCGGCCATTCGGGCGGCTCAATTTTTTTTGCACGGCATATCTTTTGCCGCCGCGGAGTTCAGACCCTACAAGATAAGCATCGCGTAGGTTATTCCCTTCAGTCACACATCCGGGGCACATCCAGACATAAGGGAAGAATGCAAAAGTCTGCCCATCTACGTTGTGTAGGTAGGCCGGCTTGTTCAGCTGTCCGTCGGTGGCGCCGGAATGGAGAAGGTATGCATACAAACCTGAGACGAGGAAGTCGAAGAGGGTGGATAGTGAGAATTCCTGCAGGGAAGGGTTGTTTAGAGAGTGGACGGTGGAGATCCAGTGCCTGATCGTTCGTTGCAGAGATTCGTAGAGGGCAGTGCCGTTCGCTTCCCGCAGGAAGGACGTGGCGTCAGTTTGCCGTACGAAGGTCGGCTTTCTATAGATCAGTTCGTCCAACACCGAAAAGGCTTGACACTCTGGACGTTCAATGCAGGCTGAGCATGGCGTGTCGTTCTCGTCAATTGGGAGAGGGATCTGCATTTTAACCCTTTTGTGAGAGTCGCAAAATACCGAAGTCACGCACCGCCCCGACCGCCTGGGCCACCTCCACGATTCCTTCGGGCCCGTGAGGTGACTCCTTCGGCTCGAAGGGCGCGTGCATCTCGGCGGGCAGATTCTCGCGCAATACCCTTTTGAGGTGAATTGGGTATTTTAGGTGCCTTTTGTCGATCATTGCGAAGTTCCCTCGTTGAGCTGCCTCAGTGAATGCTACTTGCCCAACTTGAGCCGCGACGCTAAGTGGACGTAGGCGCGCTCGCAGGAGGTGGCGCCGCCGCTCGGTCCTTCTGGGCACTGTTCTGCTCTTGCCGCGGGGTGACGTGATGCGCGCTCAGGCTTGGAGCGTGTTTGGCCAGGTGGCCTGCCCGGTCTAGATAGCTCACGGGCTTGACCAATCGCTTTTACGAAAGAGTTGGTTAGTCCGTACGATCTCCGGCACTCGGCGTTGTCCACCTGGCTCAACGCCGGTGTCGACCCGACGGAGGTCGCCGAACGCGCAGGCAACAGCGTGGAGGTCTTGCTGAGCCGGTACGCAAAATGCTTCGACGGGCGGCAAGAGGTCGTCAATCGCAAGATCGAAGAGTTGTTGTGCGAGTACGAGTGACAGGTACGTGAGTCGTAACCCCCAGCCCGCATGGACTGGGGGCTTCGCCGTATCTCGGCCGCGTGTCGTCGGCCGTTGGTTGTCGGTTCCACCTGCCGCGTCGCTTTTGGCTCCGCTGATGGACTGCTGCCCCAGGGGTTCCGTCCGGTTCGCGCTCTACGCGGAGGCTGACGGACTGGTGACCCTCACGGTATGGGGCCTTTAGAGAGGGAACCGCGGCGGCTGAGTGGTGGACAGTCCTCTTGTCCTGACTGCGGTCTGTCGCAGGACCGAGTGCCGACGCTTGAGCAAGAGTGGGTGCTGCTGGAGCCGGACATGAATCCTCTGGCCCATACGGTGCCGGCGGAGCACCGGTGGATCGAACTGTCCGATGGGCGGGTGACGGTCTACGGGGTGTGCCCGCCAGATCAGTTCCAGCGGTGTCGCGTCGAGCACCGCCTCGCCTGCCCTGCACAACCTCTGCCGGATCTATGGCCGTGGTTGACGTCCCTACGAGGGGAGAACGCGCGGCGAGTGGAGCGGCAGAACGATCCGGAGCCGCCTTCGTCCTCTGAGGAGTGGCCGGACGCCGGCTGATGGCCCTTCCGGCAACTCTGGGGCTGACTAGGGGGGACAGTCCAAGATCCTGTCCACGAATAGTCCACAGAGCTCGACATACGCCCGCTTCCAGTGGCATCCGCCTGCACATACGCGAAGACCCCGACTCCAGCGAACTCGCTGGTGGCGGGGTCTTTAGGCACTTCCTGCGAAGTGCCCCCGGCAGGATTCGAACCTGCGCACACGGCTCCGGAGGCCGTTGCTCTATCCCCTGAGCTACGGGGGCGTGTCGCTCGCGGCGACGGGTGAAACACTACCAGCTCTGTCGGGGTGGTCATGACCGGGTTTCGCGTGAGGTGATCAAGGGCGGTCCCCCACAGGGGGTGGAAGTCGGGAAAAGCCGGACGCGATGGCCGGTCCCGACCTACTCTCGAGTTGTGCCAGGCGCGTCGGGCCGGGTCCTTGTCGTGGACGACAACAAGGTGATCCGGCAGTTGATCAGGGTCAACCTCGAGCTGGAGGGCTTCGAGGTCGTGACCGCGGCCGATGGTGCCGAGTGTCTGGAAGTCGTGCATCAGGTGCGGCCCGACGTGATCACCCTCGACGTGGTGATGCCCCGTCTCGACGGGCTCCGTACCGCTGCCAGACTGCGGGCCGATCCGCGTACCCGGGACCTTCCGCTCGCCATCGTCAGCGCCTGCGGCCCGTACGAGGTCGACGCCGGTCTCGATGTCGGCGTCGACGCGTTCCTGGCCAAGCCGTTCGAGCCCGCCGACCTCGTCGGGCTCGTGCGGAACCTGGTCGAGCGTCCGTCCCGCGGCGGTGAGGGCGGGGACGACGGGGACGGGCACACCGAGGCCGCCGCACGCGGGGAGCGCGCCGGGTAGTGGTCGTCGGGGTCCGCTGTCCCTGTGAGACGCGCCGCCGTCCACATCTCGGGACCGCCGCAAACTGGTTCGCCTACCCGCCCCCTTCCTCCCCTACGCTGGTGCCGTGACCCCCGTCGAGCTCTCGCGCACCCTGCTGCACGCGGTGCGGCGCGCTGTCGACGAGGGGAAGCTCAGCGTGACCGTCCCTGAGCGGGCCGTGGTGACCGCGCCGGGGCCCGGGGGATGCGGGGACTACGCCAGCAACCTCGCGTTGCAGCTCGCCCGACCGGCCGGGCAGCCGCCCCGGCGCGTGGCCGAGGCGCTGCGGCCGTATCTCCTCGGCGCCGGCGGAATCCGCGAGGTCGTCGTCACCGGGCCCGGGTTTCTCAATATGCACCTCGCTCGTGACGCCTCCGCCGGGCTCGTCGGGCACATCCTGCGGGACGGGGTCCGGTACGGGTTCGTCCAGCAGGGCGGGGAGCGGCGCGGGGTCCGGCTGCACTGTGCCTCCGAGGCTCGTGCGCTCGTCTTCCGGGACGCCGTCGCCCGCATCCTCCGGTCGCAAGGCGTCCACGTGTACGACGCCGACGCCCGCGACGCCCGCCCCACCGACGTCGACGCCCACACCGCCGACGCCCCCGAAGACGTCCACCTCCGCCCCGCCCCCGCCCCCGCCTCCCCCCACGCCCTCGGCCCCGACGCCGCCCGCTGGGCCCTGCTCCACCCCGCCGCGCACGACCGCCCCCGGATCGACGGCCGGCACCTCGTGCAGCGGGAGGAGAACCCCCTGTTCCGGGTGCGGTACGCCCACGCCCGGACGCGGGCCCTCAGCCGTAACGCCGCCGACCTCGGGTTCGGGGCCGTCCCGGGGCCCGTCGCCGGGGCTCAGGCGTTGCTCGCGCGGCTCGGTGATCATCCGCGGGTGCTGGCGGCGGCGGCGCGGGACCGGGCTCCCGACCGGGTCGCCCGGCAGCTCGTCGCCGTCGCCGACGAGCTGCTGCCGCTGCTGCCCTTCGTGCTGCCCGTCGGGGAGGAGAAACCCTCGGCCGCCCACCGTGCCCGGCTCGCGCTCGCCGAAGCCGCCGGGGCGGTGCTGGCCGGCGGCCTGTCCCTGCTCGGCATCGACGCACCCGACCACCTCTGAAGAGAGCCACCGGAGAAATGAGCCGTTCCGCACACCCCGCCGGGCCCCGGCACGCCGACGTCCTCCCCGAGGGGCACTACGCCGCCCCGCCCGCCGACCTCAACGCCCTCGATCCGAAGGTGTGGGCGCGGACCGTCGACCGCGACGCCGACGGGGTCGTCACCGTCGGCGGGATTTCCGTCGTCCGGCTCGCCGAGGAGTACGGCACCCCCGCCTACGTCCTCGACGAGACCGACTTCCGTGCTCGGGCGCGGGCCTGGCGGGACGCCTTCGGGGCCGACGCCGACGTGTTCTACGCCGGGAAGGCGTTCCTGTCCCGGGCCGTCGTCCGCTGGCTGGACGAGGAGGGGCTGAACCTCGACGTGTGCTCGGGGGGCGAGCTGGCCACCGCGCTGTCCGCCCGGATGGCCCCCGAGCGGATCGCCTTCCACGGCAACAACAAGTCCGCCCAGGAGCTGGAAAGGGCGGTGCGCGCCGGGGTCGGGCGGATCGTGCTCGACTCCTTCCAGGAGATCGTCCGGGTGGCTCACATCGCCCGGGAGCTGGGCAAGCGGCAGCGGGTGCAGATCCGTATCACCGTGGGGGTGGAGGCGCACACGCACGAGTTCATCGCCACCGCTCATGAAGACCAGAAGTTCGGGATTCCGCTGGCGGGCGGGCAGGCCGCCGAGGCGGTGCGGCGGGCGCTGCAGCTCGACGGGCTGGAGCTGATCGGCATCCACTCGCACATCGGGTCGCAGATCTTCGACATGTCCGGGTTCGAGGTGGCCGCGCACCGCGTGGTCGGGCTGCTGAAGGACATCCGGGACGAGCACGGCGTCGAGCTGCCCGAGATCGACCTCGGGGGCGGGCTCGGCATCGCGTACACCAGCGACGACGATCCGCGCGAGCCGCACGAGATCGCCAAGGCGCTGACCGAGATCGTCACCCGGGAGTGCGAGGCGGCAAGGCTGCGGGTGCCGCGGATCTCCGTGGAACCCGGGCGGGCCATCGTCGGGCCGACCGCCTTCACGCTGTACGAGGTCGGCACCGTCAAGCCGCTCGACGGGCTGCGTACGTACGTCTCCGTCGACGGGGGCATGTCGGACAACATCCGCACCGCGCTCTACGACGCCGAGTACAGCGTCGCCCTGGTGTCCCGGGCCAGTGACGCCGAGCCGATGCTCGCCCGGGTCGTCGGCAAGCACTGCGAGAGCGGGGACATCGTGGTCAAGGACGCGTTCCTGCCGGCCGACCTGGCGCCGGGCGACCTCATCGCCGTACCCGCCACCGGGGCGTACTGCCGGTCCATGGCGAGCAATTACAACCACGTGCTGCGCCCGCCCGTCGTCGCCGTCCGGGACGGCGAGGCGCGGGTCGTCGTCCGGCGTGAGACCGAGGAGGATCTGCTGCGGCTCGACGTCGGCTGATCCGGCGCGTGCGCGCGGGAGATCTTCCGCGCGCACGCCCCGCGCAATTGAAATTAATGTCTCACGATCCGGACGAAGGGCAGAAACTCCCGTCCGGTGAGTGAGACTGGTTCCACCGCAGACGGTAAGAGGAAACGAGGTCGGATGATGCGTACGCGTCCGCTGAAGGTGGCGCTGCTGGGCTGTGGAGTGGTCGGCTCAGAGGTGGCGCGCATCATGACGACGCACGCCGACGACCTCGCCGCCCGGATCGGCGCCCCGGTGGAGCTGGCGGGCGTGGCGGTACGGCGGCCCGACCGGGTCCGCGAGGGCATCGACCCCGCGCTGGTCACCACCGACGCCACCGCCCTGGTCAAACGCGGGGACATCGACGTCGTCGTCGAGGTCATCGGCGGCATCGAGCCCGCCCGGACGCTGATCACCACCGCCATGGAGCACGGCGCCTCCGTGGTCTCCGCCAACAAGGCGCTGCTCGCCCAGGACGGCGCCGCGCTGCACGCCGTCGCCGCCGAGCACGGCCGGGACCTGTACTACGAGGCCGCCGTCGCCGGCGCCATCCCGCTGATCCGCCCGCTGCGCGAGTCCCTCGCCGGCGACAAGGTCAACCGCGTCCTCGGCATCGTCAACGGGACGACCAACTTCATCCTCGACGCCATGGACTCCACCGGCGCCGGGTACCAGGAGGCGCTCGACGAGGCCACCGCCCTGGGGTACGCGGAGGCCGACCCGACCGCCGACGTCGAGGGCTTCGACGCCGCCGCCAAGGCCGCCATCCTCGCCGGGATCGCCTTCCACACGCGGGTGCGCCTGGACGACGTCTACCGCGAGGGCATGACCGAGGTCACCGCCGCCGACTTCGCCTCCGCCAAGGAGATGGGCTGCACCATCAAGCTGCTCGCCATCTGCGAGCGGGCCGCGGACGGGGCCTCCGTCACCGCGCGGGTGCACCCCGCGATGATCCCGCTCAGCCACCCGCTGGCCAATGTCCGCGGGGCCTACAACGCCGTCTTCGTGGAGTCGGAGGCGGCCGGGCAGCTCATGTTCTACGGGCCCGGCGCCGGCGGGGCGCCGACCGCCTCCGCCGTCCTCGGCGACCTGGTCGCCGTCTGCCGCAACCGGCTCGGCGGCGGGCGCGGGCCCGGTGAGTCCGCGTACGCCGCGCTGCCCGTGTCGCCGATGGGCGAGGTGGTCACGCGGTACCACATCAGTCTCGACGTCGCCGACAAGCCGGGCGTGCTCGCCCAGGTGGCCACGGTGTTCGCCGAGCACGGGGTGTCCATCGACACCGTCCGGCAGTCCGGAAAGGACGGCGAGGCATCCCTCGTCGTCGTCACCCACCGCGCGTCCGACGCCGCCCTCGGCGGCACCGTCGAGGCGTTGCGCAAGCTCGACACCGTGCGGGGTGTCGCCAGCATCATGCGGGTTGAAGGAGAGTAACCAGCAATGACCCACCAGTGGCGCGGAATCATCGAGGAGTACCGGGACAGGCTGCCGGTCTCCGCCAGCACGCCGGTCGTGACGCTCCGCGAGGGCGGCACGCCGCTCGTGCCCGCGCAGGTGCTCTCCGAGCGCACGGGCTGCGAGGTCCACCTCAAGGTGGAGGGCGCGAACCCCACCGGGTCCTTCAAGGACCGCGGCATGACCATGGCCATCAGCAAGGCCAAGGAGGAGGGCGCGCAGGCCGTCATCTGCGCCTCCACCGGCAATACGTCGGCCTCCGCCGCCGCGTACGGCGTGCGCGCCGGCATGGTGTCCGCCGTCCTCGTGCCGCAGGGCAAGATCGCGCTCGGCAAGATGGGCCAGGCCCTCGTGCACGGCGCGAAGATCCTCCAGGTCGACGGCAACTTCGACGACTGCCTCACCCTGGCCCGCGCGCTCAGCGACAACTACCCCGTGGCGCTGGTCAATTCGGTCAACCCGGTGCGCATCGAGGGGCAGAAGACCGCCGCCTTCGAGATCGTCGACATGCTCGGCGACGCGCCCGACATCCACGTCCTGCCGGTCGGCAACGCGGGCAACATCACCGCGTACTGGAAGGGCTACAAGGAGTACGCCGCCGACGGCATCGCCACGCGCACGCCGCGCATGTGGGGGTTCCAGGCGTCCGGCTCCGCGCCGATCGTGCGCGGCGAGGTGGTCAAGGACCCGTCGACCATCGCCACCGCCATCCGGATCGGCAACCCCGCCTCCTGGGACTTCGCGCTCGCCGCGCGGGACGAGTCGGGCGGCGCCATCGACGAGGTGACGGACCGTGAGATCCTGCGCGCCTACCGGCTGTTGGCCTCCCAGGAGGGCGTCTTCGTCGAGCCCGCCTCCGCCGCCTCGGTCGCCGGTCTGCTGAAGGCCGCCGAGCAGGGCAAGGTCGACCCGGGCCAGAAGATCGTGTGCACCGTCACCGGCAACGGCCTGAAGGACCCCGACTGGGCCGTCGCCGGCGCCCCCCAGCCGGTCACCGTCCCGGTCGACGCCGCGACCGCCGCGGAGCGCCTCGGCCTGGTGTGATCCCCCGTCTGCCCGGCCGGCCGGGCAGACGGCGGCGCCGACCGGGGGAGGGGTTTCACCGGGGGTGCATAGGGGGCTTACGACACGCATCGTGCGCCTCCTGTGCGCCCTATGTCGCCACAGAACCTTCCTTCGATAGGCTGTACCGAACCCGCCCGCCGCATATGCCGCGGTGCCGCGCCGTCTCCGCGGTCGGGAAGCGGTCGGGACGGTCGTCCGTACGGCAGGCTGCGGCGGCCGGATCGGGTTCCTCGTACGTCATCGGATGTTCCTCGGAAGTCATTCGACCATCACGCAGCTCAAGGAGAGTCAACGAGCGATGGCCGGTCCAGCGTTCCGCGCCGCCGCCGTCCGGGTGCGCGTCCCCGCCACCAGCGCCAACCTCGGTCCGGGCTTCGACGCCCTCGGCCTCGCGCTGGGGCTCTACGACGACGTCGTGGTCCGGGTGGCCGACTCCGGGCTGCACATCGACATCGCGGGGGAGGGCGGCGAGACCCTGCCCCGCGACGAGAAGCACCTGCTCGTACGCTCCCTGCGCACCGCCTTCGACCTGCTCGGCGGACAGCCGCGCGGCCTGGAGATCGTCTGCGCCAACCGCATCCCGCACGGCCGCGGCCTCGGCTCCTCCTCCGCCGCCATCTGCGCCGGCATCGTCGCCGCGCGGGCGGTGACCATAGGCGGCGAGGCCCGCCTCGACGACGCGGCCCTCCTCGACCTCGCCACCGAGATCGAGGGCCACCCCGACAACGTGGCGGCCTGTCTGCTGGGCGGCTTCACCCTGTCCTGGCTGGAGGGCGGCGCCGCCCGCGCGATCAGGATGGAGCCCGCCGATTCCATCGTTCCGGTGGTTTTCGTGCCCGGAAAGCCGGTACTGACGGAGACGGCGCGCGGACTGCTCCCGCGCACCGTGCCGCACGTCGACGCCGCCGCCAACGCCGGCCGCGCCGCACTGCTCGTCGAGGCCCTCACCCGGCGCCCCGAGCTGCTGCTGCCGGCCACCGAGGACCGCCTCCACCAGGAGTACCGCGCCCCGGCCATGCCCGACAGCGCGGCGCTGGTGGAACGGCTGCGGGGCGACGGCATCCCCGCGGTGATCTCCGGTGCCGGACCCACCGTCATGGCGCTGGCCGAGGCCGGCACCGCCGACAAGGTCGAGGCGCTGGCCGGCGCGGACTGGGCGGCGAACCGGCTGAGTCTGGATCTGCGAGGGGCGAGCGTGCTGCCGCTCGCGCCCCCCGGCGACATGTGAACGCGCACGGTTGCCGGATGTGGAGAGGGGGAATGTTTGTTGGATCCGGTAGTGTTAACCTCAAGTCTGCACCCGACCTCACCATGGCGAGGTGCCTCGTGTCCCCGTCCGGGACAGACATTCTTCCGGGAGCCCCCCAAGCCGCATTGTGTTGTGAACGCCGTACGCCACGCGTCCGGCCTCCATCGGCACTGAGCTGCTCGCCGGGCACGCTCCGGAACCGGTGCGACCACGCCGCGTGACACAGACACTGGGTGCCACGGCTCAAGGAAGCGCCATCACCAGATATCTCTTCCGCCGCTTAGGCGGACCACCGCCCCGGCACGGTTCACACAGCAAGGACCGAAGCCGGACAGCACAACCGGTCGCCGAGCCAGACAGGCCGACGTCCGCTCCAGGGAAGGACCCTTCGTGAGCGACACCACCGATCTGATGGGCGCACGTGTCGAGGAGACCGCTGCAGCGCCCGCCACGGACGCCTCCGCGCCTGCCACCGGTGCCGGCTCCCGGCGGCGCCGCGGTACCGGCCTCGAGGGCATGGTGCTGGCCGAGTTGCAGCAGGTCGCATCCGGCCTCGGCATCAGGGGCACCGCGCGGATGCGCAAGAGTCAACTGATCGAGGTCATCAAGGAGGCGCAGGCCGCCTCGGGCGGGCCCGCCAAGGCCGCGGACGGCGCCGCCGAGAGCAAGCCGAAGCGCCGCGCCACCGCCCGGACCCGTACGGGCGACGAGGGCGCCGCCGAGAAGGCGGACAAGGGCGAGAAGGCCGGGAAGAAGGCGGCCAAGGCCACCGACTCCGCCGAGAAGGCCGCCGGCGCCCAGCAGCAGATCGAGATCCCGGGGCAGCCCGCCGGCACCCCCGCCCGGACGAGCGAGGCCGACGAGGCCCCCGCCGAGCGCCGCCGGCGCCGCGCCACCGCCGACGCCGGCAGCCCGGCCGCCGCGACCGAGACGGTCGCCGCCGAGCCGAAGACCGACGCCGCCGCGCAGCAGTCGCAGCAGCAGTCCCAGGGCGGCCAGCAGCACCAGGGCGACGCCCGCTCCGACGGCGACGGCGGCGAGGGCCGCCGCCGCGACCGCCGCGACCGCGGCCGGGACCGCGACCGCGGTGACCGGGAGCGCGGCGACCGCGACCGCCGCGGCAAGGGCGACGACCAGCAGAACCAGGGCGGCGGCCAGCGCCAGCAGCAGGGCGGCGGCCGGCAGGACCGCCAGCAGCAGGACGACGACGACTTCGACGGCGGCCGCCGCGGCCGGCGCGGGCGCTACCGGGACCGCCGGGGCCGGCGCGGACGCGACGACATCGCCGCCGAGCCGCAGATCAACGAGGACGACGTGCTGATCCCGGTCGCGGGCATCCTCGACATCCTCGACAACTACGCGTTCATCCGCACCTCGGGCTACCTCCCGGGCCCCAACGACGTGTACGTCTCCCTCGCCCAGGTCCGCAAGAACGGCCTGCGCAAGGGCGACCACATCACCGGCGCCGTGCGCCAGCCCAAGGAAGGCGAGCGGCGCGAGAAGTTCAACGCGCTGGTCCGCCTCGACTCGGTCAACGGCATGGCGCCCGAACACGGCCGCGGGCGGCCGGAGTTCAACAAGCTGACGCCGCTGTACCCGCAGGACCGCCTCCGCCTGGAGACCGACCCGGGCGTGCTGACGACCCGGATCATCGACCTGGTCTCGCCGATCGGCAAGGGCCAGCGCGGTCTGATCGTGGCCCCGCCGAAGACCGGCAAGACCATGATCATGCAGGCGGTCGCCAACGCGATCACGCACAACAACCCCGAGTGCCACCTGATGGTCGTCCTCGTCGACGAGCGTCCCGAAGAGGTCACCGACATGCAGCGGTCGGTCAAGGGCGAGGTCATCTCCTCGACCTTCGACCGCCCGGCCGAGGACCACACCACCGTCGCCGAGCTGGCCATCGAGCGCGCCAAGCGCCTGGTGGAGCTGGGCCACGACGTGGTCGTCCTGCTCGACTCGATCACGCGTCTGGGCCGGGCCTACAACCTCGCCGCGCCGGCCTCCGGCCGCATCCTCTCCGGTGGTGTCGACTCCACCGCCCTGTACCCGCCGAAGCGGTTCTTCGGTGCGGCCCGCAACATCGAGGACGGCGGTTCGCTGACCATCCTCGCCACCGCGCTGGTGGACACCGGGTCCCGCATGGACGAGGTGATCTTCGAGGAGTTCAAGGGCACCGGCAACATGGAGCTCAAGCTCGACCGGAAGCTCGCCGACAAGCGCATCTTCCCCGCGGTGGACGTCGACGCGTCCGGCACCCGCAAGGAGGAGATCCTGCTCGGCAGCGAGGAACTGGCCATCGTCTGGAAGCTGCGCCGGGTGCTGCACGCCCTCGACTCGCAGCAGGCGATCGAGCTGCTCCTGGACAAGATGAAGCAGACCAAGTCGAACGCCGAGTTCCTGCTCCAGATCCAGAAGACGACCCCCGCGCCGGGCAACGGCGACTGAGGACACCGTCCGCACCGCCACGAGGGCCGCTCCCGCACCGGGAGCGGCCCTCGTGGCGTCCGGTGCGTCCGGTGCGCCCGGTGCGTCCGGTGCGTCCGTGGCGTACGGGACGGAAGGTGCGCACGAGAGACCTTTGCCACACCGGTCCCTTTCTGTGTGTTTTCTGTGCGGTTCGGTGCGGCCCCGCGAAACCCCAGGTGAGCGCCGGAATCCCTGGCCCTCGCCGATACGCGGTGTAGTCGGCGCCGCGCGGACCGGTCACAGAACGCTGTGCAACCCTTTCCCGGGTTTCTCCGTCTGACCGGACGGAGCGACGATGGTGCCGGTACGAGCCCGAGAGCCGAGGAGCACATGCCAGCCGAGAGCACGCCGGATTCCGGCATACCAGGGGAGTCCGGTACCAGCGGGCCGCGGCCCCGCGGCAAGGGCCGCCGCCGCAAGCCGCGCGGCAGGCGCAAGGGCCTGCTGGTCGCCGCCTGGACCGCGGCCGGCATCGTCGTCCTGGGCGGCAGCGGGGTCGGCTACCTGTACTTCAAGCTCAACGGCAACCTCGACAGCGTCGACATCGACCAGGCCCTGGGCACCGACCGCCCGGAGAAGACCGACGACGGCTCCGAGAACATCCTGGTCCTCGGCTCGGACACCCGCGCCGGCGGCAACGAGAAGCTCGGCGGCGGCACCGACGACGGCACCGCCCGCTCCGACACCGCGATGATCGTGCACGTCCACGAGGGCCACAAGAAGGCCAGCGTGGTCTCCATCCCCCGCGACACCATCATCGAGCGCCCCGAGTGCACCGACACCGAGGGCGACGTCCACCCCGCCGCCGCGAACGCCATGTTCAACTCCGCGTACTCCACCGGCGGCGCGGCCTGCGCGGTCAAGACCGTCGAGTCGCTCAGCGGCCTGCGCATGGACCACTACCTGGAGGTCGACTTCACCGGCTTCCAGAAGCTCATCGACGAACTCGGCGGTGTCGACATCACCACCACGAAGGACATCGAGGACCCCGACAGCCACCTCAGCCTGAAGGCCGGCGAGCACACCCTCGACGGCGAGCAGGCCCTCGGCCTGGTCCGCACCCGGCACGGCGTCGGCGACGGCTCCGACCTCGGCCGCATCCAGCTCCAGCAGGCGTTCATCAAGGCCCTGGTCGACCAGGTCAAGGACATCGGGCTGCTCACCAACCCCAAGAAGCTGGTCGATCTCGCCGACACCGCCACCAAGACCGTCACCACCGACTCCGGCCTGGGCTCGGTGAACTCCCTGATGTCCTTCGCCGGCAGCCTCAAGGGCATCGGCGCCGGCAACATGACCATGGTCACGATGCCGGTCCGGTACGACCCGCAGGACGGCAACCGCGTCATCGTCGAGGAGACCAAGGCCCAGCAGGTCTGGACCGCCCTCAAGAACGACCGGGCGATCCCGAGGAGTGCGACGAAGGACACCGCCACCGGCAAGGCGGACGGCGTCGTCAGCGCCTCCTGAGACCCCCGGGAATAGCCGGCCCCGCCCCCCGGTTTGGGGAGTAGGCGCCAGTCCTGGCAGACTGGTCCGTCGGCCCCGGTTCACGCTCCCGCATCCCGCGGCGGCGACCCGGAGCCCTCCCGAACCTAGGAGACACCTTGAAGCGCGAGATCCACCCCGAGTACGTCGAGACCCAGGTGAGCTGCACCTGCGGCGCGTCGTTCACCACCCGCAGCACCATCCAGTCCGGCACCATCCGGGCCGAGGTCTGCTCCGAGTGCCACCCGTTCTACACGGGCAAGCAGAAGATCCTCGACACCGGTGGCCGCGTGGCCCGCTTCGAGGCCCGCTTCGGCAAGGCTGCCGCCGGCTCCAAGAAGTAGCGAGCCCCAGACCGCCGGTCCACGGTCGCGCCCCCACCCCGGGGCGTGCCGGGACCGGCGTTTTTGGTCGCCCGCCTTCCCCTTTCACCGCAGTATCAGGAGCCCCAAGATGTTCGAGGCCGTCGAGGAACTCGTCGCCGAGCACGCCGACCTGGAGAAGACGCTCGCCGACCCGTCGGTCCACGCCGACCAGGCGAACGCGCGCAAGCTGAACAAGCGCTACGCCGAGCTGACCCCGATCATCGCCACGTACCGCTCCTGGAAGCAGACGGGCGACGACATCGAGACCGCGCGTGAACTGGGCGCCGACGACCCCGAGTTCGCGGCCGAGGTCAAGGACCTGGAGAAGCGCCGCGAGGAGCTGACCGAGAAGCTGCGGCTGCTGCTCGTCCCGCGCGACCCCAGCGACGACAAGGACGTCATCCTGGAGATCAAGGCCGGCGCCGGCGGCGACGAGTCCGCGCTGTTCGCCGGGGACCTGCTGCGCATGTACCTGCGGTACGCCGAGCGGGTCGGCTGGAAGACCGAGATCATCGACGCCACCGAGTCCGAGCTGGGCGGCTACAAGGACGTCCAGGTCGCCGTGAAGACCCGCGGCCAGACCGAGCCCGGCCAGGGCGTGTGGGCCCGGCTGAAGTACGAGGGCGGCGTGCACCGCGTGCAGCGGGTGCCCGCCACCGAGTCCCAGGGCCGCATCCACACCTCCGCCGCCGGCGTCCTGGTGACCCCCGAGGCCGAGGAGGTCGACGTCGAGATCAACCCGAACGACCTGCGCATCGACGTCTACCGGTCCTCCGGGCCCGGCGGGCAGTCCGTGAACACCACCGACTCCGCCGTGCGCATCACACACCTGCCGACCGGCGTCGTCGCCTCCTGCCAGAACGAGAAGAGCCAGCTCCAGAACAAGGAGCAGGCACTGCGTATCCTGCGCTCACGGCTGCTGGCCATGGCGCAGGAGGAGGCGGAGCGGGAGGCCGCCGACGCCCGCCGCAGCCAGGTCCGCACCGTGGACCGCTCCGAGAAGATCCGCACGTACAACTTCCCGGAGAACCGCATCTCGGACCACCGCGTCGGCTTCAAGGCGTACAACCTGGACCAGGTCCTGGACGGCGAACTCGACGCGGTGATCCAGGCCTGCGTCGACGCGGACTCGGCCGCCAAGCTCGCCGCCGCCTGACCCTCACCGACAGCTCGGAGGACGCGTGAACCTGCTGCTCATGGAGGTGGCCCAGGCCACCCAGCGGCTGGCCGACGCCGGCGTGCCCTCGCCGCGCACCGACGCGGAGGAACTCGCCGCGTTCGTGCACGGCGTCAAGCGGGGCGAGCTGCACACCGTGAAGGACGCGGACTTCGACGCCCGGTACTGGGAGGTCATCGCCCGCCGCGAGGCCCGCGAACCGCTCCAGCACATCACCGGACGCGCCTACTTCCGCTACCTGGAACTCCAGGTCGGCCCCGGTGTCTTCGTGCCCCGCCCGGAGACCGAGTCGGTGGTCGGCTGGGCGATAGACGCGGTACGCGCCATGGACGTCGTCGAGCCCTGCATCGTCGACCTGTGCACCGGCTCCGGCGCCATCGCGCTGGCCCTCGCCCAGGAGGTGCCGCGCTCGCGCGTGTACGCCGTGGAGCTGAGCGAGGACGCCCTGGTGTGGACCCGCAGGAACATGGCGGGGTCCAGGGTCGAGCTGCGCCAGGGCGACGCCCTGACCGCCTTCCCGGACCTCGACGGCCAGGTCGACCTGGTCATCTCCAACCCGCCCTACATCCCGCTCACCGAGTGGGAGTACGTCGCCCCCGAGGCCCGCGACCACGACCCGCAGCTCGCGCTGTTCTCCGGCGAGGACGGCCTGGACCTCATCCGCGGTCTGGAGCGCACCGCGCACCGGCTGCTGCGCCCCGGCGGCGTGGTCGTCGTCGAGCACGCCGACACCCAGGGCGGCCAGGTGCCGTGGATCTTCACCGAGGAGCGGGGCTGGGCCGACGCCGCCGACCACCCCGACCTCAACAACCGCCCCCGGTTCGCCACCGCCCGCAAGGCGCTGCCGTGAGCACCGCCCCGAACCCGCATCCGCAGCACGTGTACGAGGAGGCCCGCTAGACATGGCACGGCGATACGACACCAACGACGCGACCGACCGCGTGACCGGTCTGCGCGAGGCCGCGTCCGCCGTCCGCCGTGGCGAGCTGGTGGTGCTGCCGACGGACACGGTGTACGGGATCGGCGCCGACGCGTTCGCCGCGGAGGCCGTCGCCGACCTGCTGGAGGCCAAGGGGCGCGGCCGTGCCATGCCGACCCCCGTCCTCATCGGCTCCCCGAACACGCTGCACGGCCTGGTCACCGACTTCTCCGAGCTGGCCTGGGAGCTGGTCGACGCGTTCTGGCCGGGCGCGCTCACCCTCGTCGCCCGGCACCAGCCCTCGCTCCAGTGGGACCTCGGGGACACCCGGGGCACCGTCGCCGTCCGGATGCCGCTGCACCCGGTCGCCATCGAGCTGCTCACCGAGGTCGGCCCCATGGGCGTCACCTCCGCCAACCTCACCGGCCACCCCGCGCCGGAGGACTGCGACGCCGCGCAGAGCATGCTCGGCGACTCCGTCTCCGTCTACCTGGACGGCGGCCCCACCCCCGGCAACGTGCCCTCCTCCATCGTCGACGTCACCGGCGAGGTGCCCGTGCTGCTGCGGGCCGGCGCGATCTCGGCGGAGGAACTGAGGAAGGTCGTACCCGACCTCGAGGTGGCGAATTGACGGCCCCGGAGGCGGGGCGCGGCATAGGCGGTCTCGCGGAACAGACGACCACCTTCGTCGGGCTGCCCCGCGACCGGTTCCGCATCCTCCACGTCAGCACCGGCAACGTCTGCCGCTCGCCCATCACCGAGCGGCTGACCCGGCACTTCGTACGGGAGCGGCTCGGCATCCTGGGCGGCCCGCTGATCATCGAGAGCGCCGGCACCTGGGGACACGAGGGCGCCCCCATGGAGGCCAACGCGGAGACCGTGCTCGCCGACTTCGGCGCGGACGCCTCCGGCTTCGTCGGCCGCGAGCTGCTGGACGAGCACGTGATCCGCGCCGACCTGGTGCTGACGGCGACCCGGGACCACCGCGCGCAGGTCATCTCCATGGGGCACTCGGCCGGCCTGCGCACCTTCACGCTGAAGGAGTTCACCCGCCTGGTCAACGCCATCGACCCGGCGACCCTGCCGTCCCTGGAGGAGGGCGTGGTCGCCCGCGCCCGCGCCCTGGTGCGCGCCGCCGCCGCGCTGCGCGGCTGGCTGCTGGCCCCGACCGCCGAGGCGGACGAGGTCTACGACCCCTACGGCGCCCCGCTGACCTTCTTCCGGTCGATCGGCGACGAGATACACCAGGCACTCGATCCGGTGGTCACGGCACTGACCGGGGTGCCCGCGCGCACCTGACGGGCACCCCCGCCGCGATCCGACGGGCACCTGGCGCGCACCGGGCCTACATTGGTCGTACGCCCTCGTCGACGAGCCGCCCGGAGCGCTGCCATGTCGGTCACCCATCCCGTCGCCACCGGTGCGGCCGATGCCGACGTCCTGCGGCGCCAGGACCCCGAGCTGGCCGACATCCTGCTCGGGGAGCGGCACCGGCAGGCCACCACGCTCCAGCTCATCGCCGCCGAAAACTTCACCTCGCCCGCCGTGCTGGCCGCGCTCGGCTCCCCGCTGGCCAACAAGTACGCCGAGGGCTACCCGGGGGCCCGGCACCACGGCGGCTGCGAGCTGGTCGACGCCGCCGAGCGCCTCGCCGTCGAGCGCGCCCGGACCCTGTTCGGTGCCGAGCACGCCAACGTCCAGTCCCACTCGGGCTCCTCGGCGGTGCTCGCCGCCTACGCCGCCCTGCTGCGCCCCGGCGACACCGTCCTCGCGCTCGGCCTGCCGCACGGCGGGCACCTCACCCACGGTTCGCCCGGGAACTTCTCCGGCCGCTGGTTCCGGTTCGTCGGCTACGGCGTGGACGCGGAGACCGGCCTGATCGACTACGACCAGGTCCGCGCGCTGGCCCGCGCGCACCGGCCCAAGGCCATCGTGTGCGGCTCGATCTCCTACCCCCGCCACATGGACCACGCCTTCTTCCGGGAGGTCGCCGACGAGGCCGGCGCGTATCTCATCGCGGACGCCGCCCACCCCATCGGGCTGGTCGCCGGGGGCGCGGCGCCCAGCCCGGTGCCGTACGCGGACATCGTCTGCGCCACCACCCACAAGGTGCTGCGCGGTCCGCGCGGCGGCATGCTGCTGTGCGGCGCCGAGCTGGCCGAGCGGGTGGACCGGGCCGTCTTCCCGTTCACCCAGAGCGGCGCGCAGATGCACACCGTCGCCGCCAAGGCGGTCGCCTTCGGCGAGGCCCGCACCCCCGCCTTCGCCGCGTACGCCCATCAGGTCGTCGCCAACGCCCGGGTCCTCGGCGAGGGCCTGGCCGCCCAGGGCCTGGCCGTCACCACCGGCGGCACCGACACCCACCTGCTGACCGCCGACCCCGCGCCGCTCGGCGTCGACGGCCGCACCGCACGCGGCAGGCTGGGCGCGGCCGGCCTGGTCCTGGACTGCTGCGCCCTGCCGCACCCGGACGCCCGCGGCCTGCGCCTGGGCACCGCGGCGGTCACCACGCAGGGCATGGGGGAGCCGGAGATGGGCCTGATCGCCGGGCTGGTCGGCGGGGTGCTGAGAGGGGAGACGGGTATCACCCGGGCGCGGTCGCTGGCCCGGGAACTGGCGGAGGCGTTTCCGCCGTATCCGGGGTGAAAGACGGCGGTTGCTCCCGGGTGCACAGCCCCGCGTGCAACCATCGTCGCTACCCGGAAGTCCCCACCCATATGCGCGCATCGCTAGGGTGTGGGCCTGGAATGGCCAGCGAGACCTGTGGGGAAGCCCGTGCGTGAATACCTGCTGACGCTCTGCATCACGGCCGCGGTGACGTACCTGCTGACCGGACCGGTACGGAAGTTCGCGATCGTGGCGGGGGCGATGCCGGAGATCAGGGCCCGTGACGTGCACCGGGAACCCACTCCGCGGCTCGGCGGGATCGCCATGTTCTTCGGACTGTGCGCGGGCATGCTGGTCGCCGACCACCTCACCAACCTCAACCAGGTCTTCGAGACCTCCAACGAGCCCCGTGCGCTGCTCTCCGGGGCGGCGCTGATCTGGCTGATCGGTGTCCTGGACGACAAGTTCGAGATCGACGCCCTGATCAAGCTGGGCGCCCAGATGATCGCCGCCGGTGTGATGGTGGTGCAGGGTCTGACGATCCTGTGGCTGCCCATCCCGGGCGTCGGCAATGTGGCGCTCACCCAGTGGCAGGGCACGCTGCTGACGGTGGCGCTGGTGGTCATCACCATCAACGCGGTCAATTTCGTGGACGGCCTGGACGGGCTCGCGGCCGGCATGGTGTGCATCGCCGCGGCGGCGTTCTTCATGTACGCCTACCGGATCTGGTACTCGTACGGCATCGAGGCCGCCGCCCCGGCGACCCTGTTCGCGGCGATCCTGATGGGCATGTGCCTGGGCTTCCTGCCGCACAACATGCACCCGGCGCGGATCTTCATGGGCGACTCCGGGTCGATGCTGATCGGCCTGGTGCTGGCGGCCGGCGCGATCTCGGTGACCGGGCAGGTCGACCCGGACGCGATGCGGCTGTTCTCCGGCTCCGAGCGCAACACGGTGCACCAGATGGTGCCGGTCTACATCCCGCTGCTGATGCCGCTGACCATCATCGCCATCCCGGCCGCCGACCTGATCCTGGCGATCGTGCGCCGCACCTGGCGCGGCCAGTCGCCGTTCGCCGCCGACCGCGGCCACCTGCACCACCGGCTGCTGGAAGTGGGCCACAGCCACAGCCGCGCGGTGCTGATCATGTACTTCTGGTCGGCGCTGATCGCCTTCGGCGCGCTCGCCTACTCGGTGAACTCGGCGTCGATGTGGATCGTGCTGGGAGTGGTGTTCCTCAGCGCCCTCGGCCTGGTGCTGCTCCTGCTGCCGCGGTTCACCCCGCGCGTCCCGCTCTGGGCGCAGCGCCTGGTGCCGCCGCGTTACCGCCGTCGCGCGGTGGGTGCCCCGGTCGCCGGGGCGGCCCCGCAGGAGGAGCCGGCGGACCGGGCCGAGGAGCGCGAGGACCGGGTGCCCGCCGGTGTCTCGGGAGCCACGGGTGTCAATGGCGCAACGGCCGTCGGCCCTCGTTCGAAGCTGCCAAGGTAAGAATCTGACTAGAGCATTGCCAAGTCGTGGGGGAGCAAAGCGCTCTAATACCAGACAAGACGGCGCTGTTTTTGCACAAACGCGCGCTGTCACTCTCATGTGTGACAGCCAGCACACCCTCAGGTAAAGACCTCATCAAATAGTTTGTGATACGGTTCACGAGAACCCCCGGAGAGAGCCGAAGGACCGCGATGCGCCGGTCTCTTGGCGTGAGGACTCCACTCAGCCCGGGACTACGCTCGTCCATGACGACACCCTGCCCCCTGTGAAAAGCGGAGTTGCCGCCATGCCGTCCAACGACGTCCGGACCCTGCTCCAGGCCGCTGTGCCCACAGTCGCCGTCGGCGCCATCGCCGCCGTCGTCAGTGGTGTGCTGGCCGGCGGCAAGGGTGTGCTCGGAGCCGTCGTCGCGACGCTGGTGGTGATGCTGTTCATGGGCATCGGGCTGTACGTCCTGCAGCGCACCGCCAAATCGCTTCCGCACCTCTTCCAGGCGATGGGCCTGATGCTCTACGCGGCGCAGATCCTGCTGCTGTTCGTCTTCCTCGCCGCGTTCAAGAACACGAGCCTGTTCAACCCCCGGTCCTTCGCGATCACGCTGGTCGTCGGCACCCTGACGTGGATCGCCGCGCAGACCCGTGCTCATATGAAGGCCAAGATCCTCTACGTCGAACCCGAGTCGTCGGACGACAAGCCCGAAAAGACGGGGCGCTCGTCGTGAGGGGTAGGGCCGGGATAAGGGCGTCGAAGAGATCCTGCTATCGTCCGGTGCCAACTGCGGCATCGCGGGCGCGGGCATCTGAGCTGACGCCTGCTCATTCGCGAGGCGAGATGCCCCACAGCCGCCCCCACATCCGTAACACCAGTCCCGTGCCGAACCGCGGCCCCGCGCCGCGCCGACACAACGAGGTTGCCGTACCCATGCGCCACGATGAAGGAGCCCGCGGTGAGTGCTGACCCGACGCAGGTGCTCGCCTTCGAGACCGACTGCCACATCTTCGACGGATGTGGCTTCCCCGGTCCCGGCCTGCACTCGTTCCTCTTCGAGCCGCTCGCCGGCAACGCGGACGGCAACGGCTTCTACTTCAACAAGCCGATGCTGCTCGCGCTCCTCGGCTCGGTCATCATCGTCGGCTTCTTCTGGGCCGCGTTCGCGCGCCCCAAGGTCGTCCCGGGCAAGCTCCAGATGATCGCCGAGTCCGGCTACGACTTCATCCGCCGCGGTGTCGTCTACGAGACGCTCGGCAAGCGGGAGGGTGAGAAGTACGTTCCGCTGATCGTCGCCCTGTTCTTCTTCATCTGGATGATGAACCTCTGGTCGATCATCCCGGTCGCCCAGTTCCCGGTGACGTCGATCATCGCCTACCCCGCCGGTCTCGCCGCGATCGTCTACATCCTGTGGGTCTCGCTGACGTTCAAGCGCCACGGATTCGTCGGTTTCTTCAAGAACGTGACGGGCTACGACAAGTCGCTCGGCGCCGTGCTGCCGCTGGCCATGACGATCGAGTTCTTCTCGAACCTGATCGTCCGCCCCTTCACGCACGCCGTCCGGCTCTTCGCCAACATGTTCGCGGGCCACACCCTGCTGCTGCTCTTCACGATCGCGAGCTGGTACCTGCTGAACGGCATCGGCATCGCCTACGCCGGCGTGTCGTTCGTCATGACGATCATCATGACGGCCTTCGAGCTGTTCATCCAGGCCGTGCAGGCGTATGTGTTCGTCCTGCTGACCTGCACCTACATCCAGGGCGCGCTCGCCGAGCACCACTGAGCGTCCCGCCTCCTACCCCCTAGCCGTCCGGTGGCCAACCCCCACCGGTCCGTAAAGAGAAGGAAGAACTGGCATGTCCAACACCCTTGCCGCTGTCGATGGTTCGCTCAGCTCCGTTGGTTACGGCCTGGCCGCCATCGGCCCCGGTGTCGGCGTCGGCATCATCTTCGGCAACGGCACCCAGGCCCTCGCCCGCCAGCCCGAGGCGGCCGGCCTGATCCGCGCCAACCAGATCCTGGGCTTCGCCTTCTGTGAGGCGCTCGCCCTGATCGGTCTCGTCATGCCGTTCGTCTACTAAGACGGCCTGACGACCGACCCTTTCGACGAAAGGCACTGATGTGAACTCCGCCCTGGTTTTCCTGGCGGCTGAGGGTGAGAAGGAAAATCCCCTCATCCCGCCGTGGCCGGAAGTCGTCATCGGCCTCATCGCTTTCGTCATCGTCTTCGGCTTCCTCGCCAAGAAGCTGCTCCCGAACATCAACAAGGTTCTGGAGGAGCGTCGCGAGGCCATCGAGGGCGGTATCGAGAAGGCCGAGGCCGCGCAGACCGAGGCCCAGAGCGTCCTGGAGCAGTACAAGGCCCAGCTCGCCGAGGCCCGCCACGAGGCCGCGCGCCTGCGCCAGGAGGCGCAGGAGCAGGGTGCCGCGCTCATCGCCGAGATGCGCGCGGAAGGCCAGCGGCAGCGTGAGGAGATCATCGCCGCCGGTCACGCCCAGATCGAAGCCGACCGCAAGGCCGCCGCGTCCGCGCTGCGCCAGGACGTCGGCAAGCTCGCCACGGAGCTGGCCGGCAAGCTGGTCGGTGAGTCCCTGGAGGACCACGCCCGCCAGAGCCGCGTCATCGACCGGTTCCTCGATGACCTCGAGGAGAAGGCCGAGGCGTCGCGATGAACGGAGCGAGCCGCGAGGCCCTGGCCGCCGCACGCGAGCGTCTCGACGCGCTGACGGACGCCACGTCCGTGGACGCCGGCTCGCTCGCCGACGAGCTGGCCTCCGTCACGGCGCTGCTCCACCGCGAGGTGGGCCTGCGCCGGGTTCTCACCGACCCGGCGCAGAGCGGCGAGGCCAAGGCCCTCCTGATCCAGCGCCTGCTCGGCTCCCAGGTCGGCGGCCCCACCGCCGATCTGGTGTCCGGCCTGGTGCGCTCCCGCTGGTCGCAGTCGCGCGACCTGGTGGACGCGCTGGAGGAGCTGGCGAACACCGCCGACCTCACCGCCGCCCAGCGCGACGGCAGCCTCGACGACGTCGAGGACGAGCTGTTCCGGTTCGGCCGGATCGTCGGCTCCAGCACCGAGCTGCGGGCCGCGCTGACCGACCGCAAGGCCACCGCCCCGGCCAAGGGCGAGCTGCTGCGCAGCCTGCTCGGCGGCAGGGCCCGGCCGGTCACCGAGCGGCTGGTGACCCGCCTGGTCACCGCGCCCCGGGGACGTAGCCTGGAGTCGGGACTGGAGTCCCTGTCCAAGCTCGCCGCCGAGCGCCGGGACCGCGTGGTCGCCGTCGTCACGTCGGCGGTGCCGCTGAGCGACACGCAGAAGCTGCGCCTGGGCGCCGCCCTCGCCAAGCTCTACGGCCGCCCCATGCACCTCAACCTCGACGTGGACCCCGAGGTCCTCGGCGGGATGCGGGTGCAGGTCGGCGACGAGGTGATCAACGGCTCCATCGCCGACCGCCTCGAGGACGCCGGCCGCCGCCTGGCGGGCTAGCAACTTCATAGCAGTACGTACGTGTACCTACGGCCCGGTTGGGCCGTGCAGAGGATTCACCTCGTTCAGGGGGGAGTCCGGGATTTCGAGACATCCCCCCAAAGTGAAACTTCGGGCCCAACAAGGAGAGCAGGGAACCCAGATGGCGGAGCTCACGATCCGGCCGGAGGAGATCCGGGACGCACTGGAGACCTTCGTCCAGTCGTACCAGCCGGACGCGGCCTCGCGCGAGGAGGTCGGTACGGTCACCGTCGCCGGCGACGGTATCGCCAAGATCGAGGGTCTGCCCTCGGCCATGGCCAACGAGCTGCTGAAGTTCGAGGACGGCTCCCTCGGTCTCGCGCTGAACCTGGAAGAGCGCGAGATCGGTGCCGTCGTACTCGGCGAGTTCAGCGGTATCGAGGAGGGGCAGCCGGTCACCCGTACCGGCGAGGTCCTCTCCGTCGCGGTCGGCGAGGGCTACCTCGGCCGCGTGGTCGACCCCCTCGGCAACCCGATCGACGGCCTCGGCGAGATCGAGACCTCCGGTCGCCGCGCCCTCGAACTGCAGGCCCCCACGGTCATGCAGCGCAAGTCGGTGCACGAGCCGATGGAGACCGGCTACAAGGCCGTCGACGCCATGACGCCGATCGGCCGCGGCCAGCGCCAGCTCATCATCGGCGACCGCCAGACCGGCAAGACCGCCCTGGCCGTCGACACGATCATCAACCAGCGCGACAACTGGCGCTCGGGCGACCCGAAGAAGCAGGTCCGCTGCATCTACGTCGCCATCGGCCAGAAGGGCTCCACCATCGCGTCGGTCCGCCGCGCGCTGGAGGAGAACGGCGCGCTGGAGTACACGACCATCGTCGCCGCCCCGGCCTCCGACCCGGCCGGCTTCAAGTACCTGGCGCCGTACACCGGCTCGGCCATCGGCCAGCAGTGGATGTACGAGGGCAAGCACGTCCTGATCATCTTCGACGACCTGTCGAAGCAGGCCGACGCCTACCGCGCCGTGTCGCTGCTGCTGCGCCGTCCGCCGGGGCGCGAGGCGTACCCGGGCGACGTCTTCTACCTGCACTCCCGGCTGCTGGAGCGCTGCGCCAAGCTCTCCGACGACATGGGCGCCGGCTCGATGACCGGTCTGCCGATCGTCGAGACCAAGGCCAATGACGTCTCGGCGTTCATCCCGACCAACGTCATCTCCATCACCGACGGCCAGTGCTTCCTGGAGTCGGACCTGTTCAACGCCGGTCAGCGCCCCGCGCTGAACGTCGGTATCTCCGTCTCCCGAGTCGGTGGTTCCGCGCAGCACAAGGCGATGAAGCAGGTCTCCGGCCGGCTCCGCGTGGACCTCGCCCAGTTCCGTGAGCTGGAGGCGTTCGCCGCCTTCGGTTCCGACCTGGACGCCGCGTCCAAGGCCCAGCTCGAGCGCGGCCAGCGCATGGTCGAGCTGCTCAAGCAGAACCAGTACGAGCCGATGTCCACCGAGGACCAGGTCGTCTCCGTCTGGGCCGGCACCACCGGCCGCATGGACGACGTGCCGGTCGCGGACATCCGCCGCTTCGAGCGGGAGCTGCTGGAGTACCTGCACCGCAAGGAGCAGGGCCTCATGACCTCCATCCGCGAGGGCGGCAAGATGTCCGACGACACCCTGCAGGCCGTCGGCGACGCCATTGCCGAGTTCAAGAAGCAGTTCGAGACCTCGGACGGCAAGCTGCTCGGCGAGGACGCCCCGGCCGCGGCCAAGTGACGTAAGGAAGGGACCTGACTCATGGGAGCCCAGCTCCGGGTCTACAAGCGTCGCATCCGATCCGTCACCGCGACCAAGAAGATCACGAAGGCGATGGAGATGATCGCCGCCTCGCGCGTCGTCAAGGCGCAGCGCAAGGTGGCGGCCTCCACGCCGTACGCGACCGAGCTGACCCGCGCGGTCACCGCGGTCGGCACGGGATCGAACACCAAGCACCCGCTGACCACCCAGGCCGAGACGGTCACCCGGTCCGCGGTCCTGCTGCTGACCAGCGACCGCGGTCTGGCCGGTGCCTTCAACTCCAACGCCATCAAGCAGGCTGAGCAGCTCACCGCGAAGCTGGAGAAGGAAGGCAAGGAGGTCGTCGTCTACATCGTCGGCCGCCGGGGTGTCGCCCACTACAACTTCCGCGAGCGCAAAATCACGGAGTCGTGGTCCGGGTTCACCGACGAGCCGTCCTACGCGGACGCCAAGAAGGTCGCGGCACCGCTGATCGAGGCCATCGAGACGGACACCGCCGAGGGCGGCGTGGACGAACTCCACATCGTCTACACGGAGTTCGTGTCGATGATGACCCAGACGGCGGTCGGCGACCAGTTGCTGCCGCTGCGCCTCGACGAGGTCAAGGAGGACTCGCCCGCCAAGGGCGAGATCCTCCCGCTGTACGACTTCGAGCCGTCGGCGGAGGACGTCCTCGACGCCCTGCTGCCGCGGTACGTCGAGAGCCGGATCTACAACGCGCTGCTCCAGTCGGCCGCTTCGAAGCACGCCGCCACGCGGCGCGCGATGAAGTCGGCCACCGACAACGCGGGCGAGCTGATCAACACGCTCTCCCGTCTTGCCAACGCGGCCCGCCAGGCCGAAATCACCCAGGAAATCAGCGAGATCGTCGGTGGCGCCAGCGCCCTGGCCGACGCGACCGCGGGGAGTGACAAGTAATGACCACCACTGTTGAGCCGACCGCTGCGGCGGGCGTGGCCACGGGCCGCGTCGCGCGGGTCATCGGCCCGGTCGTCGACGTGGAGTTCCCCGTCGACGCGATGCCGGAGATCTACAACGCCCTTCACGTCGAGGTGGCCGACCCGGCCAACGCCGGCGAGAAGAAGACCCTGACCCTGGAGGTCGCCCAGCACCTGGGCGACGGCCTGGTCCGCACCATCTCCATGCAGCCCACCGACGGCCTGGTCCGCCAGGCCCCGGTCACCGACACCGGCGACGGCATCACCGTCCCGGTCGGCGACTTCACCAAGGGCAAGGTGTTCAACACCCTCGGTGAGGTGCTGAACGTCGACGAGTCGTACTCGGGCGAGCGCTGGTCCATCCACCGCAAGGCCCCGAACTTCGACGAGCTCGAGTCGAAGACCGAGATGTTCGAGACCGGCGTCAAGGTCATCGACCTGCTGACCCCGTACGTCAAGGGCGGCAAGATCGGTCTGTTCGGCGGCGCCGGCGTCGGCAAGACGGTGCTCATCCAGGAGATGATCTACCGCGTCGCCAACAACCACGACGGTGTCTCGGTGTTCGCCGGTGTCGGCGAGCGCACCCGTGAGGGCAACGACCTCATCGACGAGATGAGCGAGTCCGGCGTCATCGACAAGACCGCCCTGGTCTTCGGCCAGATGGACGAGCCCCCGGGCACCCGTCTGCGGGTGGCGCTGGCCGGTCTGACCATGGCGGAGTACTTCCGCGATGTGCAGAAGCAGGACGTGCTGTTCTTCATCGACAACATCTTCCGCTTCACGCAGGCCGGCTCCGAGGTCTCGACCCTGCTCGGCCGGATGCCCTCCGCGGTGGGCTACCAGCCGAACCTGGCCGACGAGATGGGTCTCCTCCAGGAGCGCATCACCTCGACCCGCGGTCACTCGATCACCTCGATGCAGGCGATCTACGTCCCCGCGGACGACCTGACCGACCCGGCCCCGGCCACCACCTTCGCCCACCTCGACGCGACGACGGTGCTCTCCCGTCCGATCTCGGAGAAGGGCATCTACCCGGCCGTGGACCCGCTGGACTCCACGTCCCGCATCCTGGACCCGCGGTACATCGCGCAGGACCACTACGACTGCGCCATGCGCGTCAAGAACATCCTGCAGAAGTACAAGGACCTCCAGGACATCATCGCCATCCTCGGCATCGACGAGCTGGGCGAGGAGGACAAGCTGGTCGTCCAGCGCGCCCGCCGCGTCGAGCGCTTCCTGTCCCAGAACACCCACGTCGCCAAGCAGTTCACCGGCGTGGACGGCTCGGACGTGCCGCTGGACGAGTCGATCGCCGCGTTCAACGCGATCTGCGACGGTGAGTACGACCACTTCCCCGAGCAGGCGTTCTTCATGTGCGGTGGTCTTGAGGACCTGAAGAAGAACGCGAAGGAGCTGGGCGTCTCCTGACCCCGGAGTTCTTCGGTGAGGGGGCGGGCGCGTCCCGCCCCCTCCGCCACGCCCCTTAGACTTGTAACCAACACCCGGCAGACCCGCCGGGTGGTGACCCGAGGAGCCACCCTTGGCTGCTGAGCTGCACGTCGCGCTGGTCGCGGCCGACCGAGAGGTCTGGTCCGGCGAGGCCACCCTGGTCGTCGCGCGCACCACGTCCGGCGACATCGGCGTCATGCCCGGTCACCAGCCGCTGCTCGGTGTGCTGGAGTCGGGCCCGGTGACCATTCGTACGAGTGACGGCGGGACGGTCGTCGCCGCGGTGCACGGCGGTTTCATCTCGTTCGCGGACGACAAGCTGTCGCTGCTGGCGGAGGTCGCCGAGCTGTCGGACGAGATCGACGTCCAGCGCGCCGAGCGGGAGCTGGAGCGCGCCAAGGCGGAGGGCGACGCCACCGCCGAGCGGCGCGCCGACGTCCGACTGCGTGCGGCGGCGGCGCACTGAGCCCAAGCGCCGTGCTATGACGTCACTCAGCCGCGGCTGGGACCGGAGTGATCCGGACCCGGCCGCGGCTGAGGCAGATGTGGGTGTTTTTTACGTTCCGTTACCTAGGAGACGAGGAGGTCGGTGCCGATGGTCCTCGCTCTGACTGTGTGCGGAATGGTCGTCGCCCTCCTGGTGGTGGGACTGTTCGTCTTCGGACTGCGCCGCCGGCTGATCCAGCGCTCGGGCGGCACCTTCGACTGCTCGCTGCGCTGGGACGCCCCCAAGGAGGGCGAGGCCGACGGCAAGGGCTGGGCCTACGGGGTGGCCCGGTACAACGGTGACCGGGTCGAGTGGTACCGGGTCTTCTCGTACTCGCCCCGGCCGCGCCGGGTGCTGGAGCGGTCCGCGATCGAGGTGGCCGGCCGCCGCGTCCCGGAGGGCGAGGAGGAGCTGGCCCTGCTCTCCGACTCCGTGGTCCTCGCGTGTCTGCACCGGGGGACCCGGCTGGAACTGGCGATGAGCGAAGACGCGCTGACCGGATTCCTCGCGTGGCTCGAGGCAGCCCCGCCCGGACAGCGGGTGAATGTGGCGTAGCCACATTCACCCGCTGGGTGGGGGTCCCCCCGGACGAAGTCTGGGGGAGCGTCAATGTCGCCTAAAGCTCTTACTTCAGACCGTTGCTGATGGCGGTCACCAGCTCGCCGTTGCTGGTGTCGCCGCTGAACTCCCAGAAGAACGCGCCGCCCAGGCCCTGGTTCTTGGCCCAGGTCATCTTGCCGGCGATCGTCGACGGGGTGTCGTACGACCACCACTGGTTGCCGCAGTGGGCGTACGCCGTGCCGGCGATGGTGCCGGTGACGGGGCAGGAGTTCTTGAGGACCTTGTAGTCCTCGATGCCCGCCTCGTAGGTGCCCGGCGCCGCGCCGGTCGCCGTGCCGCCGGGGGCGGACTGGGTGACGCCGGTCCAGCCGCGGCCGTAGAAGCCGATGCCGAGCAGCAGCTTGCTGGCCGGCACGCCCTTGGCCTTGAGCTTGGCGATCGCGTCCGCGGAGTTGAAGCCCGCGGCCGGGATGCCGGAGTACGAGGTCAGCGGGGAGTGCGGGGCGGTCGGGCCGGTGGTCGCCCAGGCGCCGAAGTAGTCGTACGTCATCACGTTGTACCAGTCGAGGTACTGCGCGGCGCCGCCGTAGTCGGCCGCGTCGAGCTTGCCGCCGGAGGAGCCGTCACCGGTGATCGCGGCGGTGATGAGGTAGTCCTTGCCGAACTCGGCGCGCAGGGCCTGGGTCAGGTTCTTGAGCGCGGCGGCACCGGAGGTGTCGCAGGTCAGACCGCAGGCGTTCGGGTACTCCCAGTCGATGTCGATGCCGTCGAAGACGTCCGCCCAGCGCGGGTCCTCCACGACCGACTTGCAGGACTTGGCGAACGCGGCCGCGTTCTGGGCGGCCTGTCCGAAGCCGCCGGAGTAGGTCCAGCCGCCGAAGGAGTACAGGATCTTGATGTTCGGGTACTTCGCCTTGAGCTGGCGCAACTGGTTGAAGTTGCCGCGCAGCGGCTGGTCCCAGGTGTCGGCGGTGCCGCTGACGGACTGGTCGGCGGTGTACGCCTTCTCGTACGCGGCGAAGGTGTCGTCGACGGTGCACTGACCGTTCTTGACGTTGCCGAACGCGTAGTTGATGTGGGTGATCTTCGAGGCGGAGCCCGAGGACACCAGGTTCTTCACGTGGTAGTTGCGGCCGTAGACGCCCCACTCGGTGAAATAGCCGAGGTTGACCTTGGAGCCGGGGGTGCCCGGGTCGGTGGTGCCGGTGGTGCGGACCTTGACGGCGCCGCTGGCCGGACCGGTCTGGTCGGCGGTGTCCCGGGCCTGGACGGTGTACGAGTAGTCGGTGCCCTTGGTCAGGCCCGTGTCGCTGTACGAGGTGCCGGTGACGGTGGCGACCTTGGCGCCGTCGCGCAGCACGTCGTAGTTCTTGACGCCCTTGTCGTCGGTCGCCGCCGACCAGGACAGCTTCACCGAGGTGTCGGTGATGTCGGAGGCGGTCGGGGTGCCGGGCGCCGAGGGGGCCGCGTCGCCGGGGACGGAGGTGCCGTCGCAGGAGCCGCCGTTGAGCTTGCAGCCCGCGGGCGATCCGGAACCGGAGCCGTTGAAGCCGAAGGAGACGGAGGCGCCGGGGGCGAGGGTGCCGTTCCAGCCGAGGTTCTTGGCGGTCCAGTGGTCACCGGAGTTGGTGACGGTGGCGTCCCAGGCGGAGGTGACCTTGGTGCCGGAGGGGAAGTCCCACTCCACGGTCCAGGAGCTGATGCTGGTGGTGCCGGTGTTCTTCACCGTCCACTTGCCCTCGAAGCCGGCGCCCCAGTCCTGGGTCTTGGCGTAGGTGGCGGTGGCGGCGGTCGCGGTGGTGGCGGCCGGGGCGGGCGTCGCCAGGGCGACGAGGCCGGCGAGGGGGAGTGCGAGCGTCGCGGCGAGTGCCGCGGCCCGGTGTCTGAGCTTGAAGCGCATGATGCGCCTCCCTTTTATGGGGTGTTGTTGTGGGCATGACTGAGCCATCACGCCCGCAGTGCCGCGAGAATAGAAAGGTCTGGACCATAGGTCAATAGGTCTGGACCACTGGGCGAACAGTGGGTGTCCGACGCCCGATCAGCGGTCCAACTCCTGCGCCAGCATCGCCGCTTGCACCCGGCTGCGCAGCCCGAGCTTGCCCAGCAACCGGCTGACGTGCGTCTTCACCGTGGCCTCGGCCATCTGGAGGCGGTCCGCGACCGCCGCGTTGGACAGCCCCTCGCCGAGGCAGGACAGCACCTCGCGCTCCCGCCGGGTCAGCCCCTCCAGCACCGCCGGATCGACGTCCGTCCGCCGGGCCGGCCGCGCCGCGAACTCGGCGATCAGCCGCCGGGTCACGGCCGGGGCGACGATCCCCTCACCGGCGGCCACCGTGCGCACGGCGGTGAGCAGGGCGTCCGCCTCGGTGTTCTTCAGCAGAAACCCGGCGGCGCCCGCCCGCAGCGCCCCGAACACGTACTCGTCCAGGTCGAAGGTGGTCAGCACCAGCACGTCCGCCAGCCCCTCGGCGACGATCTCCCGGGTCGCCGACACCCCGTCCAGGCGCGGCATCTGTACGTCCATCAGCACCACGTCCGGCCGCAGCTCCCGGGCGAGGGCCACCGCCCGCTCGCCGTCGGCGGCCTCGCCGGCCACCTCGATGTCGGGGGCGCTGCCCAGGATCAGCACCAGTCCGGCGCGGACGGCGGACTGGTCCTCGGCGACCAGGACGCGGATCATGCGGGGTCTCCTTCGGTGAGGGGCAGGGCGGCGCGTACGGTCCACCGCGCGCCGTCGGGCCCGGCGTCGAACGTGCCGCCCAGCAGCGCGGCCCGCTCCCGCATCCCGACCAGACCGGCGCCGGAACCCGGGGCACGGGGGGTGTCCGGTCCGGCGTACGGGCTGGTCACCGTCACGCCGAGGACGCGGGCGTCCCTGGTCAGGGTGACGTGCACGGGCCCGGCGGCGGCGTGCTTGAGGGCGTTGGTGAGGGACTCCTGGACGATCCGGTAGGCGGCCAGTTCGACGGGCACCGGCAGTCCCTCGCCGGGGACGGTCGTGAGGCGGACGTCGAGTCCGTTGGCGCGGGCCCCGTCGGCGAGGGCGGCGAGGCCGTCCAGGGTGGGCGCGGCGGCGGGCTCGGTGCCCGCGCCGGCGTCGCGCAGGATGCCGATCAGGCGCCGCATCTCGGCCAGTCCCTCGACGCTGTTCTCCCGGATGACGGTGAGGGCGCGGCGGGAGGTGTCCGGGTCGTCCAGGGAGAGCGCGGCCGTGGAGTGGATGGCGATGGCGGAGAGGTGGTTGGCGACCAGGTCGTGCAACTCGCGGGCCATCCGGGACCGTTCCGCGGTGACCGCCTGGACGCGGTCCTGCTCGGCGAGGAGCGCGGTCTGCTCGGCGCGCAGCAGGGCGGCGTCGGCGGCCTCGCGGTGGTTGCGGACGATCAGGCCGGTGGAGGCCGGCCCGAAGGAGACGATCCCGACGGCCACCCCGATCAGCAGCGCCTCCGGCACCCGCCACACCGCGAACGGCACCACCGTGCCCGCGACCGTGAGCAGCCCGGTGATCCACGGGATGCGGCGGGCCGCGGCGGGCGGGCCGTACAGGACGGCGGCGTACATCAGGTCGGTGAACAGCAGGACCGTGACCAGGTTGCCCCGGGTCGTCAGGTCCAGTACGACGGCGGCGGTGCCGGCCAGCAGGGCGGCGCGCGGCGCGGACCGGCGCAGCAGCTCGCAGCCCGCCGTGACGGCGAGCGGCAGCAGCAGCGGCCAGGGGCCGTCGAACAGCACGACCGGGTCGTCGGCCGGCCGGACGCCGAGCCCGAGGACCGTCAGCAGTACGCCGCTGAGCAGGCCGCCGACCGCGACGTACACGTCGAAGCGGTGCGGGCGGGGGAGGGCGACGGCCATGTCCCTCATCCAACACGGCCCGCGCGGCGCCCGCCTGATCCCCGGGGACGGTCCCGCGCTGCATCTTTCGATGTACCCGGGGTTCGTCACCGGCGACGACGATCCGGGCCGCCGCGCACGGGAGCCTGAAGGGGTGACCGAGAGGAGCGAACCGTGATCGTCACCCTGATCATCGTCTGCGAGGCCGGCTTCTGGGTGCTGCTGGCGGCCGGGCTGGCCGTCCGCTATCTGCTGCGGATGCCGCGCACCGGCCTCGCGCTGCTGCTGTGCGAGCCACTCCTGGAGGCCGCGCTGCTGGCCGTCACCGCGCTGGACCTGAGGAACGGCGCCGATCCGGACTGGACCCACGGCCTCGCCGCGCTCTACCTCGGCTACACCGTCGGCCACGGCCACCGCACGGTGAAGTGGCTCGACGGCCTCGCCGCGCACCGCCTCGACGGCCGCCCGCGGGTCCGGCCCCCGCGCTACGGCATGGCCCGCGCCCGGCACGAGGGCCGGGTCTGGCTCGGCACGCTGGTCGCCGCCGCCGTGGCGACCGGGCTGCTCCGGCTCGCCATGTGGTACGTCGACGACCCGGCCCGCACCGGCTCCCTGACGGACTGGGAGCACATCGCCTGGCGGGCGGCCGCCATCCACGGGCTGATCGCGCTGACGTACCTGATCTGGCCGAAGAAGGCACCGGAGCCCGCCGGCGGCGCGGGGAACTGCGCGACCGGCCACGACGAAGCCGCGGCCGGGGACCGGGCCGGAACCTACCTCTCCCCGCCCGGCACCCACAGCACGTCCCCGACCTCCTTGTTCGCCGTGCGAGCGAGGATGAACAGGAGGTCGGACAGGCGGTTGAGGTAGGTCGCGGTGAGCGGGTTCATCGCCTCGCCGTGCGCCTCCAGCGCGGCCCAGGTGGAGCGTTCGGCCCGCCGGACCACGGTGCACGCCTGGTGCAGCAGGGCGGCACCGGGCGTGCCGCCGGGCAGGATGAAGGAGCGCAGCTTCTCCAACTCCTCGTTGAAGCGGTCGCAGTCCGCCTCCAGCCTGTCCACGTAGAACTGCTCCACGCGCAGCGGCGGGTACTCCGGGTTCTCGGCGACCGGCGTGGAGAGGTCCGCGCCCACGTCGAACAGGTCGTTCTGCACCCGGACCAGGACCTCGACGACCTCCTCGTCCAGCCCGCCCAGGGCGATCGCCGTCCCGATCACCGCGTTGGCCTCGTTGGCGTCGGCGTACGCGGCGATCCGCAGATCGGTCTTGGGCACCCGGCTCATGTCGCCGAGTGCGGTGGTGCCCCGGTCGCCGGTCCGGGTGTAGATGCGCGTCAGGTTGACCATGCGCCCAGCGTAGTTACGCCCCGGCCGTGATGAGCGACCGCTGAGCGGCAAGGTGCTCAACTACGCCGTACGAACCGCCGGATGACCCCCTCCGGTGTGATGTCCGTCATCTGAGACGTGACGCGCGTTACTTACCGGTCACACCGCCCCTCACGACCGCTAGTGTCCGCCGGAGAGGCAGAAGGACGCGCATCAGGGGAGTCGCACAGTGGCACGCAAGCTCGCCGTCATCGGAGCCGGTCTCATGGGGTCCGGCATCGCCCAGGTCTCCGCACAGGCGGGCTGGGACGTCGTCCTGCGCGACGTCACCGACGAGGCGCTGCGCCGCGGCACCGACGGCATCAAGGCGTCGTACGGCAAGTTCGTCGCCAAGGGCGCGCTGGAGGCGCACGACGCCGACGCCGCCCTCGCCCGGATCACCCCCACCACCGACCTGGACGCCGTCGCCGACGCGGACGTGATCATCGAGGCCGTCTTCGAGAAGCTGGACGTCAAGCACGAGATCTTCCGCGCGCTCGACAGACTGGCGAAGGACGAGGCGATCCTGGCCTCCAACACCTCCGCCATCCCGATCACCAAGATCGCGGCCGTGACCGAGCGCCCCGAACGGGTCGTCGGCACCCACTTCTTCTCCCCGGTCCCGATGATGCGGCTGTGCGAGCTGGTGCGCGGCTACAAGACGAGCGACGAAACCCTCGCCAGGGCCCGGGAGTTCGCCGAGTCCACCGGCAAGACCTGCATCGTCGTCAACCGCGATGTCGCGGGCTTCGTCACCACCCGGCTCATCTCCGCCCTCGTCGTCGAGGCCGCCAAGCTGCACGAGTCGGGCGTCGCGACCGCCGAGGACATCGACCTCGCCTGCAAGCTGGGCTTCGGCCACGCCATGGGACCCCTGGCCACCGCCGACCTGACCGGCGTGGACATCCTGCTGCACGCCACGGGCAACATCTACACCGAGTCCCAGGACGAGAAGTTCGCCCCGCCGGAGTCGATGCGCCGGATGGTGGACGCCGGTGACATCGGCCGCAAGAGCGGGCAGGGCTTCTACAAGTACTGAGCCGCGGACATCACACGCCGGAGTGAATTCGGTATCGGTTCGCTCACGGCTCGCAACCCCTATCCGTTGCACACGGTCAGAGGTTGCATCACCCGCACGGCACACCGGGCACCGGTCCGACACCACACCGCGGAGCACGAGACGCACTCACGGGAGCGCATATGCACATCAGGGGCGACCACGTCGAGCTGGTCGTCGGGGGCCGCCTCGACGTCCGCAGCGCGGCGGACGCCCGTACGGTCCTGCACTCGGCCGTCGACGACGGAGCCGGCGACCTGGTGCTCGACCTGTCCGAGCTGGACTCCTGGGACGCCACCGGACTCGGCGTGATCATGGGGGCCCACCGGCGGGCCGGCCGCTGCGGCCGGCGCCTGGTGCTGCGCGGCGTGCCGCCGCAGATGCAGCGCCTGCTGGTGGCCACCCGGCTGCACCGCATCCTCGCCATCGAGGGCGGCATCGGAGTGGAGAGCCTGCCCCGGGTGTGACCCCCCGGACGGGTGTGAACGCACGTCCGGGGGAGACCCGGACCCCTCTCGGTGAAGCGCACCACGCAATCCTCACGAGACTGTGACGTCTCGGGCGGAGCGGTACCCCGGGCTGTCGGAGATACTGGGCGAAGGTTTAGGGTTCGGCTGCCCGCCGCCTTCGGGACCCACAGGCGGGACCGGACCAGAAGCGACAGCGCGGTGTGCGGCAAGGCCGGGAGGGCGGTCCCGACCGGTGACCGAAGCACACGACGCTTTTGGGGGGCTTGAACCTATGGACCCGAACGACCGGGGACCTGAGGAGTACGGCCACGACGGCGACGGCCGGCCGCCGCGCCCGCGCCCGCCCAGGGACCCCCTCACGCCCGACTTCGGCCAGCACGCGCCGGCGCCGGCCCGCATGGCGCGGCTGGTCACCGGCGACTTCCTGCTCACCGTCAACCCCGTGGACGGCAGCGAGATAGAGGTCTGCCCGCCCACCGAGCGGCCCGCCCGCCCCGAGAAGCGCACCCCGGCCGAACGCGCCGAGACCGAGCGTGCCGCCCGGCCCCCCGTACCGCCCGGCCCCGCCCGGCCCGCGCTGCCGCTGCTCGCCCGCGACGACGAGCGCGACCGGCTGGTCCGGCTGCTCGCCCGCGGCCGTTCGGTACGCCTCACCGGCCCCGCCGGCTCCGGCCGCACCAGCCTCCTCGACGTCGTCGCCGAGGACTGCGCCGACCTCGCCCCCGACGGCGTGGTCCGCCTCAGCGGCTTCCACCGCACCGCCGACGACCTGCTCCACGACCTCTTCCACGCCGTCCACCGCGCGCCCCTGCACCGCCCGGCCCGCGAGGAACTCCTCGACCGCGTCCGGGAGATCGGCGCCGTCGTCCTGCTGGACGACGCCGAGTTCGGCGGCACCGCCCTGGACGAACTGCTGGAGGCCACCCCCGAGTGCGCCTTCCTCGTCGCCGCCACCCCCGACGTGCCCGCCCCGTCCCCCGACCTGGGCGTCGAGGAGGTCTTCCTCCCCGGCCTGGACCGCGCCGACGGCGTGGCCCTGCTGGAGCGCGCCGCCGGCCGCCCGCTCACCGAGGAGGAGGCCAACTGGGCCGGTGACCTCTGGTTCGAGTCCGAGGGCCTGCCGCTGCGGTTCGTCCAGGCCGGCGCCCTGCTGCGCCACCGCGACCGGCTGCGGGCCGGCGCCGACGCCGTCGACGAGTTCGGCGTCTTCGCCGACAGCGCCCCCGAGGACGCGATCCCGTACGACACCGGCGCCGGTGACGACGTACCGCTGCCGTCCCTCGGGGAGGCCGCCGCGCCCGCGCCGCTGCTCGCCTCCCGGCTGAGCGCCTGCGCGCGAGCCGCCCTGGAGTTCGCCGTCGCCCTCGGCGGCGAGGTGCCCCACCCGGCGCACCTGCCCGCGCTGATCGGCGACACCCACGCCGACGCCGCCCTCGGCGAGCTGGCCGCCTGCGGTCTGATCTCGCCGGTCGGCTCCCGCTACCGGCTCGCCGCCGGTGTCCTCACCCAGCTCGAAAGCGCCGGGTACGCCGACGACGTCCCCGGCCGCGCCTTGGACGCCGCCCGGCACTACGCCTGGTGGGCCGGGCACCCCTCGGTCACCCCCGAACGCGTCCGCGCCGAGGCCGACGCCCTGCTGGCCGCCCTCGCGGTGCTGGCGCCGGGCACCGAGCCGCCCGCCGAGGACGAGGAGAGCCCGGCCGTGGCCCTGGCCCGCACGGCGGCGCCCGCGTTCGCCGCCGGGCTGCACTGGGGCGCCTGGGAACGGTCGCTGCGCTCCGGCGCCGAGGCCGCCCGGCTCGCCGGCGACGTCGCCGAACAGGCCTATTTCCACCACGAACTCGGCGTCCTCGCGCTGTGCGAGGACCGGCTGGACCGGGCCCGCGCCGAGCTGGAGGCGTCCATCGGGCTGCGCGGCGCCGCCGCCGACCGGCGCGGCACCGTGGCCGGCCGCCGCGCCCTCGCCCTGGTCATCGACCGGTCCGGCGACACCCCCGGCATGGGCGCCGGCACCGCCTTCGGCGCGCCGACGGCCCCTGCGGACCCCGGCACGGCGGCGGAGGGCTTCGGGGCGGTGGCGGGCGGTCCCGGCGCGGCGGCCGGCGGCTTCGGAGCGGTCGCGGGGGACGCTGGCGCGACCGCGGGCGGACCCGGTGCCGTGGCGGGTGGTTCCGCAGCGGTCGCGGGCGGTCCCGGTACGGCGTCAGGTGGTTTCGCAGCGGTGGGCGGCCCCGGCGCGGCGGCCGGCGGACCCGGTGCCGCGGCCGGCGGACCGGGTGCCGCGGTCGGCGGCTTCGGAGCGGTCGCCGGCGGTTTCGGAGCGACCCCGGGCGGCTTCGGAGCGGTCGCCGGCGGTTCCGGAGCGACCCCGGGCGGCTACGGAGCGACCCCGACCGACGGCCCCGGACCGGCGGCCGGTACGGACGGGACCGACGCCCGGTACGAGCAGGCGCCCGCGCCCTTCCCGCCGCTGCGCCCCGCCCCGCAGGCCCCGACGCTGGTCGCCCACCGGGCCCCGGGCCGTCCGGGCGGCAGCCCGTCCCGCAAGGCGCGCGGCGGCATCAAGGGCTTCGCCAAGCGCAACCTCGTCGCGGCGGGCGCCGGCGCCCTGCTGGTCGCCGTGCTCGGCACCGTGGTCACCCTCGGCGCCACCTCCGACGGCGACACCGGCGGCCCCGCCGACCGCGTCGGCGTCAACCCCTCCGCCGGCCAGGACACCGGCGACGACAACCCCGGCGCCGACCGGGGCGACGACGGCTCCGGCGACGGCGGCACCGGCGACCCCGGGATCGCGGGCGTGGCCCCCACCGACCCCGGCCCGGACGGCACGCCGGGCACCTCCGACGACCCGAGGCCCACCGGCTCGGCCACGCCGTCGGACGACCTGAGCGGCACCCACCGCCCGAGCGGCTCCGCCGACCCGTCGGCGACCACGAAGCCGCCGACGTCCGGCAAACCGTCCACCGGCACGCACAAGCCCCCGTCCGGCACGCAGAAGCCGCCCACCGGGAGCCAGACGCCGTCGGACACGCCGTCCACGTCCACCGACCCGGAGACGCCGTCCTCGCCGACGCAGGACCCGGAGACGCCGTCGTCCCCGGTGACCTCCGCCACCGCCGGTGACCCGACGACCGTCTCCAGCGCGCCCGGCAGCGCCGGTGCCACCGCCTCCGGCACGGCGGCGACCGGCCAGATCATGTGAGTCCGTCCGGACACCGCGACGGGCGAGGGCCGGGCCCCACAGGGGAGCCCGGCCCTCGCCCGCGATGGCTCAGAACAGCCGCAGCTTGTCGTCCTCGATGCCGCGCAGCGCGTCGTAGTCCAGCACCTGGCAGCCGATGCCCCGGTCGGTCGCCAGCACCCGGGCCTGCGGCTTGATCTCCTGCGCGGCGAACACCCCGCGCACCGGGGCGAGCAGCGGATCGCGGTTCAACAGCTCCAGGTAGCGGGTGAGTTGCTCGACTCCGTCGATCTCACCGCGCCGCTTGATCTCCACCGCGACGGTCCGCCCCTCGGCGTCCCGGCACAGGATGTCGACCGGCCCGATCGCCGTCGGGTACTCGCGGCGGACGAGGGTGTAGCCCTCGCCGAGCACCTCGATCCGGTCGGCGAGCAACTCCTGGAGGTGCGCCTCCACGCCGTCCTTGATCAGGCCCGGGTCCACGCCCAGTTCGTGCGAGGAGTCGTGGAGGATCTCCTCCATCGTGATGATGAGCTTCTCGCCCGCCTTGTTGACGACCGTCCACACACCGGCGTCCTCACCGGTGCCCTCCTTCAGGGTGCAGGGCGGCGACATCCAGTTCAGGGGCTTGTAGGCCCGGTCGTCGGCGTGGATCGAGACGCTGCCGTCCGCCTTGACCAGGATCAGGCGGGGTGCGGAGGGGAGATGGGCGGTGAGCCGCCCGGCGTAGTCCACGGAGCAGCGGGCAATGACGAGACGCATGGTCGGCAACGCTACTCGACCCGCCCGCCCCGGCGCGATTCGCACCCCGCCCCGCACCCCGGACGAGGGCCCGGAGATCGTCCCACTTCTCCCATTGGTCCCTGCTTGCCCACTGGCCGATTGTGCGCCGGTCCGTGGTCGCGCATCTGAACATTTTCCTGGTGCCCTCCCCCTCGGCTGCCTACGGTAGGGAACGGGAGGTCGCGGGGCGAGTACGCAGCGTGTTCGACGTCCCGGACTCCCTTACTGTCAGGCAACCCCCGCTGGTCGGGGGTGCGAGAGGAGAACCCATGTCGCTCGACGTCTCACCGGCCCTACTCGAACAGGCCGAGCGAGGCGAGGTCGACGACGCTGAATTCGTCGACTGCGTCCGGACCTCCCTGCCTTACGCATGGGAGATGATCAGCTCCCTGGTGGCTCAGTTGAAGGTCGACGGCGGCGCGTTCGCCGACAACCGGACGCCCCCGCCGGACGAGCAGGCGCGCGGCCAGTTGCTGCGCGCACTCGCGAGTGACGCGATACGCGGCGCGCTGCAACGGCACTTCGGTGTCCGGCTGGCCTTCCAGAACTGCCACCGGGTGGCCGTCTTCCCGTCCGACTCCTCCGTCGACGAGACGCTGGCCCGGTTCACCTCGGTGCGCGGCCAGTTGCTGAACCAGTCGCCCGAACTCCGCGACTGCTGACGCGGGTGCCCCGCTTGCCGCTCCGTACGCGGGAGGTGCGGTCCGTGCCGGAGCGGCAGGCCCCCGGCGGATCACCGCAGATGGGGCAGGACCTCGGAGCCGAGCCGCCGGACGTTCTCCTCGGTGGCCGCGAGGTCGCCGGAGCCCTCCACCAGCAGGGCGAACCGGGAGATGCCGGTCCGCTCGCTCGTCGCCGCCAGCCGGTCGGCGCACAGCCGGGGGGTGCCCACCGGGTGCAGCCCGCAGAGCAACTCCGTATAGGCGAGCGGGTCGCGCATCGTCCGGGGCCGGCCGTCCACCGTGACATGCGCGCCCAGCCCCTGCCGCAGCCAGGGGGGCATCGCCTTGGTCAGCGTCTCCGCCGCGTCGCCGCGCCGGTCGGCGATCTGGCAGACGCCGGCCGAGACATGCGGCGCGCCTGCGATCTCCTCGCCCGGCCGCCCGGCCGCCCGCGCGTGCTGCCGCCACAGGGCGACCATCTCGGCCTTCTCCTCGTCCCCGACGTGCATCCCGAGCAGCATCGGCAGCCCCCGCTCGGCCGCCAGCTCCACGCTCGCCGGCGAGGTGCAGGCGACGACGACCTCCGGGCCCGCCTCCTCCGTCAGGGCGTCGGAGGGCCGGGGCACGACGGGGACCTCGCGGAACCGGTAACGCTCGCCGGACGCCGCGACCACCGGGTCCCGCAGCCAGCGCATCAGCAGGTCCAGCGACTCCGGGAACTGCCGCTCGTAGGCCGCCAGGCCCCCGCCGAACACCTCCAGGTCGACCCACGGCCCGCCGCGCCCCACGCCCAGCGAGAACCGGCCGCCGCTCGTCACGTGCAGCAGCGCGGCCTGCTCGCCGAGGGCGACGGGATGGGTGTTGGCCAGCACGCTGACGGCGGTGCCGATCCGCAGCCGGGAGGTGCGGCCCAGCAGCAGGGCGGCCAGCGTCACGGCGGACGGGCAGGTGCCGTACGGCACGAAGTGGTGCTCGGCCAGCCAGACCGAGTCCAGCCCCGCCTCCTCGGCGACCTCGGCCGAGCGGACCGCGCGGTGCAGCGCCTCCCCCTGCCCCTGCCCCGGGAACTGGGCCGCCAACACGAACGTTCCTACGCGCATCGCATTTCCCGCTTCCTTGGCTCCGACGCGGAGCTCCCCCACTGGGCACAACCGCGCGACACGTGCCGAGGACACGGCCGGGCGGAGGGATTTGCGGATTGTCGGGAGAATGGGTCCCCGGCCCGGTGGGGGACGTGCCGGGAACCCTTCGCACGGCGGCCGCGACGTCGGGTGCCCTACCGTCTGCCCCTGGCCCGCCCGCGTAGGCTGGTCACAGTCCGTACTCCCCGTATAGCTCCGTGAGGTGTCCCGTGTCCCCGCGTCGCAACCGCCCCAAGGGAGCCGGTCTGACCGGCCGGAGTGCCGAGGACGACCGCCCGGGGCGGTACGGCGGCTGGCAGTCCACGGAGAGCTGGCAGGGCGAGGAGTGGTACGTGCGGCACGTGGCGGGCGCGAGCGCGCAGGGCAAGTCCTACCGCTGCCCCGGCTGCGACCAGATGATCCCCGACGGCGTCCCGCACGTGGTGGCCTGGCCGGAGCACTCGGGCGTGGACGAGCGCCGGCACTGGCACAAGGCGTGCTGGAACGCCAGGGACCGCCGCGCCACACGGGCGCAGCGGTCCCGGAACGCGCCGCGGTTCTGAACGGGCTTCAGACGTCCCGCCGTTCCAGCAGGGCGTAGGCGGCGCCGAACACGGCGGCGGCCGCCACCAGCACCATCCACACCGGGTCCCAGCCCGAGGGGCCGCTCTCGCTCAGCGAGTTGGCGTAGAAGATGCTGAGCTGGTTGGGGATCGAGTACTCGAACAGGGCCTGCTGCACGTCCTTGAGGGAGTCCGTGAACATGAACAGGGCGATCACCAGCGGCGCCAGCAGCACGCCGATCATGATGGTGATGGCGCCCGCCGAGTGCCGGATGATCGAGCCGACGGCGAGCGAGACCAGGCCCAGCAGCGCCAGGTAGAGCGAGACGCCGAAGGTGGCCTTCAGCCAGTCCTGGCCGCCGGGCGAGTCGGCGCCGCTGCCCTCCAGCAGCGCCACCTGCACGACCGCCACCAGCGAGGTGGACACCAGGGTCACCACGAAGGCGACCAGGAAGAACACCACCGCCTTGGCCGTCAGCACCCGGCCCCGGCTGGGGCAGGCGGTCATCGTGGTGCGGACCATGCCGGTGCCGTACTCCGAGGCGGTGGTCAGCACGCCGAGCGTGATCAGGCACATGCTGCCGAGCAGCAGCCCGAAGAAGCCCAGCTCCAGCGGGTTGGACCCCGACATGTCGGCGGGGGTGGAGCTGACCACCACGCCGGCCAGCACGCCGATGCCGACGACCAGCAGCACGAACACCCCGAGCGTCCACATCGTGGAGCGCACCGACCGCATCTTCGTCCACTCGGACGCGACGGCGTGCAGCAGACTGGTGCGCACCACCGGGATCGGCGAGGTGTAACCGGGGTACAGAGGCTGCGGCGCGGCCTGCGGCAGCGAGGGCTGGGGCGTGCTCATCGGGCGTCCTCGGACTCGGTGCGGTCGGTGTCGGCGGCGGGCTGCCCCGGAACCTGGCCCTGGGGCACCGGCTGCGCGTAGGGGTTGGGCCGCGGCGCCCCGTACGGGCCGGGCGGCGGCGCGAACAGCGGTCCGCCCTGCTGGGGCGGCGGCGGGGCGTACCAGCCGGGCTGGCCCTGCCCCGGCAGCGGCGCCGGGGGCTGCGCGCCGGGCTGCGGCAACTGGTGCAGCCCGGCCTTCTGGTCGACGGTGGACCGGTAGTCGACGGCGCCCTGCGTCATCCGCATGTACGCCTCCTCCAGCGACGCCTGGTGCGGCGACAGCTCCCACAGCCGTACGCCGGCCTCGTGGGCGATGTCGCTGATCCGGGGGAGCGGCAGCCCGGTCACCCGCAGCGCCCCGTCCTGCTCCGGCATGACGTGCCCGCCCGCCTCGGTCAGCGCGGAGGTGAGCTTCTCGCGGGCCTGCGGTTCGGTGCCCGGGGTGCGGACGCGGGCGAAGTCGGCGGAGTTGGCGGAGATGAACTCCGTCACGCTCATGTCGGCGAGCAACTGGCCGCGCCCGATGACGATCAGGTGGTCGGCGGTCAGCGCCATCTCGCTCATCAGGTGCGAGGAGACGAAGACGGTACGGCCCTCGGCCGCGAGCGCCTTCATCAGGTTGCGCACCCAGAGGATGCCCTCGGGGTCGAGGCCGTTGACCGGCTCGTCGAACAGCAGCACCTGGGGGTCGCCGAGCAGCGCGGCGGCGATGCCGAGCCGCTGGCCCATGCCGAGCGAGAACCCCTTGGACCGTCTGCGGGCCACGTCCTGGAGGCCGACCACGCCGAGCACCTCGTCGACCCGGCGGGCCGGGATGCCGGACAGTTGGGCGAGGCTCAGCAGGTGGCTGCGGGCGGACCGGCCGCCGTGCACCGCCTTGGCGTCCAGCAGGGCACCGACGTGCCGGGGAGCGTTCGGCAGCCTGCGGTACGGGTAGCCGCTGATCGTCACGTGTCCCGCGGTCGGGTTGTCCAGACCCAGAATCATCCGCATGGTCGTCGACTTGCCCGAGCCGTTGGGTCCGAGGAAGCCGGTGACGGCGCCGGGCCGCACCTGGAAGGACAGGTTGTGCACGGCGGTCTTGTCGCCGTATCGCTTGGTCAGGCCGACAGCCTCGATCATGCTCCGCACCCATCGAATGGTTCAGGACAGCGGGGCGCACGCCCCCGTAAGGGTTAGGAGCCTACCGACGCACTGACGGTTCCGTTCAAGCGCGGGCAAAATCCGGTCGGACTCAGGCATCCCGCCGCTTCAGCACCAGGTAGCCGCCGACGAGCGCCGCGAGCACCCACAGGGCCATGATGCCAAGACCGCCCCAGGGGCCGTACGGGGTGTCGTCGTCGAGCGGCGGGACCACTTGCATGATCTTGTTGCCCGCCTGGTCCGGCAGGAACCGCCCGACCTTCTCGGTCGCCTCCACACTGCCCAGGATGTTGGAGATCAGGAAGAAGAACGGCATCAGGATGCCCAGCGACAGCATCGGGGAGCGCAGCATCGCGGCGACGCCCATGGAGAACACGGCGATGAGCGTCATGTAGAGGCCGCCGCCGATCACCGCCCGCAGCACCCCGTCGTCACCGATCGACGCCTTGAGATGGCCGAGCATCGCCTGCCCCAGGAAGAAGGTGACGAAGCTGGTGATCATGGAGACCACCAGGGCGAGCAGGGTGGCCACGGCGACCTTGCCGAACAGGAAGGTGCCGCGCCGGGGCACGGCCGCCAGCGAGGTCCGGATCATGCCGCTGCTGTACTCGTTGGCCACCACCAGCACCCCGAACACGATCATCGCCAACTGGCCGAGGCTCATCCCGGCGAAGCTGATGAAGGTCGGGTCGAAGGCGAGCCGGTCCCGCTCGCTCATGTTGTCGTACTCGTTCTTCGACAGGGCCGCGATCAGCATCCCCAGCCCGATGGTGACGACCACGGCCAGCCCCAGCGTCCACACCGTGGACGCCACCGACCGGATCTTGGTCCACTCGGACCGTACGACCTGTGTCGCCGCCATGCTCACGCCCTCCTCCAGTCGCTGCCCCACTGCTGCTGCGGCTCGCCCGGGGCGGGCGGCTGCCCGTCGTGCGCGTGGTACTCCACCGACTCCGCGGTGAGCCGCATGAACGCCTCCTCCAGCGAGGCCCGCTGGGGGCTCAGCTCGTGCAGCACGATCCGGTGCCGCGCGGCCAGCTCACCGATCTGCTCCGACTTGTCGCCGTCCACCTCCAGCACCTCCGCCCCGGCCTCCACCACGGTGGTCCCCGACTCGTGCAGCGCGTCGAGGAGTTGCTCGCGCTGCGGAGTGCGGATACGGACGTACGAGCGCGAGTTGCGGGCGATGAAGTCGGCCATGGAGGTGTCGGCGAGCAGCCTGCCCTGCCCGATGACGACCAGGTGGTCGGCGGTCAGCGCCATCTCGCTCATCAGGTGCGAGGAGACGAAGACGGTCCGGCCCTCGGCCGCCAGGGTCTTCATCAGATTCCTGATCCAGTGGATGCCCTCGGGGTCGAGGCCGTTGACCGGCTCGTCGAACATCAAGATCCGGGGGTCGCCGAGCAGCGCGCCCGCGATCCCCAGCCGCTGGCCCATGCCGAGCGAGAAGCCCTTGGCCTTCTTCTTCGCCACCGAGGTGAGGCCGACCGTGTCCAGCACCTCGTGCACCCGGCGCTCGGCGATCCCGTTGGACTGGGCCAGGCAGAGCAGGTGGTGGTAGGCGCTGCGCCCGCCGTGCATCGCCTTGGCGTCCAGCAGCGCGCCGATGTACGTCAGCGGGTCCTTGAGCTGGTCGTAGCGCATGCCGTCGATGCGCACACCGCCGGCGGTGGGCCGGTCCAGGCCCAGCATCATCCGCATGGTCGTCGACTTGCCGGCGCCGTTGGGCCCGAGGAAGCCCGTGACGATGCCCGGTCTGACCGCGAAGGTCAGACGGTCGACCGCCACTTTCTCCCCGTACCGCTTGGTCAGCCCCTCCAGCTCAATCATGCGGCCACGCTAGAACGCGACGGAGCCCTCTGCCACCCCGGTGGCAGAGGGCTCCGCCGAAGTTCGACCGGCGTACGACGGGCGTTACCGGGACTGCTGGGCGGGCACCCCGCGGGAGATCGGCTCGTCCTCGGAGGGCGTGCCGGCGGCGGCCACCGCGGCGCCCGTGAGGGTCGCCAGCATCTCGCGCACATTGGTGAGCTGCGCGTTGATGGAGTCGCGGCGGTTGGTGAGGGCGGCCAGCTCGCGCTCGGACTCCGAACGAATCCGGTCGGCCTTGGCGTTGGCGTCGGCCACGATGTCCTCGGCCTGGCGCTGCGCGGTCTCCACCGTCTGGCGGGCGCGGCGCTCGGCGTCGGTGCGCAGCTTCTCCGCCTCCAGGCGGAGCTGCTCCGCCCGGTGCTCGATCTCGGCGAGCCGCTTCTCGGCCTTGGCCTGACGGGAGGCCAGGTCCCGCTCGGACTGCTCGCGGCGCTTGGCGAGGTTGGTCTCGAAGTCGGCGGCGGCCTGCGCGGCCTTGGCCCGGGTCTCCTCGAAGAGGGCGTCGGCCTCCTCGCGCTTGGACTGCGCGTCCTTCTGCGCCTCGGACCGGAGCTGCGACGCGTCGCTCTTGGCCTTCTCGACGATCCGGATGCCCTCGTCCTCGGCCTTGGCCTTGCGCTCGGACGCGTACGACTCCGCGTCGTTGCGCACCTGCTGGGCGGCCGACTCGGCCAGCTCGCGGTGCTGCTCGGCGGCGCGACGGGCCTCCTCGCGCAGTTCCTTCGCCTCTTCCTCGGCGAGCCGCAGGATCTTCTCGACCCGGGCACCGAGACCGGCGTACGACGGCTCCGCGTCGCTGACCTGCGCCTGGGCGTTCTGGGTTTCGAGGTGAAGCTCCTCGATGCGCTTTTCCAGAGCGGTGATGCGGGCGAGAGCGCTGTCACGGTCGGAGACGAGTTTGGAGATACGTTCGTCCACCTGAGCGCGGTCGTACCCACGCCGCACAAGCTCGAAGCCGTAGGGGGAAGTGTCGCTCATGGGGTTCCTGTCGAATGAGACCGGTGAGGTGATAGGGGAATCCTAGGGGCCAATGCGGTGTGTCATCGAGCGGATGCGTGTTTGATCAGGAGAATGACACCTCTTTTGAGTGGCTAACCAGCGGAAGCCTTGTTCTAAGAGTTGGTCAAAGGTCTCAAGGAGACTACGAATTCACCGCCAACGCTACCCGTCCGACGGTTTGCCACCCGATCGGGGAGCACCCACCGTCGCACCGGCCTTGATCCCGGTGTCCTTGCCGGCGGCCGGCGCCTCGAAGGACTCCAGCGCCTCCAGCACGTCCTGCACCCGGGAGATCTCGGCGTTGATGTCCTGACGCCGCCGGACGAGGACCTCCAGCTCGCGCTGGCCCTCCTCCACCGTACGCCGTGCCTCGCGGATCGCCTCGGCCTTCAGCTCCTCGGCCTCCTTCACCAGGGTGGCCTTCTTCTGCTCGGCCTCCTTCAGGAGTCCCTCGGCCTTCTTGACCGCGGCGATACGCACCTTGCCCGCCTCGGAGTTGGCCTCGGAGACGATCTCCTTGGCCTTCGCCTCGGCCTTGGCGAGCTGCTCCTCGGCCGCCTTGATCAGCGCGTCGCAGCGGTCGCCGGCCGACTTCATCGTCTCCGCGGCCTCGCGCCGGGCCCGCTCGTGCAGCTCCTCGATCTCGGTGGTCAGCCGCTCGCGCAGCTCCTCGGCCCGCTCCCGGATCGCGGTGGCGTCCCGGCGGGCGCCGACCAGCAGCTCGTCGGCGTCCGTACGGGCCTTCTCCACCCGGGAGTTGCCCTCGACGGTGGCCTCGGCGACGATCCGCTCGGCCTCCGCGCGGGCCGCGCCCACCATGGTGTCGGCCCGCGACTCGGCCTCCGCGGTGGTCTTCAGCGCCTGCTGCTGCGCCTCGGTGAGCAGCTTGTCGGCCTCGGCGGTGGTCTCCGTGATGAGCTTGTCGACCTGCTCGGCCGCCTCCGAACGCCGCTTGTTGGCGTCCTTGCGGGCCTCGTCCAGGGTGCGCTCGGCCTCCTTACGGGCGGCCGTGGCGACCCGCTCGGCCTCGGCCGCCGCCTCCGCCTTGACCCGCTCGGCCTCGGTCCGGGTCCGCTCGGCGTGCGCCTGCGCGGAACCGACCGTCTCGGCGGCCTCGGCACGCAGCCGCTCCGCCTCGTCGGTGGCGTCCGAGAGCAGCGCCTCGGCCCGCGCGGTCGCCTCCGCCCGGACCCGCTCCGCCTCGGCCGCCGCCTCGCCGCGCAGCGTCTCGGACGCCTCGGCGGCCTCCGCCCGGACCCGCCGGGCCTCGTCCGCGGCCTCGGTGCGCACCCGCTCGGCCTCCGCGGCCGTCTCGGTGCGGATGCGGTCGGTCTCGGCGGCCGTCTCGGTGGTCAGCTTCTCGGCCTCCGACCGGGCCTCGCTGATCAGGGTGTCCGCCTGGGTCGCCGCGTCCGACCGGATGCGGTTGGCGTCCTCGCGGGCGTCCGCCCGGGTGCGCGCCGCGCTCTGCTCGGCCTCGGCGATCGTGTCGGACGCCTCGGTGCGCACCCGCTGGGCGTGCTCGGCGACGTCCGAGCGGAGCCGGTCGGCCTCGGTGATCGCCTCGGACACCGTCCGCTCGGCGAGCGCCTTGGCGGCCTCGGTCTCCTCGCGCGCCTCGCGCCGCAGCCGGGACGCGTCCTCGCCGGCCCGCTCCCGCTCGGCGTAGGCGTCGGCGCGGACCCGGTCCGCCTCCTCCTCGGCCTCGCGCCGGGTGCGGTCCGCGGCGTGCTCGGCGGCGCTGCGCAGCCCGGCGATCTCCTCCTGGGCCTGGTCGTGCAGCCCGGCGACGGACTCCCGTACCTGCGCCGCGTGCTGCTCGGCCGCCGCCACCGTCTCGGTGGCGCGCCGGTCGGCCTCCTCGACCAGCCGGACCGCCTCGGCCTGCGCCTCCTCGACGCGGGTGCGCGCGGAGGCGAGCAGTTCCTCACTCTGCGCGCGGGCCCGCTCGCGCTCCTGGCCGGCCTCCTGCCGGGCCGAGCCCAGCAGTTCCTCGGCCTCGCGGCGGCGCCGGGCGGCCTCCTCCTGGGCGGCGGCCAGCGTCTCGGACGCCTCGGCGGCGATCCGCTCGGCGGCGGCCTGCGCCTCCGCCCGCATCCGGTCCGCGCTGTCCTGCGCCTCCGACTTCAGCCGCTCGGCCTCGGCCGCGGCCTCCGACCTGAGGCGTACGGCGACGCTCTCGCCCTCCGCGCGGGAGGCGGAGGCGTCGGCGGCGGCCTCGGTGCGCAGCCGCTCGGCCTCGGCCTCGGCCTGCTGCTGGAGGGTGCGGATGCGCTCGGCGGCCTCGGCGCGCAGCCGCTCGGTCTCCTGGTCGGCCTCCCGGCGGAGCCGGCCCGCCTCCTCGCGGGCCTCGGTCAGCGCCCGCTCGGCGGCGGCGAGGCGCTCCTCGGCGTCGGCGCGCAGCCGGGTCAGCTCCTCGGCGGCCTCCGCCTGCCGGGCCGCGACGGCCCGCTCGGTCTCCTCGCGCAGCTCCCGGGCGGCGCGCTCGGCGTCCGCCTGGAGGGACTCGGCGTGCTCGGCGGCCTCGGCGCGGTGCCGCTCGGCCTCCGCGCGGGTGCGCTCCAGGGTCTCCTCGGCCTGCCGGCGCAGGGCGGTGGCCCGCTCGATCGCCTCGGTGCGGACCTTCTCGCTGTCGGCGGTGGCGGTCCCCCGCAGTTCGTCGGCGTCGGCCTTGGCCTTGGCGAGGAGTTCCTCGGCGGACCTGGCCGCCTCCTCGATCTGCGCCACCGCCTCCCGGCGGGCCTCGGCGCGGATCTTCTCGCCTTCCTCGACCGCCTCGGCCCGCAACTGCTCGGCCTCGCCGCGCAGCTTCCGGGCCTCCTCCTGCAGCTCGACCGTCTTGGCCCGGTACTCCTTGGTGTCGTCCTTCGCCGCGCCCTTGAGCTGCTCGGCGATGTCGTGCGCCTCGGCGCGCAGCCGGTCCGCCTCGGACTCGGCCTCCCGGCGGATACGCTCGGCCTCCTCGGCGGCGGCGCGGGTGGTCTGCTTGGCGTCCTCGGACGCCTTGTTCAGTACGTCCTCGGCGGTCCTGGCCGCCTTGGACAACTGGGTGGCGGTCTCCTCGGCGGTGATCGTCCGGGCCTTCTCGGCGGCCTCGGCGACGACCTTCTCGGCCTCGGCGCGGGCGTCCGCGACGAGCTGCTCGGCCTCCGCCCGGGTGGCCTCCGCCTCCTTGGTGGCCTCGCCGACCAGCCGGGCGACCTGCTCCTTGGCCGTGCGGGTCCGGGTCTCGTTGGCCGCCTCCGCGCCGGCCAGGGCCTTGGCGGCGGAGTCGCGGGCCTCGGCGACCAGCTTCTCGGCCTCCGACTGGGCCTTGCGCAGCGCCTCGTCGGCCTCGGCCATCCGCTGCTCGGCGGCGCGGCTCAGCTCCTGGGCGCGGCGGCGGGCCTCCTCGGACTCGGTGACGGTGGAGGTGCGCAGCCGCTCGGCGTGGTCGGTGGCCTCCTGGGCCTGGGTGGCGGCCGCGTCGAGCAGCCGTTCGGCGTCGGCGCGGGCGCGGCGCAGGAGTTGCTCGGCCTCGGCGCGCGCCGACTCGGCCTCGCTCCGCAGTCGCTGCCGGGCCTCGGCGGTCAGCCGCTCGGCCTCCGCGCGGGCGGCGGCCAGGGACTGCTCGGCCTCCGCGCGGGACTCGTCCAGCAGCCGGCGGGCCTGCTGCTCGGTGCGGGCGCGCAACTGCTCGGCCCACGCCACGTTCTCGTTGACGTGGCTCTCGACGGTCTGCCGGCGCTCGGCCAGCTCCTGGTCGAGCTGCTGGCGCCGGGTGACCGCCTCCTGGTGCAGCTCCGCCTGGAGCCGGGCCGCCTGCTCGGCGTGCTCCTGGAGGATGCGCTGGGTCTGCGCGCGGGCCTGGCTCAGCTCGCGCTCGGCGTCGGCGCGGATCTGCTCGGCCTGCATCTGGGCGTTGCGCAGCAACTGCTCGGCCTGGTACCCGAGGTCACCGCCGTCGAAGGCGGGCCGGGACATGATGGTGCGCCGCGCCTCGTGCAGCTTGGCGCGCAGCACCTCGACCTGGTAGCCGAGGTCCTCGGCGTGCTGGATCGCCTTTTCCCGCTCGGTCCTCAGCCGCTTCATCTCGGCCTCGAACCGAGAGAGGTGGTCGACGTCAGCCGCCGGCTCTCGCTCCTGGCTCTCGTAGCCCCGCACTGCGCGGTCCCATCCGTCCCCTGGTCGCAACACTCTCCGAACGAGCCCCGTCCGTCCGCGAACGGGGCCCCCGGGGAATGGTGTCAGATCAACGGCGGAGCATGGGCTGCTGCCCCGGCGCTCGTCCCCCGAAACCCGGACCCCGGCATACGGCCCCACCGGCGACGGCGGAACCGGTCGCCATGGATCGAGCGGCGACCGCACCCAACCCTACCGGCCCCTATGTACGGGGGTCAGTGCTCAGGTGACTCAACGGGCGCCGAAGTGACCAGTTCTGTCAGTACGCCATGACAGTCCTTGGGGTGCAGGAAGGTGATGCGCGAGCCCATGGAGCCGCGCCGGGGCTCGTCGTAGAGCACGCGGACGCCCTTGCCGCGGATGTCCGCGGCGTCCGCGTCCACGTCCGCGGTGCCGAAGGCGATGTGGTGCACGCCCTCGCCGTTCTTGGCCAGCCACTTCGCGACCGTGGAGTCCTCCCGGACCGGCTGGAGGAGCTGGAGGTACGAAGCGCCGCCGTCCGACGTATCGTTGATCTTGAGCATGGCCTCGCGGACGCCCTGCTCCTCGTTCACCTCGGTGTGGAAGACCTCGAAGCCGTAGGTGGCCCGGTAGAACTCGACCGTCGCGTCGAGATCATGACAGGCGATTCCGATGTGGTCGATTCGCGTCAGCATGGTCTCAGTGCAGCGCTCCCGGGGTGGTTACGCAACGTGCGCGCGATCACACCGACGGCCCGATGACGGGCGGGATACCGCTCAGTACATTCGAGTAAACCCTCGTTCACTCCTCGGCTGTGCAGCCGGTAAGGGGATCGCAGCTCATGTCTTCTGCAACGTCCGGGACCTCCGGAACGAACGGCACGACCTCCGTCATCGTCGCGGGTGCGCGCACCCCGATGGGACGGCTGCTGGGCTCGCTGAAGTCCTTCTCCGGGGCCGACCTCGGCGGCTTCGCGATCAAGGCCGCCCTCGACCGTGCGGGGATCGGCGGCGACCAGGTGCAGTACGTGATCATGGGGCAGGTGCTCCAGGCCGGGGCGGGGCAGATCCCGGCACGTCAGGCCGCCGTCAAGGCCGGCATCCCGATGAACGTCCCGGCGCTCACCGTCAACAAGGTGTGCCTGTCCGGGCTGGACGCGATCGCGCTGGCCGACCAGTTGATCCGGGCCGGCGAGTTCGACGTGATCGTCGCCGGCGGCCAGGAGTCCATGACCAACGCCCCGCACCTGCTGCCGAAGTCCCGCGACGGCTTCAAGTACGGCGCGGTCCAGATGCTCGACGCGATGGCCCACGACGGGCTGACCGACGCCTTCGAGGGCATCGCCATGGGCGAGTCCACCGAGAAGCACAACACCAAGCTGGGCCTCGGCCGCGAGGAGCAGGACGCGGTGGCCGCGCTCTCCCACCAGCGGGCCGCCGCCGCGCAGAAGAACGGCCTCTTCGAGGCGGAGATCACGCCGGTGGAGATCCCGCAGCGCAAGGGCGACCCGGTGCTGTTCAGCAAGGACGAGGGAATCCGCCCGGACACCACCGCCGAGTCCCTCGGCAAGCTGCGCCCCGCCTTCTCCAGGGACGGCACGATCACGGCCGGGTCGTCCTCGCAGATCTCCGACGGCGCGGCGGCCGTCGTGGTCATGAGCAAGGCCAAGGCGCGGGAACTGGGCCTGGACTGGATCGCCGAGATCGGCGCGCACGGCAACGTGGCCGGGCCGGACAACTCTTTGCAGTCGCAGCCGTCGAACGCGATCCGGCACGCGCTGAAGAAGGAGGGCCTGGAGGTCTCGGATCTTGACCTGATCGAGATCAACGAGGCGTTCGCGGCGGTCGCCGTGCAGTCGATGAAGGACCTCGGGATCTCCTCCGAAAAGGTGAACGTGAACGGAGGTGCGATCGCCCTCGGCCACCCCATCGGCATGTCCGGTGCCCGCCTGGTGCTGCACCTGGCGCTGGAGCTGAAGCGGCGCGGCGGCGGCGTCGGCGCGGCGGCGCTGTGCGGTGGCGGCGGTCAGGGCGACGCGCTGATCCTGCGGGTACCGAAGGCCTGACCCGACTTCCTTCCTCTGAGTGAACGGAGCTGTGATGCAGGACGTCTCCTCGCTGGTGGCCCAGGCCAGGGAAGGCAGGCCGCGGGCCGTGGCCCGGCTGATCTCGCTGGTCGAGGGGGCGTCCCCGCAGCTTCGCGAGGTCATGGCGGCGCTGGCCCCGCTGACCGGCGGGGCGTACGTCGTCGGCCTCACCGGCTCCCCGGGCGTCGGCAAGTCGACGTCCACCTCGGCACTGGTGACGGCGTACCGCAAGCAGGGCCGGCGGGTCGGCGTCCTCGCCGTCGACCCGTCCTCCCCGTTCTCCGGCGGCGCGCTGCTCGGCGACCGGGTCCGGATGTCGGAGCACGCCTCCGACCCCGGCGTCTACATCCGCTCCATGGCGACCCGCGGCCACCTCGGCGGTCTCGCCTGGGCCGCGCCGCAGGCCATCCGCGTCCTGGACGCGGCGGGCTGCGACGTGATCCTCGTCGAGACGGTCGGCGTCGGGCAGTCGGAGGTGGAGATCGCCTCCCAGGCCGACACCTCCGTCGTCCTGCTGGCCCCGGGCATGGGCGACGGCATCCAGGCCGCGAAGGCCGGAATCCTGGAGATCGGCGATGTGTACGTCGTCAACAAGGCCGACCGCGACGGCGCGGACGCGACGGCCCGCGAGCTGAACCACATGCTCGGCCTCGGCGAGTCCCGCGCCCCCGGCGACTGGCGGCCCCCCATCGTCAAGACGGTCGCCGCCCGCGCCGAGGGCGTCGACGAGGTCGTCGAGGCGCTGGAGAAGCACCGGGCGTGGATGGAGGAGCACGGGGTCCTGACCGAACGCCGACTCGCCCGCGCCGCCCGCGAGGTCGAGACGATCGCGGTCACCACGCTGCGGGAGCGCATCGGCGACCTGCACGGCGATCAGCGGCTCGGCGCGCTGGCGGAGCGGATCATCGCCGGCGAGCTGGACCCGTACCGGGCGGCGGACGAACTGGTGACGGGACTGACCCGAGGATGACCCGAGGAGCCCCGCTGCGCCGCCGGGTGCGGACGGACGGGTGCTGGTCGCGCGGTTCCCCGCGCCCCTGCGGGCGCGCTCGAAATCGCGTGCGGGTCCCGGTTTCGTGCTGCTAGCTTGGCCCGCGTGTTCCTCCTCTTGGCCTAGGGCCCGCCCTGGACCGCGACCGCCGGTGTGGACCGGCCGTCGCGGCGCTCGGCGTCCCCTCGTTGCCTTCAGTTGAGGAACCTCCAGCGTGTCCGCACCCTCCGCGCGGCCCTCGTACGCCGCCGTACTGCGCGTCCCCCATGCCCGCGGCGCCTTCCTGGCCGCCCTGCCGGCCCGGCTGTCCTACGGGACGGTCGCCCTGGCCCTGATGCTCACCGTGACCCGGGCCACCGGGTCGTACACCGTGGCCGGCACGGTCATGGCGCTGTTCGGCGCGACCGGTGTCCTCCTGTCGCCCTGCCGCGCCGCCCTGGTCGACCGGCACGGCCCGCGCCGCGCGCTGCTGCCCATGGCGCTGCTGTACGCCGTACTGCTCTGTGTCCTGGCCGCGGCCGGCAGCGCCCCCGGCACCCCCGCCGCCGTCCTCGCCGCGACCGCGGCCCTCGCCGGGGCCTGCACCCCGCCGCTGGGCCCCACGATGCGCGCGGTGTGGGCCGCCCTGCTGCCCGACCGCGGGCTGCTGCAGCGCGCCTACAGCCTGGACGGCGTCGCCGAGGAACTCCTCTTCGTCACCGGCCCCCTCCTGGTCGGCGTGGTCGTCGGCGTCGCCGCGCCGGCCGCCGGGGTCCTGCTGAGCGCCGCGCTGGTCGCGGCCGGCACCCTCGCCTTCGTGCTGTCGCCGGCGACGGACGCGCTGCGCCCGGCGGGGCGGGCCGGGAAGCCGGGCGCCCCCGCGTCGCCGCGCCGGGGAACGGGCCGCGCGCTGCGCCAGCCGGTCCTCGTCGCGGCGGCCGTCGGCCTCACCCTCAGCGGCGTCGAACTGCTCGTCGTGGCCTTCGCCGGGCACCGGCACCTGGGGGACTCCGCCGTCGCCTGGGTGCTCGCGGCGCTGTCGGCGGGCAGCGCGGCCGGCGGACTGCTCAACGGCGCCGTCACCTGGAGCGCACCTGCCCGCGTCCGGCTGCCGTTCCTCGCGGGCGGGTTCGGGCTCGCCGTGGCCGCCGCCGGGTTCGCGCCCGGCCCCGGCACGCTGGTGGCGGCCCTGGTGTGCGCGGGCCTGTTCGTGGCGCCGGCGCTGACGACGACGTACCTGATCGCCGACGAGGCCGCCGAGCCGGGGTTCCGGGTGCGGGCCGGGGCCTGGGTCAACACGGCGGTGAACGCCGGGATGTCCGCCGGTGCCGCGGCGACGGGGCTGCTGGTGGAGCGCCTGCCGCTGACGGTGTGCTTCGCGGTGTCCGGCGCGGTCGCGGTGGCGGCGGCGCTGGTGCCGGGGCGGGTCAGGGGCGGGGGCCCCACGCCGGACCGCGGGGCGGACGGCGACGCCCCCGCCCGGCCGCGCAGCCGGGCGCGGGCGTCGGAGGAGTGACGACCGCCGGTCGTCGGGTGCGGGCAGCCACGGACCACCCGCACCCGGCGCACACGAGCACCCGGCGGGTCCTGCCGTCAGTCGTCGTCCGAGTCGTCGTCCGCGCGGTCCGCCGTGACCTTGCCCGTGTCCGGGTCGACCCTCCAGTCCCGTTCCGCCCCGCCGCCGGAGCGGGTCTCGGCCTCCCAGGTCGCCGAGCGGCCGTCGTCGTCCAGGTCCACGGAGGTCACCGTGCCCTTGGCGGACGCCGCGCGTACCGCCTCCGCCGCCGTCACGGACGTACCCTTCAGGGCCGCGCGTACCTCGGCGGTGTCGTCGTCGTCCTCGGTGTCGGCGCGGGAGCCGAGGACCTCGCCGGTGGCCGGGTCGACGCGGACGCTGTGCCAGGTGCCGTCGCCGACGAGGACGTCGACCTCCCAGGCGGCCTTGCCGCCCTCGTCGTCGTCCGCGTCCTCCAGGCCGGCGGAGACGGCCGTGCCCGGGGTGTGCCGCAGCGCGGCGGCCAGGGCGTCCGAGGCGGTCGCGTCCGCGGCGGCGATCCGGGGCTCGTCCCGGTCGTCGTCCCCCGTCACCGCGAGGGCGGTCGCCGTGCCGCCGCCGATCAGCGCGGCGGCGGTGACGGCGGCGACGACGATGTTGCGCTTCATGAGGTTCCTCCCGAGTCGGTCGGTGCTCGACGTCCACCACCGTCGCCGACCGACGCTGAACGCGGGCTGAAGCCGCCTGAAGGGATCTTCAGGTCGGGTTTGCCACCCTGGACGGCATGCGCCTGTTGATCGTGGAGGACGAGAAGCGGCTGGCCCTGTCGCTCGCCAAGGGCCTGACCGCCGAGGGCTACGCCGTGGACGTCGTCCACGACGGCCGGGAGGGCCTGCACCGGGCCGGGGAGGGCGGGTACGACCTGGTCGTCCTCGACATCATGCTGCCCGGCCTCAACGGCTACCGGGTCTGCGCCGCCCTGCGCGCCGCCGGCCACGACGTGCCGATCCTGATGCTCACCGCGAAGGACGGCGAGTACGACGAGGCGGAGGGGCTGGACACGGGCGCGGACGACTACCTCACCAAGCCGTTCTCGTACGTCGTGCTGGTGGCCCGGGTGAAGGCGCTGCTGCGACGGCGCGGGACGGGCGCCGGGGCCTCGCCGGTGCGGATGCTCGGGGACCTGAGGGTCGACACCGCCGCGCGGCGCGTCTTCCTCGGCGAGGACGAGGTGACGCTCACCGCCAAGGAGTTCGCGGTCCTCGAACAGCTCGTGGTGCGGGCGGGGGAGGTGGTGTCCAAGAGCGAGATCCTCGAACACGTCTGGGACTTCGCCTACGACGGCGACCCCAACATCGTCGAGGTGTACGTCAGCGCGCTGCGCCGCAAGCTGCGGGCGGAGCTGATCCGGACCGTGCGCGGCGCCGGGTACCGGCTGGAGGCGCGGCCGTGAGCCGGCTGTTCGGATCGGTGCGGGCACGGGCCACGCTCGCCGCGACGCTGGTGGTCGCCGTGGCCCTGGTCGCCGCGGGGACCGCCGTACTGCTGTCGCTGCGGTCGAATCTGCTCGGCGAGGCCGGGACGCAGGCCGAGCGGTCCGCGCGGGAGGTCGCGGCCCAGTTGGCCGCCGGCACGCCGTACGACGAGCTGTCGCTGGACGTGGACGACCGGCCGGTGCAGGTCGTCGACGAGGACGGGCGGCTGGTCGCGGCCGGCGAGGACCTGGAGCGCATCAGCGGCACCGGGGTCGACGCGGTCGAGCCGCGGCCGGGGGACGGCCGGGACGACGCGGACGACGAGGACGACGCGGGGGAGGGCGAGATCGGGGCGCGGGCCACGCTCAGCGACGGGTCGGCGACGGTCGACGGGGAGACCGAGGACTACCGGTTCGCCGCCGTGGCCGTGGAGACCGACGACCGCGGCACGCTCACCGTGTACGCGGGCGCCCCGCTCTCCGCCGAGCACGGCGCCGTACGCACCGCGCTGACCGTGATGCTGATCGGCTTCCCGGTGCTGCTGGTGGTCGTCGGGGCGGTGACCTGGCTGGTCACCCGGCGCGCGCTGCGCCCGGTGGAGGGCATCCGGCGGGAGATGGCCGCCATCACCCGCTCCGAGGACCTCGCCCGGCGCGTCCCGGTGCCCGGCACCCACGACGAGGTGGCCCGGCTCGCCCTGACCACCAACGAGACGCTGGCCGCCCTGCAGACCTCCGTGGAACGCCAGCGGCGGTTCGTCGCCGACGCCTCCCACGAACTGCGCAGCCCCATCGCCTCCCTGCGCACCCAGCTCGAAGTGGGCGCCGCGCACCCCGGGCTGCTGGACGTCGAGGGCGCGGTGGAGGACACCGTACGGCTGCAGCGGCTCGCCGCCGACCTGCTGCTGCTCGCCAAGCTGGACGCGGGGGAGCGGCCGGCCGACGCGCGGGTCGACCTCGCGGCGCTGGCCCGGGAGGAGGCCGCGGGCCGCGCCGGGGTGACGGTGCGCGCGGAGGACGGGGTGACCGTCGCGGGTTCGCGCGGGCAACTGGTGCGGGTGCTGGCCAACCTGCTGGACAACGCCCAGCGGCACGCCCGGTCGGCGGTGGAGGTGTCGGTGCGGCGGGAGGGCGGCGTCGCCGTGGTCGGGGTCGCCGACGACGGGGACGGGGTGCCCGGGGCCGACCGGGAGCGGATCTTCGAGCGGTTCGTCCGGCTGGACGCGGCGCGCAGCCGCGACGACGGCGGCGCCGGGCTGGGCCTGGCCATCGCCCGGGACGTCGCCGTCCACCACGAGGGCACGCTCACGGTCCGCGACGCACCGGCGGGCGGCGCCCTGTTCGAACTCCGCCTGCCGGCCGCCTAGGGATCGAAAGTTCCCCGTCAGGGGCGTCCGCGCTGGCCCCGCAGGTGGTCGGCGATGGGACGCAGGGCCTTGTCCAGCTCCGTCAGGGTCTCCTGGGGCAGCAGGTCGATGAAGTGCCTGCGCACCGACGCCACGTGGTGCGGCGCGACCTTCCGCATGGTCTCCCTGCCGTGCTCGGTGAGCACCGCGTACAGGCCCCTGCGGTCGGACTCGCAGTTCTCGCGCCGCACGAGGTTCGCGTTCTCCATGCGGGTGATCTGGTGCGAGAGGCGGCTCTTGGACTGGAGGGTGGCGGTGGCGAGGTCGCTCATCCGCATCCGCTCGTCCTCCGACTCGGAGAGGTTCACCAGGATCTCGTAGTCGTTCATCGTCAGGCCGAACGGCTGCAGGTCCTTCTCCAGTTGGTACGTCAACAGCTTGTTGACCTCCAGGTGGGTGCGCCAAGCACACTGCTCCGCATCGGTCAGCCAGCGAGTGGCCGTCTCGGTCTCCATGAATGAAGTCTACCTAAGAAGTTGAAAAGCGAACTAGTGAGAGGTGTTCTGTGACGGTGCGCACGCGTTCGATGTCACACTCCGCAGATTACCGCTCACAGCCCGAAGCGGCGCTGGAGGTCTCCGAGCTGTCCGGGAAGGCGCGGTGCCCCGGACCCCGGCCCCTGGGGGCCGTGCGCCCCGCCGCCGGGCACCCCCGGCTGCTGCGGAGCCGCCCCCGTCGCCTGCTCCGGCATCAGCGCCTCGCTGGACTGGAGCAGCACCGTCCCCGCCCCCACGAACTCGAACTGGTGCTCCTCCCCGGAGGCCCCGCCGAGGCCCGTCAGCGCACGTAGACCGCCCAGCAGACCGGTCATGTACCCGTGGTCGTAGTGGTGGCACGGCGAGGGGCAGTCGGCCCAGCCGACCAGGGCCTGCGGGTCCACCCGCAGCGGGGGTTCCATGAAGACCACCGGGCCGTTGGAGGCGGCCACGAACTTTCCGGTTCCGATGAGCGTCAGGAAACCCGGCACGATCGACTGCTTGAGGGCGAGACTTGGCTGAAAAGCAAGCAGGTTGCCGGAGCGAATGGTCAGATTGCCCTCTTCGAGGTCGTACGAGTTCACGTCGAAGGCCCGGTCGGCGAGGAGCATCTTGCCCGTCCCCTCGGCCACCACCCAGTCGCTCGCGTGCAGAGGCGAATGGAACGACGTGCGCACCAGCCGGTCCAGCCCGCCGTGCCCGATCCCGTTGAACCCGACCGTCCCGTAGTAGGCGATCATCTTCCCCTTCTGCAGGAACCACTGGCTCCCCGTCAGCTCCACGCAGAAGGTGTACGCGTCGACGTTGTCGTCGGCCGGCAGGGTCGCCGGGTCCCAGACCGTGCTCACAGCTTCTCCTCCGAGGCCTGGACGTAGACCGCCCCGCTGCCGCTCAGCTCCAGTTGGAACGCCTCGCCCGAGCCGCGCCCCACCATGTCCCGCCAGCCCAGCGCCGTCGACACCCGGTTGCGTACGTCACCGTGATGGGCGACGTACGCCTGCGGGTCGACGTGGACCGGGCGCTGCGGGCCGATCGGGATCTCGATCACGCCGCCGTGCGCCATGACGGCGACCGCCCCGTGCCCCTTGAGCGAGGTCGTGAACAGCCCCTGGCCGCTGACCTGCCCGCGCACCATGCCCATCACCCCGCCCTGGGCACCGAGGAAGACCGTGCCCTGCTCCAGGGTGCCCTCGAAGGCGAGCAGCCGGTCGGCCTCGACGTACAGCGTGTCGCCGGCCAGCCGGATCACCTGGACGTGGTGGCCGCCGTGCCCGAACAGGACCGTCCCGCTGCCCTCGACGGTCATCAGCGGGGTGTCCTCGTTGGCCACCCGGCGCCCGATCATCGACATGACACCGCCCTGACCGCCGCGGAGATTCGGGGTGAAGGACACCTCGCCCCGGTAGGCGAGCATCGCCCCGCGCTGGCTGAACACCCGCTGACCGGGCCCGACGGTCGCCTCCACCATCTTGGAGTTGATCTCCCGGAAGGTCATCAGACGTCCCCCGCGATCGTGTTCCGCTCGCTCGGCTGCACGTACACCAGGCCGTCCCCCTCGAACCGGATCTGGAACGCCTCCCCGCCGCCCTCGCCCATCAGCGTGCGGAACGTCACACCCGACTGGAAGGACTGCCGCAGGTTCCCCTGGTGGGCGACGTACGCCCCCGGGTCGACGGTCAGCGGGTACTGGGCGCTGACCCGCAGCACCACCGCCGGCCCGTCCGACAGAATCGCCGCCTGGCCGTGCCCCTCGACGGTCGTGGTGAACAGCCCGTTGCCCTGCGAGGCGCCGCGCAGCCCGGTGAACTCCGTCCCCGTGCGCAGCCCCGCGTCGGCCGCGAGGAAGTTGCTCGACTCGACGTACAGCTTGTCGCCCCGGAGCGCCACCAGGTTGATCTCGGCCGCCCGGTCGGCGAACCAGCAGGTCCCGTGCCCCTTCACCTCCATCACCGTCATCTGCTCCCCGGTCAGGCGCCGCGTCACCATCCCGCGCAGCCCCTCACCCCCGCCGCTCAGCTTCTTGAAGGCCATCTGCCCGTCGTACGCGACCATCGAGCCGTTCTTCGCCTTGACGGCGTCCCCGGTCATGTCGACGGCGAGCACCCTGCTGCCCTGGAGTCGGAACATCGCCACGCCCTGGACGGTAGCCGAGTCCGCACCCCCTCGGCCCCGCCCGCCGCCGGTTTGCCACAATGGCGGGACGCTTGTGCGTACGTTCACAAATGATCGTCGACGTCTACCCCACCGAAGGTGACCCACCCGTGGACCTCAAGACCGCCACAGCCCTCCGCCGCCTCCGCCTGGTCTCCGGCCCCGAGGCGATCTCCTTCCTGCTCCTGCTGGTCTGCTCGGTGCTGAAGCGGACCACGGACTTCAACGCCGTGCCGGTGATGGGCGCGGTCCACGGCGTGCTGTTCGTGCTCTACGTGCTCTTCTGGGCGGACGCCTGGAACCGCGCCAAGTGGCCGCTGGGCACCGCCGCCCTGTACTTCGTGCTGTCGGTCCTGCCGACCGGCGGCTTCTTCGCCGAGCGCAGGCTGCGCCGCGAGGCCGAGGACGCGGTGATCGCCTCCCGCGCCCGCCGCGAGGGGGTGGTGGGCGCGTGATCGTCGCCTTCTCCGTGACGCCGCTGGGCGTCGGCGAGGACGTGGGGGAGTACGTCGCCGACGCCGTGCGGGTGGTGCGCGAGTCCGGGCTGCCGAACCGCACCGACGCCATGTTCACCGCCGTCGAGGGCGAGTGGGACGAGGTCATGGACGTCGTCCGGCGCGCGGTGGCGGCGGTCGAGGCGCGGGCGCCCCGCGTCTCCCTCGTCCTCAAGGCCGACATCCGCCCCGGGGTGAACGACGCGCTGACCTCCAAGGTCGAGACGGTGGAGCGGCACCTGGCCGGCTGACCCCCCACGGCTTTCCGCACGCCCCCGCGCCCCGGCCGGCCGGGGGCGTCGCCGTACCCGGCGCCGGGCGGCGGCGAGCGCCCACCCGGCTGGACGCCCCCAGTTCGACACGCCCGCAAATGTCCACTTTCGTATGGGTAGATCACTCCCCATTCCTTGGAGGGCGCTGTGCGGCCGGAGGGCTACGACTACGACACCCACAGCCGACTGGCGGGACCGCTCACGCAGGTGTCCGGCACCGCCTACCGGGTGCAGTACGCCTCGCTGCTCGCGCGTGAGCCCCGGCGAATAAGGGCCGTCCTCCTGATGGGCCTCGCGCCGCTGCTCACCGGCGCCCTGCTCGTCTACCTGGTCTGGCCCAGCCACTGGGTGCGCCGCGAGGGCGCCGACCGCTGGCTGACCGGCCTCGACGTGGCCATGCTCGTGTCGATCGGCCTGATCGAGCTGTTCATGGTCGTCAACGTCGCCTCCGTGGCGCACGCCACGATGGTGGCCCGCGACCCCGTCCCCGTCGCCCCCGAACCCGGCACCCGCGTCGCCTTCCTCACCACGTACGTCCCGGGCAAGGAACCCCTCGCCATGGTCCGCGCCACCCTGGAGGGCGCCACCCGCCTCACCCACGACGGCACCCTCGACGTCTGGCTCCTCGACGAGGGCGACGACGAACGGGCCAGGGCGCTCTGCGCCGAACTCGGCGTCAAGCACTTCACCCGCCACGGCGTGCCCGAGTGGAACCAGGACAGCGGCGTCCACAAGGCCCGCACCAAGCACGGCAACTACAACGCCTGGATCGCCATGCACGGCGACGCCTACGACTTCTTCGCCTCCGTCGACACCGACCACGTGCCGCAGCCCAACTTCCTGGAGCGGATGCTCGGTTACCTCCGCGACCCGGACGTCGCCTTCGTCGTCGGCCCCCAGGTGTACGGCAACTACCACAACCCGGTCACCAAGGCCGCCGAGTCCCAGCAGTTCCTCTTCCACGCCCTGATCCAGCGGGCCGGCAACCGCTACCGCGCCGCCATGTTCGTCGGCACCAACAACGTCGTGCGGATCTCCGCCGTCAAACAGATCGGCGGCCTGTACGACTCCATCACCGAGGACATGGCCACCGGCTTCGAGATCCACCGCCACCGCAACCCGGCCACGGGCCGCCACTGGGAGTCCGTCTACACCCCCGACGTCCTCGCCGTCGGCGAGGGCCCGGCCTCCTGGACCGACTTCTTCACCCAGCAGATGCGCTGGTCCCGGGGCACCTACGAGACGATCCTCAAGCAGTACTGGAAAGCCCCCTTCCGGATGCCCGCGGGGCGGCTGCTCTCCTACACCCTGATGCTCGTCTACTACCCGATGACGGCCGTCAACTGGTTCCTCGGCATCCTGAGCTGCGTCCTCTTCCTCTGGTTCGGCGCCTCCGGCACCGAGGTCGCCGCCTCGGTCTGGCTGATGCTCTACAGCGACGCCGCCGCCCTCCAGATCGGCCTCTACCTCTGGAACCGCCGGCACAACGTCTCCCCGCACGAGCCCCAGGGCTCCGGCGGCCTGGCCGGCATGGCGATGTCGGCGCTGTCCGCCCCGATCTACCTGAAGTCCTTCACCGAGGCGCTGCTGCGCCGCCCCAGCCGCTTCGTCGTCACCCCCAAGGGCGGCGACGCCAGCCCCGACCGCCTGCTCACCTTCCGCATCCACCTGTCCTGGGCCGCGCTGCTGGTCGCCTCCCTGACCGCCTCGGCCGCCTTGGACCACACCCACGCGGCCATGCGGACCTGGGCCGTCCTCGCCACCGCGATCTCGCTCGCCCCGGTCGGCGTCTGGGCCGCCGGCCGCCGGCGGGACCGCCGCGCCCCCCGGCCGCAGTCCGCCCCGGACGCCCCGCAGCCCGCGTCCGCCCCCGCGTCCCCCGCCCCGGCGTTCGCCGCGACCGGCGCCACCTCGTCCGTCTCCGGCACCATGACAGGAGGCAACTAGGCCATGGCCTACCACCCCTCGCAGAGAACCAAGAAGACCGTCCTGGGCATCGGCGGCATCGCGATCCTGGCCGGCCTCAACGCCCCGGCCGCCCTGGACTTCGCGGGCGAGAAGTACCACGCCTACAAGATCTCCCGGCCCGCCTACAAGGCGAAGTACGGCTCCTGGAGCCAGGTCGGCATCCCCGAGGAGTACCGCACCAACGCCATCCACGCGGCCCTGCTGCACACCGGCAAGGTGCTGATCGTGGCGGGCTCCGGCAACGAGCAGAAGAAGTTCGACGCGGGCTCCTTCGACACCGTGCTGTGGGACCCGGAGAAGAACACCTTCAAGAAGATCCCCACCCCGGAGGACTTCTTCTGCTCCGGACACGCCCAGCTCCCCGACGGCAGGCTGCTGGTGGCCGGCGGCACCGCCCGCTACGAGCTGCTCGACGGCGAGGTGGACCGGGCCGGCGGCGGGATGCGGGTGAAGAACGAGAACCCGGACAAGACCGTCCGCCTGCCCAAGGGCACCCGGTTCCGCTCCCCGGCCGGCGTCGAGTACGTCTCGAAGTTCGACGTCACCCTGCCGAAGGCCAAGCGCTCCTTCGAGGTCACCCGGGACGCCCGCGGAGTCGTCCAGCCCTGGAAGACCAAGGTCACCGCCAGCGAGGCCCGGGTCTTCGTGGAGGCCGCCGAGAAGGGCCCGCTGTCGGTCACCGACACCCAGGCCCAGTACGAGATCGTCGGCCTGAAGGGCGAGGAGGCCGCGAACACCTACGGGCTGTCGGAGAAGATCACCCTGGAGAAGCAGGACTTCCAGGGCATCCGCGCCGCCTACGAGTTCGACCCGGTCGCCGAGAAGTACGTGCCGGTCGACCCGATGGACAAGGCCCGCTGGTACCCGACCCTGGTCGGCCTCGACGACGGCCGGGTCCTGGCCGCCTCCGGCCTCGACGACGTCGGCATGATCGACCCCGGCGACAACGAGATCTACGACCCCCGGACCAAGAAGTGGTCGCCCGGACCCAAGCGGTACTTCCCCACCTACCCGGCCCTGTTCCTCACCAAGGGCGGCAAGCTGTTCTACTCCGGCTCCAACGCCGGGTACGGCCCCGCCGACCAGGGCCGCGACCCCGGGCTGTGGGACCTGGAGACCAACACCTTCCGCAAGGTGCCCGGCCTGACCGACCCCGACCAGTTGGAGACCTCCTCCTCGCTGCTGCTGCCCCCGGCGCAGGACCAGAAGGTGATGGTGCTCGGCGGCGGCGGCGTCGGCGAGTCGAAGAAGTCGACCCCGCGCACGGCCGTCGTGGACCTCAAGAAGGACAACCCGGTCTTCGAGCAGGGCCCCGCCCTTCCCCAGGGCACGCGCTACCTGAACAGCGTGATCATGCCGGACGACACCGTGTTCACCTCCAACGGCTCGAACGACTACCGGGGCCGCAGCGCCAGCAACATCCTCAAGGCGCAGGTCTACGACCCCAGGAGCAACACCTTCGAGGAGGCCGCCGCGCCGAAGGTGGGCCGCAACTACCACTCCGAGGCGCTGCTGCTGCCCGACGGCCGGATCGCCACCTTCGGCTCCGACCCGCTCTTCGACGACCAGCGCAACACCAAGCTCGGCCACTTCGAGCAGCGCATGGAGGTCTTCACCCCGCCCGCCCTGCACCGCAACGCGGCCGGCCGCCCGGTCCTGAAGGACGGGCCGCGGCGCCTCGGCGCCGACCACCGCGTCACCTTCCGCACCGCCCACCCCGAACGGGTGGCCGAGGCCCGGCTGATGCGGCCCAGCGCGGTCACCCACACCACCGACGTCGAGCAGCGCTCCATCGAACTCGGCGTCACCAAGAAGGGGGACGCGGTCACCTTCGACGTACCGCGGGACCGGGCCCTGGTGCCGCCCGGCTGGTACATGCTGTTCGTCACCGACGCCGAGGGCACCCCGTCCAGGGCCCGCTGGGTCCAGGTGCCGTGAGCGCCCCTACGCCCTGGAGTTGCGGGCCAGCTCCAGGGCGTACTGCGGCCACCACCGGCCCGCGTCCGGGCCGCCCGCGCAGGTGCCGTCCGACTCGCCCGGCCGCTTGACCCACAGATAGGCGTCGACGGCCGGGTCGCCGGTGCCGGTGGTGGGGCGGGTGCCCAGCGCCCGGCCGGGCGGGTTGCACCAGACGCCGGGCAGCGGACCGTTGCCGTTGCGGCTGGTGTCGATGACGAAGTGCTTGCCGCCGAGGCCCGCGGAGAGCAGCTTGCCGTACCGGGTGGAGTCCTCGGTGGTCTGGAAGTTGGACACGTTGAGGGCGAAGCCGTCGGCCCGGTCGATCCCGGCCCGCTTCAGCGGCTCGACCAGCTTGCCCGGATCGGTGATCCAGGACGGGTTGCCGGCGTCCAGGTACACCGCGGTGTTCGGCTGCCGCTTGAGCCGGGCGATCGCCTCGCCGAGCAGTTGCTCCCGCTCGGCGTGCAGCTCGCCGGGGGTGCAGCCGTCCACGATGTGCGCGACCGCGTCGGGCTCCAGCACCACCAGGGCCTCGGCGTCCCCGAGGGCGTCGGCGAACCGGCCGATCCACTGCCGGTAGGCCGCCGCGTCGGCGGCTCCGCCGGCCGAGTGCTGGCCGCAGTCCCGGTGCGGGATGTTGTACGCGGTGAACAGCGCCGTCCGGCCCGCCGCCATCGCCGCCCGTGCCGCCCGGCCCACCAGCGGCGCCGGGTCGATCTCACCGGCCGGCCAGAGCGCGGCGGGCTGCCCGGCGATCCGCTGGAGCAGCCCCGCGTCCTCGGCCCGGCCCTGCTTGCGCCACTGCCGGCTCTGCCGGGCGGCGGGGCTGTCCGGGTCGACCCAGAACGGGGAGTCGGCAGGCCGCGTCGAGACGGGAGCGGCGACGGACGCCTCGTCCACGTCGGGCGCGGACGAGCAGCCCGCCGCGAGGCCGAGGGCGGCGAGCGGTGCGAGGGTCTGGATCAGCCGGGACATTGCTGCTCCCTGGGGCAGAGGTGACATGTTGTGATGATCCATTACGTATCGTGACACAAGGGGCGCGCTGCGCGCCGCACGGCCCGCCGCGGAAGCGGCCGACGGCCGCCCGATGGGCGAGACGGGGCTGTTCGGCATATGAGCGGCCGGTAAGGTCTGATGCCGTGCCGAAGCCCCTCAGTCTTTCCTTCGACCCCATCGCCCGCGCCGACGAAAGCTGGAAACGGCGCTGGGGAAACGTCCCCTCCATGGCGGCCATCACCTCGATCATGCGCGCCCAGCAGATCCTGCTGGCGGAGGTCGACGCGGTGGTCAAGCCCTACGGGCTGACCTTCGCGCGGTACGAGGCCCTGGTGCTGCTCGCCTTCTCGAAATCCGGTGAACTGCCGATGTCCAAGATCGGCGAGCGGCTCATGGTGCACCCCACCTCGGTGACCAACACCGTCGACCGGCTGGTCAGGTCCGGCCTGGTGGCCAAGCGCCCCAACCCCAACGACGGACGCGGCACCCTGGCCAGCATCACCGACGAGGGCCGCGAGGTCGTCGAGGCCGCCACCCGCGACCTCATGGCCATGGACTTCGGTCTGGGCTGCTACGACGCCGAGGAGTGCGCCGAGATCTTCGCGATGCTCCGGCCGCTGCGGGTGGCGGCGGGGGACTTCGAGGACGACTGAGGGCAGGGGCGGGCCCGCCGGAAGATCGCCCGAAACGGGTGGTTACGCTCGTACGCATGAAAAAGAGCGTGCTGACGCGCTACCGCGTCATGGCGTACGTCACCGGTGTGCTGCTGATCCTGCTCTGCCTCGGCATGATCGCGAAGTACCTGCTGAAGATGGACGGTGCCGACGACTTCACCCGTGTCGTCAGCATCGCGCACGGCTGGCTCTACGTGATCTACCTGGTGTTCGCCTTCGACCTGGGCGCCAAGGCGAAGTGGCCGGTGAAGAAGCAGCTCTGGGTGCTGCTCGCGGGGACCATCCCGACCGCCGCGTTCTTCGTGGAGCGCAGGATCACCCCGGAGCTGGAGGCGAGGTTCGCCGAGGACTCGCCGGCGGCCGTCAAGGCGTAGTTCCGCCGCCGTACGGAAACTCGTACGGCGGTCGAGCATCGACAGATACTAGGACGTCCTAGTAAATTCGTGGGTATGGACGCTGACGCCGTAGAGGAGGGCCGCCGCCGCTGGCAGGCCCGGTATGACGCCGCGCGCAAGCGCGACGCGGACTTCACCACGCTCTCCGGGGACCCGGTGGAGCCGGTGTACGGGCCCCGGCCCGGCGACCGGTACGAGGGGTTCGAGCGGATCGGCTGGCCCGGGGAGTATCCCTTCACCCGGGGGCTGTATCCGACCGGCTACCGGGGGCGGACGTGGACCATCCGGCAGTTCGCCGGGTTCGGCAACGCCGAGCAGACCAACGAGCGCTACAAGATGATCCTGCGCAACGGCGGGGGCGGGCTCTCGGTCGCCTTCGACATGCCGACGCTGATGGGCCGCGACTCCGACGACCCCCGCTCGCTCGGCGAGGTCGGCCACTGCGGGGTCGCCATCGACTCGGCCGCCGACATGGAGGTGCTGTTCCGGGACATCCCGCTGGGCGACGTCACCACGTCGATGACGATCAGCGGCCCCGCCGTGCCCGTCTTCTGCATGTACCTGGTCGCCGCCGAGCGGCAGGGCGTCGACGCGTCCGTGCTCAACGGCACGCTCCAGACCGACATCTTCAAGGAGTACATCGCCCAGAAGGAGTGGCTCTTCCAGCCCGAGCCGCACCTGCGCCTGATCGGCGACCTCATGGAGTACTGCGCGGCCGGCATCCCCGACTACAAGCCGCTCTCCGTCTCCGGCTACCACATCCGCGAGGCCGGGGCGACGGCGGCGCAGGAGCTGGCGTACACCCTCGCGGACGGCTTCGGGTACGTGGAGCTGGGGCTGTCCCGCGGCCTCGACGTCGATGTGTTCGCGCCGGGGCTGTCCTTCTTCTTCGACGCGCACGTCGACTTCTTCGAGGAGATCGCGAAGTTCCGGGCCGCCCGGCGGATCTGGGCGCGCTGGATGCGGGACGTGTACGGGGCCCGCAGCGAGAAGGCCCAGTGGCTGCGCTTCCACACCCAGACCGCCGGGGTCTCGCTGACCGCGCAGCAGCCGTACAACAACGTGGTGCGTACGGCGGTGGAGGCGCTGGCGGCGGTGCTCGGCGGGACGAACTCGCTGCACACCAACGCGCTGGACGAGACCCTCGCGCTGCCCAGCGAGCAGGCGGCGGAGATCGCGCTGCGCACCCAGCAGGTGCTCATGGAGGAGACCGGGGTCGGCAACGTCGCCGATCCGCTGGGCGGCTCCTGGTACGTGGAGCAGCTCACGGACCGGATCGAGGCGGACGCGGAAGAGATCTTCGAGCGGATCAAGGAGCGGGGGCTGCGGGCGCACCCCGACGGGCGGCATCCGATCGGGCCGGTGACGTCCGGGATTCTGCGCGGGATCGAGGACGGCTGGTTCACCGGGGAGATCGCGGAGTCGGCGTTCCGGTACCAGCAGGCGCTGGAGAAGGGCGAGAAGAAGGTGGTGGGCGTCAACGCCCACACCGGGTCGGTGACGGGGGACCTGGAGATCCTGCGGGTCAGCCACGAGGTGGAGCGGGAGCAGGTGCGGGCGCTCGCCTCGCGCAGGGCCTCGCGTGACGACGCGGCCGTGCGGGCGGCGCTGGACGCGATGCTGGGGGCCGCGCGGGACGGCGGGAACATGATCGAGCCGATGCTTCGGGCGGTGCGGGCGGAGGCGACGCTGGGGGAGATCTGCGGGGTGCTGCGGGAGGAGTGGGGGGTGTACACGGAGCCGGCCGGCTTCTAGGCGCCGGTTCCCTGTCGGCGGCCCCCCCAGGGGGCTCCGTCCCCTGGACCCCCGGCCTATGCCCACCCACCACCCGACTCGGTCGGCCGGGGGGCGGGGGTCGCCTCCGGCTCGGGCGGTCGGGGGGCGGGGGTCGGCTCCGGCTCGGGCGGCCGGGCGGCAGGGGTCGGCTCGGGTGGGCCGGTCAGGCCGTGGAGGAGGAGGTGGGTGAGGGAGCGGACCCAGGGGAGGTCCGCCGGTTCCGCGCTGACCAGGGTGCGGTGGACCACCGCCCCGGCGACGACGTCGAAGATGAGGTCGACCGTGCGGGCGTCCGCCCCGGCGTCCGCCTCCGGGGGCAGTTCGCCGCGGGCTCGGGCACGGGCGCGCCCCGCCAGCACCAGACGCTTCTGGCGGGCCACGATCGAGCCGCGGATGCGCTCGCGCAGGGCGTCGTCCCGCGTGGACTCCGCCACCACCGCCATCAGCCCGCTGCGCGCCTCCGGACGCGCCAGGATCGCGGCGAACTGCGCCACCACGCCCTCGACGTCCGCGGCGAGACTGCCGCGGTCGGGGAGTTCCAGCTCGTCGAAGAGTTCGGCGACCGCGTCGACGACCAGCTCGTTCTTGCCGGCCCAGCGGCGGTAGAGGGTGGTCTTGGCGACCCCCGCCCGCAGGGCCACGTCGGACAGGGTCAGTCCGGACCAGCCCAGTTCGACCAGGGCCGCCCGGGTCGCGGCCAGGATCGCGGCGTCGGCCGCGGCGCTGCGCGGACGCCCGGCACGGCCGGCGGGGGTGCGGCTCTGCATCCCCCGAGCCTATCCGGCCGTACCCGCGGGGCCGTGAGGGAGATCACCGGCGAGGGGGGTCCCGGCGCATGCGCAGGGCATTACGCTACGGGTCGTAGCGAAAGCGCGGGAACACCGCCGCGCCGAGCGACGACCACCAAGGGCGCGGGTGGGGACCCGGCGCCGGACAGCACACATCAGGGCGGGTTTCGGACCGCTTTTCACAGACGCACGCGGTACGGGGGAGGATAGGCGTATGCAGCCACGGAACATGTCCATGAGCGGAGTCGTCGACCTCGCCGCGGTGAAGGCGGCCCAGGAGGCCAAGGCGAAGGCGGAGCAGGCGCGCGCCCAGGCCGCGCGGCAGGGCGGCGGGGGCGCCGTCTCCCCGGCCGATCTCGTCATCGACGTCGACGAGGCGGGCTTCGAGCGCGATGTCCTGCAGCGGTCCACCGAGGTCCCGGTCGTCATCGACTTCTGGGCCGAGTGGTGCGAGCCCTGCAAGCAGTTGAGCCCCGTCCTGGAGCGGCTCGCCGTCGAGTACAACGGCCGGTTCGTGCTGGCCAAGATCGACGTCGACGCCAACCAGATGCTGATGCAGCAGTTCGGCATCCAGGGCATCCCGGCCGTCTTCGCCGTGGTCGCGGGGCAGGCGCTGCCGCTGTTCCAGGGCGCCGCCGGCGAGACCCAGATCCGGGGAACCCTGGACCAGTTGGTGCAGGTCGCCGAGGAGCGCTTCGGCCTGACCGGCCTGCCCGTCGACCCCGAGGCCGAGCCGGGCGCCGTCCAGGAGGCGTCCGCCGCCCCGGCCGGCCCGCACGACGCCGCCCTGGAGGCCGCCGTCCGCGCGCTGGACGCCGGTGATCTCGGCGGCGCGGTCCGCGCGTACCAGAACGTGCTCAACGAGGACCCGGGCAACCCGGAGGCCAAACTCGGCCTCGCCCAGGCCCAGTTGCTCCAGCGGGTGCAGGACCTCGACCCGCAGCGGGTGCGCAAGGAGGCCGCCGAGCGGCCGAGCGACGTCCAGGCGCAGATCGCCGCCGCCGACCTCGACCTCGTCGGCGGGCACGTGGACGACGCCTTCAGCCGGCTCATCGACACCGTGCGGGGCACCTTCGGCGACGACCGGGACGCCGTACGCGTACGGCTGCTGGAGCTGTTCGAGGTGGTCGGCGCGGAGGACCCGCGGGTGGTCGCGGCCCGTCGCGCGCTGGCGCGCGCCCTGTTCTGAGCCGTGCCGGGCGCGCGCTCCGGCGTACCGCCGGTAGGCGAGAAGTTGACGTCGGGTCCCCCATACGGTGGCGCTTTGCCAAAACTTGGCAAACGCTGCCGCTGTTACTGCCAGTAAGTCGAGACCGCCGAACTGCCGGGTTCTGTCCGGAGTTCGGCGGTTTTGTTCTGCCCATCGGTGACACCGAGCGTCGCCGGACGGGGCCGGTGTGTCGTGGTGGGGTTATCCGGCCGTTACTAGCGAGTAACGAACCCCCTTGTGCGGGCGGCCAGAATGCACCACGATCGGCGACGCTCGGTCCATTCCCGTACCCCGACAGCCAATCGGGCCGCGGGACTTCCTGGGTCCCCACCGAGCAGGCCCGGCGGCGGTGCCGCCGGTCCTCGGGCAGGGGGGTCTTCGCCGCATCCGGTGAAGCCTGCCCGGCAGGTTGTGCGTGATGTGCGTCAGGCGCGACCAGTGGTTGTCGCTCGGGGGTGATCGCCGGTGATTCGGGCGCGTGGTGCGCGCCGCCGAGCGCGGGCGCTCTCCTTCCCGAGGACGTAGCACTTCTCCCATCCCTGCCCGGCCGAGCCGCCGTCCGGGGGCGAGCCGAAGCCAGGAGATGTACGTCCGAGAAGGAGGAAATATGGAGTCCCAAGTGCGTGGCGGGACCAGATGGAAGCGGTTCGCTGTGGTCATGGTGCCCAGCGTCGCCGCGACGGCCGCGATAGGAGTCGCCCTGGCCCAGGGCGCGCTGGCCGCGTCGTTCAGTGTGTCGGGTCAGCAGTTCAAGGTGCGGGCCGACCGGCTCGAAGGCACCGGCTTCTCGCAGTACGGGGCCTACGACGAGGGCGCCGGCGGCAATCACGCCGTGGCGGTCTCCGCGTTCGACGAGGCGTACATCGAGAACCTGTGCCAGTCGGTCGTCACGCCCAACATCCCGCTGGTCGGAACCGTCACCCTGCGGTTGGGTGCGGGTGACAGTGACAAGAAGGAAAACCAGGTCTACGCCAAGGGGCTCTACATCGACCTTGACGACCTGGAAGCGGACGCCGTGTTCGAGGGCATCGACATCGGCGTGGCGGCCGGCGCGATGAACAAGGGCCCCGGCATGAAGAGCGGAGACCACGCCAGCCCGGGTGGGTTCTCTCAGCAGGCCAAGACCGCCGTGCTGACGGACGTGGAGCAGACGGCGTGGGCCACCACCGCCGGAACCTTCAAGCTCCCGAACTTGAAGATGTCCATCGTCAAGGGCACGAAGGAGTGCTACTAAGCACTCGCTGACGGGCGGGGGCCTCGTGCCTCCGCCCGTCCCGCCGGCCGCCTTCAGGGAGGCGGCCCACATAGTCACCACAGCAACGCTGTACCAGGGAGCTGTTTTCCATGAGCGCCGAGACTCCTGCCGCCGTCGGCCAGTTCACCCGCCGCAGGCAGCAGTTCCGAGACTGGCGGGGGGCGAGGCCGTTCTGGGCCGGTCTGCTCGTCCTGCTCGGTGGCTTCCCGATCATGTACTTCCCGTACGCGCACCTGAAGTTCGGCGCTCTGACGCTGGCCATGTCCACCACCGCCGGTGCCGGCTCGCTCATCATCGGGATTCTGCTGGTCGTCCTCGGTGTCAGCCTCTGGTTCCAGCAGCACATCCGGACGTTCGCGGGGATCGCGGCGATCCTGCTCGCCCTGGTGTCCATCCCCGTGTCCAACTTCGGTGGTTTCGTCATCGGCTTCCTGCTCTCGCTGATCGGCGGGGCGATGGCCGTGTCGTGGGCGCCGGGTCAGCCGCAGCCGGTGTCGGAGACCGCCTCGGACGAGCCGAACGATCTGTCAGGAACGAGCCCGGCCAACGGGGCGAACGGGAGGCACAGTGCCGGCTGACGAGGTGACTCACGAGGCGGACGCGGGGGCGTCCCGCGTGAGAACCGGGCCGCGCCACGCGGCACCCAAGAAGCCGCTGTTGACCAGGTTCCACGTGCCGGCCGGCAAGGCCATAGCCCTGGCGGCGATGCCGACGGCGGTCCTCATGGGGATGGGGCTCACACCGACGCTGGCCCTCGCCGACGGCAACGACCCCGCCGCGAACTCCAAGAGCCTGACGGCCGAGGAGTACCAGGCGTGCGTGGAGGCCCTGGCGGACGAGAAGGACGACGCTTCCGCCACGCCGACGCCCTCCGCGAGCGCGAGCGAGTCGGAAGACGCGAAGTCGCCCACGGACGGGCCGAGCCCCTCGGCCACCCCGCAGCAGGACACGGACACGGACACCGGCTCGTCCTCTTCGTCGGATTCAGGTTCCGACGACAAGGACGACGACAAGGACGACGACCAGGCCGCCACCCCGGACCCGGAGCCGTCGGCCTCGAAGTCCGCGTCCTCCGCGTCCCCGGCGCCCTCGCCCTCCGCCTCCGAGAAGGACGGCGGCCTGCTGGAGACCATCGGCGACGCCCTGGAGGGCATCCTCACCGGCGGCCACAAGGACGACGGGGAGAGCCCTAGCCCGACGGCCGGCCCGTCGGAGCCGGCCTCGGACGCCGCCGACGACCCGGCGACCGAGGCCGCCGAGGCCGCCAAGAAGGCCCTGGAGGACGCCACCGACGCCCCCGAGGCCACCGGCACGGCGTCCGGGGCGGCCGACGGCGAGACGGACCCGGCAGCGGACGGCACGACGGACGGCACGACGGACGAGGCGGCCGACGAGGCCACCCCGTCACCCGACGCCACGGCCTCCGCCCCCGCCACCCCGAGCCCCACCCCCAGCGGCTCCGCGAGCCCCTCCGTCGACCCGGAGGACTGCCCCGCCGCCACGGACGCGGAGGGCGGCGTGGACAACACCCTCGCGCTGCCCGACAAGCCCTGGCGGCTGGAGGCCAGTTCGCTGCTGCTCAAGGGCGCCTCGTACAAGGGGGTCGTCGAGGTGCGGACGGCGAGCGGGGCCACGAAGAAGGTGCTGAAGTACGTCGTCTCCCACGGCACCGACATCGGTGACCTGCACCAGATAGTGGAGGACGAGCGGCAGAACAAGACGTACCACGTGCAGGCGGCGAAGGGCTCGACGTCCACCATCACGGACGGCGAGACCGTGATGTACACGGAGAGCATCTCGGGCAATCTGCTCGGGCTGATCCCGATCACGTTCGACCCGGAGCACCCGCCGCCGCTGGACATCCCGCTGATCTACTTCACCAAGGTGACGGTCGTGCAGGCCGGCCAGTTCGGCGGCACGCTGCACATCCCGGGGCTGCATCAGTACATCACCGGCTGAGAACCCCGCCACGGACCCGTTCGGGAGCCGCACAACACCGAGGGCGCCCCCTGTCGCAGGGGGCGCCCTCGGTGCCGTACGCGCCGGTGTCAGGACCGCGTCTCGCCCAGGTGGTGGACGCGGACCATGTTGGTGGTGCCGGGGACGCCGGGGGGCGAACCGGCGGTGATCACGACGACGTCACCGGGGGAGAAGCGGTTGAGCTTCACCATCTCCTGGTCGACCAGGTCGACCATCTCGTCGGTGGAGTTCACGAACGGCACGACGTACGACTCCACGCCCCAGCTCAGCGCGAGCTGGTTGCGGGTGGACTCGTCGGTGGTGTAGGCGATGATCGGCTGGACCGCGCGGTAGCGGGAGAGTCGGCGGGCGGTGTCGCCGGACTGCGTGAACGCCACCAGGCCCTTGCCGCCGAGGAAGTCGGCGATCTCGGCGGCGGCGCGGGCCACCGAACCGCCCTGCGTGCGCGGCTTCTTGCCCGGGACCAGCGGCTGGAGGCCCTTGGAGAGCAGCTCCTGCTCGGCCGCGGTGACGATCTTCGACATGGTCTTGACCGTCTCGATCGGGTACGCGCCCACGCTGGACTCGGCGGAGAGCATGACCGCGTCGGCGCCGTCCAGGATGGCGTTGGCGACGTCGGACGCCTCGGCGCGGGTCGGCCGGGAGTTGGTGATCATCGACTCCATCATCTGGGTCGCCACGATCACCGGCTTGGCGTTGCGCCGGCACAGCTCGATCAGGCGCTTCTGCACCATGGGGACCTTTTCGAGCGGGTACTCGACGGCCAGGTCGCCGCGGGCGACCATCACGCCGTCGAACGCCATCACGACGTCCTCCATGTTGTCGACCGCCTGCGGCTTCTCCACCTTGGCGACGACGGGGACGCGGCGGCCCTCCTCGTCCATGATCCGGTGCACGTCGGCGACGTCCTTGGCGTCCCGGACGAAGGAGAGGGCGACCAGGTCGCAGCCCATGCGCAGCGCGAACCGCAGGTCGTCGACGTCCTTCTCGGACAGCGCGGGCACGTTGACCGCCGCGCCGGGCAGGTTGATGCCCTTGTGGTCGGAGATGACGCCGCCCTCGATGACGATCGACTTCACCCGGGGGCCCTCGACCTCGGTGACCTTCAGCTCGACGTTGCCGTCGTTGATGAGGATCTGGTCGCCCTTGGCGACGTCGCCGGGCAGGCCCTTGTAGGTGGTGCCGCAGATCGTCCTGTCGCCCGGCACGTCCTCGGTGGTGATGGTGAACTCGTCACCCCGGACCAGCTCCACCGGGCCCTCGGCGAAGGTCTCCAGGCGGATCTTCGGGCCCTGGAGGTCGGCGAGCACACCGATGGCCCGGCCGGTCTCCTTGGCGGCGGCCCGGACCCGGCCGTAACGCCCCTGGTGCTCGGCGTGGGTGCCGTGGCTGAAGTTGAAGCGGGCCACGTTCATGCCGGCTTCGATCAGCGCGACCAGTTGCTCGTGGGAGTCGACCGCGGGGCCGAGAGTACAGACGATTTTCGAACGGCGCATGGGGCGATCCTATCGGTTTGTTTCGCTCCGGAATATTCCGCCTAGCGGAAGCTACAAACGGGCGCGGGGGCGCTCAGTCGTGAATTCATCAGTGACCTCGACCGGTCATCCGTTGTTCTTTTCGACCAGTGCGTACGTCTGTGTCGCGATCTCCAATTCTTCATCCGTCGGCACCACGGCGACCTTCACCCGGGCGTCCTCGGGGGAGATCAGCCGGGGACCGTCGCCGCGTTCGGCGTTCAGCCCGGCGTCGACCGCCAGGCCCAGTGACTCCAGGCCCGCCACGGCAGCCTCCCGCACCGCTGCCGCATTCTCGCCGACCCCGGCCGTGAAGGCGACCGCGTCCACCCGTCCGAGGACCGCGTAATAGGCGCCGATGTACTTCTTCAGGCGGTGAATGTAGATGTCGAAGGCGAGCTTCGCCGCATCGTCCCCGGCGTCCACCCGGCGCCGGATCTCCCGCATGTCGTTGTCACCGCACAGACCGAACAGGCCGCTCCTCTTGTTCAGGAGAGTGTCGATCTCGTCGGTGGACATTCCGCCGACGCGCTCCAAATGGAAGATGACCGCCGGGTCCAGGTCCCCCGACCGCGTACCCATCACCAGTCCCTCCAAAGGCGTCATCCCCATGGAGGTGTCCACGCACCGGCCGCCCTCGACCGCCGAGGCGGAGGCGCCGTTGCCCAGGTGCAGCACGATGACGTTGGCCTCGGCGGGGTCCTTGCCCAGCAGCTTCGCGGTCTCGCGGGAGACGTACGCGTGCGAGGTGCCGTGGAAGCCGTAGCGGCGGATGCGGTGCCGGTCGGCGATCTTCGGGTCGATGGCGTAGCGCGCCGCGGACTCCGGCATCGTGGTGTGGAACGCGGTGTCGAAGACGGCGACCTGGGGCAGGTCGGGGCGCAGGCCCCGGGCGGTGCGCAGGCCGGTGAGGTTGGCCGGGTTGTGCAGCGGCGCCACCGGGATCAGCCGCTCGATCTCGGTCAGCACCGAGTCGTCGACGAGGGTGGGCTCGGTGAAGAACATGCCGCCGTGCACCACCCGGTGCCCGATCGCGGCCAGCTCCGGGGAGTCCAGGCCCAGCCCGTCCCGGGCCAGCTCCCCGGCGACCGCCTTCAGGGCCGCCTCGTGGTCGGCGATCGGGCCGTTCTGCTCCCGGGTGCCGCCGTCGGGCACATGGGTGTGCTTCAGGCGGGAGGTCCGCTCGCCGATGCGCTCGACCAGCCCCACCGCCAGCCGGCTGCTGTCGCGCATGTCGAGCAACTGGTACTTCAGCGAGGAGGAGCCGGAGTTGAGGACGAGGACGCGGGTGGGACTGCTCACTGTTGCGGGGCCTTCTCGATCGGGGACTGGGCCTGGATGGCCGTGATGGCGACGGTGTTGACGATGTCCTGGACGAGCGCGCCCCGGGACAGGTCGTTGACCGGCTTGCGCAGGCCCTGCAGGACCGGGCCGACGGCGATCGCGCCGGCCGAGCGCTGCACGGCCTTGTAGGTGTTGTTGCCGGTGTTGAGGTCGGGGAAGATCAGCACGCTGGCCTGGCCGGCCACCTCCGAGCCGGGCAGCTTGGTCGCGGCGACCGTCGGCTCCACCGCCGCGTCGTACTGGATGGGGCCCTCGATCCGCAGGTCGGGGCGGCGGGCGCGGACCAGCTCGGTGGCCTCGCGCACCTTGTCCACGTCGGCCCCGGAGCCGGAGGTGCCCGTCGAGTACGACAGCATCGCGATCCGGGGCGCCACCCCGAACTGGGCCGCCGTGGTCGCCGACTGCACGGCGATGTCGGCGAGCTGCTCGGCGTCCGGGTCGGGGTTGACCGCGCAGTCGCCGTAGACGAGGACCTTGTCGGCCAGGCACATGAAGAACACCGAGGAGACGATCGACGCCTCCGGCTTGGTCTTGATGATCTCGAAGGCGGGGCGGATGGTGGCCGCCGTGGAGTGCACCGAGCCCGACACCATGCCGTCGGCGAGGCCCTCCTGCACCATCAGGGTGCCGAAGTAGTTCACGTCGGAGACGACGTCGTACGCCAGCTCGGCGGTGACGCCCTTGTGGGCGCGCAGGCGCGCGTACCGCTCGGCGAAGGAGTCGCGCAGCTCGCTGGTGGCCGGGTCGATCAGTTGGGTGTCGCCGAGGTCGATGCCCAGGTCGGCGGCCTTCTTGCGGATCTGCTCGACGGGGCCGAGCAGCGTCAGCTCGCACACGCCCCGGCGCAGCAGCACCTCGGCGGCGTGCAGGACGCGCTCCTCGGTGCCCTCGGGCAGGACCACCCGGCGCAGGTCGGAGCGGGCCTGTTCGAGGAGCGTGTGCTCGAACATCATCGGGGTGACGCGGTCGCCGCTGGGGGCGGAGACCCGCTTGCTGAGGTCGGCGGTGTCGACGTACCGCTCGAAGAGGCCGAGGGCGGTCTCCGCCTTGCGGGGGGTGGCCGCGTTCAGCTTGCCCTCCAGGGAGAACAGCCGTTCGGCGGTGGGGAAGCTGTTGCCGGGCACCGACAGCACCGGGGTGCCGGGGGCCAGCCGGGCGGCGAGGGTGAGGATGTCGTCGCCGGGCACCTCGTCCAGGGTGAGCAGCACGCCGGCGATCGGCGGGGTGCCGGCGCTGTGCGCGGCGAGCGAGCCGACGACCAGGTCGGCGCGGTCGCCCGGGGTGACGACCAGGCAGCCGGGGGTCAGGGCGCCCAGGAAGGTGGGCAGCATGGCGCCGCCGAAGACGAAGTCCAGCGCGTCCCGGGCCAGCCCGGAGTCGTCGCCGAGGACGACCCGGGCGCCGAGGGCGTGCGCGATCTGGGAGACGGTGGGCGCCGACAGGGCGGGCTCGTCGGGCAGCACCCAGCACGGCACCGGCAGCCGGCCGTTCATCTGCTCGGCCATGGCCTCCCGGTCCTCGCGGGCCACCCGGTTGGCGACCATGGCGAGGACGTCGCAGCCGAGGGAGTCGTAGGCGCGGAAGGCGTTGCGGGTCTCGGCCAGCACCGACTCGGCGCTCTGCCGGCGGCCGCCCACCACCGGGATCACCGACGCGCCGAACTCGTTGGCCAGCCGGGCGTTCAGCGACAGCTCGTCGGGGAGCTGGGTGTCGGCGAAGTCGGTGCCGAGGACCAGGACGACGTCGTAGTCCCGGGCGACCAGGTGGAAGCGGTCGACCAGGGCGGAGACCAGCTCGTCGGTGCCCTGCTCGGCCTGGAGGGCGGCGGCCCGCTGGTAGTCCATGCCGTACACGGTCGACGGGTCCTGCGCGAGCCGGTAGCGGGCGCGCAGCAGCTCGAAGAGGCGGTCGGGGCCGTCGTGGACGAGGGGGCGGAAGACGCCGACCCGGTCGACCTGCCGGGTCAGGAGTTCCATGACTCCCAGCTCGACGACCTGGCGGCCGTCGCCGCGGTCGATACCGGTCACGTACACGCTGCGGGTCACGCGTGCTCTCCGTTCCTGTGCGAGTGGGCGTCGCGGTCACAAAAATCGCCCACCGAGGTGAGCGGAACCCTCTTGACAATACCTCTGCGGCTATATAAGGCGCCCGTCAATGCCGTGTCAGCGGCGGCCGGTGGGACGTGGAAGAATCGGCAGTGGCTCACCGGTGTCAAAAGCGAGCAGGAGACACAGCACGATGCGTATCGGAGTTCTCACCGCAGGCGGCGACTGTCCGGGCCTGAACGCAGTGATCCGGTCGGTCGTGCACCGAGCGGTCGACAATTACGGCGACGAGGTCATCGGCTTCGAGGACGGGTACGCCGGTCTGCTGGACGGCCGGAACCGCATCCTCGACCTCAACGCGGTCAGCGGCATCCTCGCCCGCGGCGGCACCATCCTCGGCTCCTCCCGGCTGGAGCGCGACCGGCTCCGCGAGGCCTGCGAGAACGCCGGCGACATGATCCAGAACTTCGGCATCGACGCGCTGATCCCGATCGGCGGCGAGGGCACGCTGACGGCGGCCCGGATGCTGTCGGACGCGGGTCTGCCGGTGGTCGGCGTGCCCAAGACCATCGACAACGACATCTCCTCCACCGACCGCACCTTCGGCTTCGACACGGCCGTCGGCGTGGCCACCGAGGCGATGGACCGGCTCAAGACCACCGCCGAGTCCCACCAGCGGGTCATGGTCGTCGAGGTCATGGGCCGGCACGCGGGCTGGATCGCCCTGGAGTCCGGCATGGCGGCCGGCGCCCACGGCATCTGCCTGCCCGAGCGGCCCTTCGACCCGGCCGACCTGGTCAAGATGGTCGAGGAGCGGTTCGCCCGCGGCAAGAAGTTCGCGGTGATCTGCGTGGCCGAGGGCGCCCACCCCGCCGAGGGGTCCATGGACTACGGGCACGGCGAGATCGACCAGTTCGGCCACGAGCGCTTCCAGGGCATCGGCACCGCCCTGGCGTACGAGCTGGAGCGGCGGCTCGGCAAGGAGGCCAAGCCGGTCATCCTCGGCCACGTGCAGCGCGGCGGCACGCCCACCGCGTACGACCGGGTGCTCGCCACCCGTTTCGGCTGGCACGCGGTGGAGGCCGCGCACCAGGGCGAGTTCGGGCGGATGACCGCGCTGCGCGGCACGGACATCGTGATGGTGCCGCTGGCGGAGGCCGTGACCGAGCTGAAGACGGTCCCGAAGAACCGGATGGACGAGGCGGAGTCGGTCTTCTAGGCGATCCGGAGACGTACGGGCGGTCGGGGGCGGTCAGGAGTGGCCGGGGGGCGGGCAGGAGCGGCCTGGGGCGGTCGGTGGGCTCAGCCCTTGACCGCCCCGCCCAGCGCGAACCCCCCGCCGAGCCGCCGGGAGATCAGCACGTACAGCAGGACCACCGGCGTCGAGTAGACGATCGAGAACGCGGCGAGCTGGCCGTACGCCACCATGCCCCGGTTGCCGAAGAACTCGTTGATGCTGACCGAGGCCGGCATCCGGTCCGGGGTGAGCAGCAGCATGAAGGGGACGAAGAAGTTCCCCCACATCATCACGAACGAGAACACCGTCACCACCGCCACCCCCGGCCCCATCAGCGGCAGCACGATCCGCAGCAGCGACTGGAAGGACGAGGCCCCGTCGGTCCAGGCGGCCTCCTCCAGCTCCTTCGGCACCCCGTCCATGAAGTTCTTCATCAGCCAGATGGCGAAGGGGAGCTGGGACGCGGCGAAGAACAGGACCGTCCCCTGGAGGGTGTCGATCAGGTTCACCCGCACGAACAGCGCGTACACCGGCACCATGACCGCGGTGATCGGCAGCGAGGTGGCGAAGAGGACGGTGAGGAGGAAGGGACGGTTCAGGCGGGAGCGGAACCGGGACAGCGGGTACGCCGCCAGCGCCGCGCACGCCACCGTCAGCGCCGTCGCCCCGCCGCACAGGATCAGGCTGTTGAGCAGCGGCGTGAAGGTGATGTCCGAGGTGAGGATCGCGTCGAAGTGGTCCAGGGTGAGCCCGTCCGGTGCCCGCACCCGCAGGTCCGCGTGCGGGTCGAGGGCGGACAGCACCACCCACACCAGGGGCAGCGCGAACGCGGCGGCGGCCAGCAGCAGCCCCGCGTCGGCGGCCAGCCGGCGGCGGGTGCGGCGGGCGGCGAGGGTGCGGGTGGGGGTACGGGCCATGGCGGGTCAGACCTCCGTCCGCAGCAGCCGCAGGTACACGGCCGAGAACAGCGAGCCGATCAGCAACAGCAGCAGCGCCACCGCCGTGCCGTAACCGATCAGGCTGTTCTGGAACGCCTGCTCGTACATGAACAGCGGCAGCGTCTGGCTCTTCCCGCTGGGGCCGCCGCGGGTCATCACCCAGATCAGCCCGAACACCGAGAGCGTCTGGAGGGTGTTGAGCATCAGGTTGGTGGCGATGGAGCGGCGGATCATCGGCAGGGTGACGTGCCACATCCGGCGCCAGCCCCCGGCGCCGTCGACCTCGGCGGCCTCGGTGATCTCCCGGGGGATCTCGTCGAACGCGGCGGAGTAGACGAGCATCGAGAACGCCGTCCCGCGCCACACGTTGGCGAAGGAGACGGCGAGGACCGGCAGCGTGAACAGCCAGTTCTGGGACGGCAGGTGCAGCAGGTCCAGGAGGGCGTTGAGGGTGCCCTCGCGGCGGAAGAACGCGTACAGCAGGAACCCGGCGACCACCTCCGGCAGCACCCACGCCGTGACGACGATCCCGCCGACCAGCGTACGCACCGGCTTCGAGGCCCGCCGCATCAGCGCGGCCAGCGCCAGCCCGAGCGTGTTCTGCCCGACCAGCGAGGACAGCACGGTGAACACCAGGGTCAGCCATACCGCGTTCAGGAACGCCTCGTCGTGGAAGGCCCGGCGGAAGTTGTCGAACCCGACGAAGGACTCCTGGGCCTGCCCGGTCAGTTGCAGGTCGGTGAAGGCGATGACCACGCAGTACGCGATCGGACCGGCGAGGAACAGCAGCAGCAGGACGACGGCGGGGGAGAGGGGCAGCGCCCGGACCAGGGACCGGCGCGCACCGCTCACCTGTCGACCACCTGGTCGCCGGTGGCCTCCCTCAGCGCCTCGTCGTAGTGCCGCGCCGCCTCCGCCACCGACAGGTCACCGGTCGTCACGCCCTCCATGGCCTCCTGGATGGCGACGGAGACCTTCGGATACGCCGGGTAGGCGGGCCGGTAGTGGGTGTACGGGACGAGACCGGTGAAGAACGCGGTGCCGGGCTGGGCGTCGGCGTACCCGGGGTCCTCGGCGACGTCCTCGCGGACGGCGATGCCGGAGTTGGCGACGTACCACTTCTTGGCGTTGGCCTTGGTCTGCATCGCCTCGATGAAGGAGAAGGCGAGGTCGGGGTTGCCGGCCTTGGCCGGGATCGCCCAGGTCCAGCCGCCCGACATGCTGACCTTGCCGGGCGCCTGCCCGGTCTGCGTCGGCATGGCGGCGAGACCCAGTTCCTCGGACCACTCGGGCCACTCGTGGCCGCTGCCGGGCAGCCAGTCCTGCGGCAGCCAGGAGCCGTCCAGCGCGATGCCGAGCTTGCCGGCGGGCAGCAGCTCGCCGCGGACCGTGGTGGCGAAGTTGGGGTCGAGCGCGTCGGACACGTCGGGCCCCAGCTTCTCCCGGTACACCGTCTCGACGAAGCCGAGCGCGTCCCGGAACCCCTTCCCCGCGGTGATCCACTTCTTCGACGCCTTGTCGTACAGCGGATCGCTTCTCCCGTCCCCGGTCCCGTACAGCAGCATCTGGAAGCCCTGCATGGTGGCCGCCTCACCGGCTGGCTTGCCGGTGTAGACGTTGAGCGGGGTGACGCCGGGCACCTTCGCCTTGATGGCGCGGGCGGCGGCGAGGATGTCGTCCCAGGTCCCCGGCCGCCAGTCGGCGGGCAGTCCGGCCTTCGCGAACACGTCCTTGCTGAACCACAGCCCCCGGGTGTCGGTGCCGTCCGGGACGCCGTACGTCTTCCCGTCCTCGCCCTTGGCAGCGGCCTTCGCGGTGCCGATGAAGCTGTCCCAGTCCTTCCACTTCGCGAGGTAGGCATCGAGCGGCTTCAGATATCCGCTGGTGATGTCGGAGTTGATGAGGAAGGTGTCCTCGTAGACCAGGTCCGGCGCGGTCTTGGGGCTGCGCAGCATCTGCTGGAGCTTGGTGTAGTACTCGGAGTCCGGCGCCTTGATGGGGACGAGGTCGACCTTCTTGCCGGGATGCGCCTTCTCGAACTGCGCCTTCACATCACCGAGGAAGGTGTCCAGCACCTTCACGGAGTTGTCCGTGGACTGCTTGAAGGACACCGTCAGCGTGTCCGGATCATCACCGGACCCGCCGCCGCAGGCGGCCAGCAGGGCGACGGCGGCGAGGACGGCGGTACGGCGGAGCGCGGGGGCTTTCCAGTGGGGGCGGGCAGCGGTGGGGCGCACGGGCACGACCTCCTACGGGCTCACGACACTGTGGCCGGGACGGCTGCGTGGTGAACGTAAGAGCAATGGTCCGGGCAGGTCAATGCGCGGGCGGGGTTTAGATCGGGCACCGGCGGCCCCCGCCGGGGCGCGCTGATGCCGACGGGGGAGCGCGGGGCGCGGTCAGAGGAGGTGGTCGGCCTTCCCGGCCTTGATGTCACGGATCAGGGCGCGCAGGGCTTCGGCGGTGTCGGTGAGATACCGGTCCTCCTGACCGGCGACGGCGATATAGGCGTTGCCTTGGGCGTCGGTGCCTATGCGGAAGCAGTTGTTTCCTTCGGCGCAGTAGGGAGCTTCCCAGGTGATGTCCGGCATGGGGTCCTCTCAGGGGCTCAGAGCTGGCGTGCGATGGAGTGCATGAGGTCGCGCGAGGCTTCAGGGCCGAGCGTGTGAGCCTGCCACCAGTCCATATGTGCCCGGTACTTGCCGAGCTGGGCCTCGGAGTGAGTGAACTCACCGCCGTGGGCCGAGTCGAGGTGCACGGTGTCGAGCCGGGGAACCGGTCCGTCGGCGTAGAGCACGGCATGCCCTGCGCCCGGAAAGGCACCGGCCTCCACGGGGAGCACGCGCAACTCGACGTTCTCGCGTTCGGAGACCGCACAGAGGTGGTGCAGTTGCTCGCGCATCACGCGCCGCCCTCCGAACTGCATCCGCAGCGCCCACTCATGGACGTGCGCGATGTACGGGACCGGATCTTCGCGGTCGAGCACCTGCTGCCGCCGCAGGCGCTGAACGACACGGAGTTCGATCTCCGAGTCGGGCAGAGGTGGAAGTGCGGCGGCGAAGACGGCACGGGCGTACTCGCCGAGCTGCATCAGGCCGGGTACGTGCACGGTCTGGTAGCTGCGCAGCCGGGTGGAGAACCACTCCAGCTCGGCGACATCGAGCAAGCCCTGGGGGAGGGCGCCCCGGTACTGATGCCACCAGCCCCGCATGTGTACGTCGGCCATGGCGGCCAGCGCTTCGACGTACTTGTCGTCCGCGCAGTCGTAGTTGCTGGCGAGTATCCGGACGCGCTCCGGTGAGGTGCCCCGGACGCCCGACTCCATGTTGGACACCTTCGTGCGGTCCAGCCCCAGCAGTCCGGCGGCGTACTCCGTCGTGCGCCCCGCGGCGAGGCGCATCCTGCGCAGCTCGGCGCCGAGGCGCTTCTGGCGCTCCGTCGGTGCGGGGCGTGTCGGCATGGCGTCCCTTTCTGCCTGATTGATCGGCGCGCTGCGGGTCGTCCTGTACGACGGGCATCGCCGGCACGAGCACCGGCGGCTGGTGGAGGCGTGTGACGTACGCAGGCGGGCGGCGCTGCGCGTGATGGCGTGCGTGGTGCGCGCGTACGGCGGGGAGTGGGGCTTCGGGGAGGCGCGGGAGCCCGGGGGCGGGACGCGGATGTGGGCGGTGCTGCCTCGGCGGGGGGCCGTGGGTTGACTACGGTGGGTCCAGCGCCGGGCATGGGGAGGAATCGTACGTGGCCGAACAGGACGTCACCGTCGGTCAGTTGCTGCTGGCCGAGTACCAGACCGTGAAGGACGAGCAGAAGGCCCGCATCGGGTTCCGGGACAACCTCCTGTACGTGACCCTCGCCGTCGTCGCCGCCGTCATCGCCGCGGCGGCGCAGGCCGAGCAGCCCGCCATGCTGCTCGCGCTGCCGCCGGTGTGCCTCGTGCTCGGCTGGACCTACCTCGTCAACGACGAGAAGATCACCGCCATCGGCCACTACGTACGGGACGAACTCGGGCCCCAGCTCGCACGGTTGGCCGCCGCCGACGGCAGTTTCGCCACCTTCGGCTGGGAGGCCCACCACCGCAGCGACACCCGTCGCCGGTCCCGCAAGAGAATCCAGGCCGTGATCGACCTGACCGCGTTCTGCGGGGTGCCCCTGGCCGCGCTGGCCGTGTTCTGGGCCGCCGGGGACGGCGGCGCGCTGCTCATCGCGCTGTCGGTGGTCGAAGCGCTCGCCGTGACCGGCCTGGGAACACAGACCCTGCTGTACGCGCGAGCGCCCAGGGCGGCGTCCTGACGGCGTACCGCCGGGGCGGCACGGCACAGGCGGACTAGCCTCCCCGCACCCACCGATACACCAACTCCGGCCTCCCCACCTGCCCGTACAACGGCTTCCGCTCCGCCCGTCCCGCCCCCACCAGATGCTCCAGGTACCGGCGGGCCGTGATCCGCGATATGCCGACCGTCTCCCCGAGGCCCGCCGCCGTGAGGCCCTCCGGAGCCTCCCGCAGTGCTCCCGTCACCCGTGCCAGGGTCGGTGCGCTCAGGCCCTTCGGCAGTGCCACCGGGCCCGGGGTCCGCAGGGTCGCCAGGGCGCGGTCGACCTCGTCCTGGCCGCTCGCCTCGCCCGCCGTGCGCCGGAACTGCGCGTACCGTACGAGCCGGTCGCGCAGGGTCGCGAAGGTGAACGGCTTGAGCACGTACTGGACCACGCCCAGCGAGACGCCCTCGCGGACCACGGTCAGGTCCCGCGCCGACGTCACCGCGATCACGTCGGCCCGGTGCCCGGCCGCCCGCAGCGAGCGGGCCAGTTGCAGCCCGTGCACGTCCGGCAGGTGCAGGTCGAGCAGGAGCAGGTCCACCGGAGTACGGTCCAGGACGCGTCGCGCCTCGGCGCCCGAGTGCGCCGTGCCGACGGCGGTGAAACCCGGCACCCGGCCGACGTACAGCACGTGCGCGTCGGCGGCGACGGGGTCGTCCTCGACGACCAGGACCCGGATGGGGGGATCACCGGTCATGGGCGGGCCCCAGCCGGTACGGACGCCAGCGGCAGGCCCGCCTCGAACACCGCCCCGCCCCCGGCCGCCTCGCGCACCGTCAGTGTGCCGCCGTGCCGGTGGACCGCCTGCCGGGCCAGCGCCAGCCCCAGGCCCCGGCCGCCCGGACCGGCCGGCTTGGTGGAGAAGCCGCGCTGGAAGACCAGGTCGGCGTGGGCCGGGTCGAGGCCCGTGCCGGTGTCCGCAACGCGCAGCACCAGCCGGTCGTCCGCCGTGTACGCCGTCACCGTCACCCGCGCCGGGACGCCGCCCTGGGCCGCGTCCACCGCGTTGTCGATCAGGTTGCCGAGGATGGTGACCAGGTCGCGGGCGGGGAGGGACGGCGGCAGCAGGCCGTCGTCCAGGCGGGAGTCGGGGGAGACCACCAGCTCCACGCCCCGCTCGTTGGCCTGGGCCGTCTTGCCCAGCAGCAGCGCGGCCAGCACCGGTTCGCCGACGGCCGCGACCACCTGGTCGGTGAGCGCCTGCGCCAGCTCCAGTTCGGCCGTGGCGAACTCCACCGCCTCCTGCGCGCGGCCCAGTTCGATCAGGGAGACGACGGTGTGCAGGCGGTTCGCGGCCTCGTGGGCCTGGGAGCGCAGCGCCTGCGAGAAGCCGCGCTCGGAGTCCAGCTCGCCGGTGAGCGCCTGGAGTTCGGTCACGTCGCGCAGGGTCGCCACCGTGCCCCGGCGTTCTCCGCCGGAGACCGGGGAGGTGTTCACGACCAGGACGCGGTCCGCCGCCAGGTGGACCTCGTCCACCCGGGGCCCGGAGGCCAGCAGCGCTCCCGTCAGCGGGCCCGGCAGGCCCAGGTCCGCGACCGAGCGGCCCACCACCTCGCCGCTCACGCCCAGCAGTTCCCGCCCGCCGTCGTTGATCAGCGCCACCCGGTACTGCCCGTCCAGCATCAGCAGCCCCTCCCGTACCGCGTGCAGGGCCGCCTGGTGGTAGTCGTGCATCCGGCTCAGCTCGTCCGCGTTCATGCCGTGGGTGTGCCGGCGCAGCCGCGCGTTGATCACGTACGTGCCGACCGCGCCGAGCAGCAGCGCGCCGGCCGCGACCCCGACCAGGGCGGTGACCTGCTCGCGGGCCCGCTTGCTGATCTCCTCCACCTTGATCCCGGCGCTGACCAGGCCGACCGTCCGCCCGCCGGACCGGACGGGGGCGACCGCCCGGACGGAGGGGCCGAGCGTGCCGGTGTACGTCTCGGTGAAGGTGCGGCCCCGCAGCGCGGGCTCGATGTGGCCCTGGAAGCGGCGTCCGATCTGGCGGGTGTCGGGATGGGTCCAGCGGATGCCCTCGGTGTCCATGATCGTCACGAAGTCGACGTCGGCGTCGCGCATGACCCGTACCGCGTACGCCTGGAGCCGCGGCGACGGGTCGGCGGTGCCGATCGCCGCCGCCACGGACGGCGAGTCGGCCAGCGTCAGCGCCACCGACCTGGCCTGCCGCGCGGCCGCGTCCTCGGCCTGCCCCCGGTCGCTGAGGTAGGTGAACAGCGCGTAGCCCGCGACGACGACCGCTATGAGGACGGCCTGCATCGCGAAGAGCTGACCGGCCAGGCTGCGGGGCCGGGGGACGCGGAGGTGCATGCGGTCAGTCTCCCTCCAAGGCCGGCGGTGAACTAAATGAACGCAAGGGTGACCGCGCTCACAGGGCAGGAGATAGTCACCGCATCCCCCACCCGGACGTGAGCCGCACGCCGGTGACACCGACGTCGCCAAGGAGGGCCGCCGTGACCAGCGCAGCCGATACGGCACCAGCCGCACCCCCCGCCAAGCGGGACCGCACGCACTATCTCTACATAGCGGTGATCGTCGCGGTCGCCCTCGGTATCGCCGTCGGGCTGATCGCGCCCGACTTCGCGGTGGAGCTGAAGCCGATCGGCACCGGCTTCGTGAACCTGATCAAGATGATGATCTCTCCGATCATCTTCTGCACGATCGTGCTGGGCATCGGTTCGGTCCGCAAGGCGGCGAAGGTCGGCGCGGTGGGCGGTATCGCGCTGGTCTACTTCATGGTGATGTCGCTGGTCGCCCTCGCCATCGGTCTGATCGTCGGCAACATCCTCGACCCGGGCACCGGCCTCGCGGTCACCGACGCCGTCAAGGAGACCGGGCACGCGCAGGTCGACGCGGAGGCCAAGGACACCACCGAGTTCCTGCTCGGCATCATCCCGACGACGATCGTCTCGGCGTTCACCGAGGGCGAGGTCCTCCAGACGCTGCTGGTCGCCCTGCTGTGCGGGTTCGCCCTCCAGGCCATGGGCGGCGCGGGCCGGCCGGTGCTGCGCGGCGTCGAGCACATCCAGCGGCTGGTCTTCCGCGTCCTGGCGATGATCATGTGGGCCGCCCCGGTGGGCGCGTTCGGCGCGATGGCCGCCGTGACCGGTTCGGCGGGCGTGGACGCGCTCAAGAGCCTGGCCGTGCTGATGCTCGGGTTCTACGTCACCTGCGTCCTGTTCGTCGTCGTGGTGCTGGGCGCGCTGCTGAAGATCTGCACCGGGGTCAACGCCTTCTCCCTCTTCAAGTACCTGGGCCGCGAGTTCCTGCTGATCCTGTCCACGTCCTCCTCGGAGTCGGCGCTGCCGCGGCTGATCGCCAAGATGGAGCACCTGGGCGTCAGCAAGCCGGTGGTCGGCATCACCGTCCCGACCGGCTACTCCTTCAACCTCGACGGCACCATGATCTACATGACCATGGCCTCCCTGTTCATCGCGGACGCCATGGGCACGCCGATGTCCCTCGGCGAGCAGATCCCGCTGCTGCTGTTCCTGTTCGTCGCCTCCAAGGGCGCCGCGGGCGTCACCGGCGCGGGCCTGGCGACGCTGGCCGGCGGCCTGCAGTCGCACAAGCCGGCCCTGGTGGACGGCATCGGCCTGATCGTCGGCATCGACCGCTTCATGAGCGAGGCCCGCGCCCTGACCAACTTCGCGGGCAACGCGGTGGCCACCGTGCTGATCGGCACCTGGACCAAGGAGATCGACAAGGACCGGGTGAGCGAGGTGCTGGCCGGCCGGGTCCCCTTCGACGAGCGGACGCTCCTGGACGACGGCCACGGCGACGGCACCCCCGCCGAGGTCCCCGAGCCGGGCGGCGAGAAGGAACTGGCGAAAGCCTGACGTTCCCCGCCGCCCCCAGTGAGCCGCCCCCGTCCCCCCGGGGGGCGGCTCACGCCCTTCTCCGCGCCCCCTTGCCTTGACGTCCGCGTCAAGGCTTACGTTCGTCGGTATGCGAATCGGCGAGCTGGCCGCGCGGGCCGGGACCACGACGCGCACGCTGCGGTACTACGAGTCGCGGGGGCTGCTGCCCGCGCGACGGGACGGCAACGGCCACCGGACCTACGACGAGCGCGACGTGAAGCTGCTGGAGCAGATCAGGACGCTGCGGGACTTCGGGTTCGACCTGGAGGAGACCCGGCCGTTCGTGGAGTGCCTGCGGGCCGGTCACGACGAGGGCGACCGGTGCCCGGCGTCCCTCGCGGTCTACCGGCGCAAGCTGGCGGAGCTGGACGGGCTGATCGGCGAGCTGCGGGGCGTGCGGTCGATGGTGGCCGCGCAGTTGGCGCGGGCCGAGGCGGCGGTGCCGGAGAGTCCGGAGCCGCGCTGCGAACTGGGAGGGGACCCATGGTGATCAACGGTGTGACCGAGGTGACGGACGAGACCTTCGAGGCGGAGGTGCTGGGCGCGGAGCTGCCGGTGCTGGTGGAGTTCACCGCCGACTGGTGCCCGCCGTGCCGGCAGATGGGGCCGGTGCTCGCCGCGCTGGCCGAGGAGGAGGCCGGAAAACTGCGGGTGGTGCAGCTCGACGTGGACCGGAATCCGGAGACGACCAACGCGTACAAGGTGCTGTCGATGCCCACGTTCATGCTGTTCCGGGACGGTGAGCCGCTGCGGTCGATGGTGGGCGCCCGGCCCAAGCGACGGCTGCGGGAGGAGCTGGCCGACGCCCTCTGAGCAGGCGCTCCGAGCGGGCCCGCGGCCGGTCCGCGGCACGAGAAATCCCCCGAGCAATTGCGCTCGGGGGATTTCTTTGCGTATATTCGGTGATTCGCGACTTCAATTGGACGAGTCGCATGAGAAGTTCACTGAGCACAGTATATCCGGGCGGGAGCGGAATTGTCAAACACCGAATTTCCGGACGATGAATTGCGGCACGAGCAGGAATTCATCGACGGGCTGTACGCACGCGTGGACGCGCTGCGCGGCGACACCGAGTCCGCCGTCACCGACGCCCTCGCGCAGGGCCACACCCCGATGCAGGCCAGGCTGGAGCGGGACATCCTGGTCGCCGAGCGCTCCGGGCTGCTCGCCGCGCTGAACGCGGTGGACGGCTCGCTCTGCTTCGGCCGCCTCGACCTCGCCTCCGGGGACGTGCACCACATCGGCCGGGTCGGGCTGCGCGCCGACGACGCGGAACGCACCCCGGTCCTGATCGACTGGCGGGCCGATGTCGCCCGCCCCTTCTACCTGGCCACCGGGCACACCCCGATGGGCCTGCGCCGCCGCCGGCACATCGCGAGCGAGGGCCGCCGGGTCACCGCCCTGCACGACGAGATCCTCGACCTCGGCGACGAGACGCGCACCGGCCACGAGGACCCGTCCGGCGACGCCGTGCTGCTCGCCGCGCTGAACTCGGCGCGCACCGGCCGCATGGGCGACATCGTGCAGACCATCCAGGCCGACCAGGACCGCATCATCCGCGCCCCGCACCGCGGCGTCCTGGTCGTCGAGGGCGGCCCCGGCACCGGCAAGACCGCCGTCGCCCTGCACCGGGCGGCGTACCTGCTCTACGAGCACCGCGAGCTGCTGGCCAAGCGCGCCGTCCTCATCGTCGGCCCGAACCCGGCCTTCCTCGGCTACATCGGCGAGGTGCTGCCCGCCCTCGGCGAGACCGGCGTCCTGCTGGCCACGGTCGGCGAGCTGTTCCCCGGCGTGAAAGCCACCGCGACGGACAGCCCCGAGGCGGCGGCGGTCAAGGGCCGGGCCGGCATGGCCGACGTGCTCGCCGAGGCGGTCCGCGCCCGGCAGGCGCTGCCCGACCCGGTGATCGCCATCGAGCACGACCGCGAGGTCCTGATGCTCGACGACGGACTGGTGGGCGTCGCCCGCGAGCGCACCCGCGCCGCGAAGCTGCCGCACAACCTGGCCCGCGAGCACTTCGAGGGCCACATCCTCAACACGCTCACCGAGCTGTACGCCGAGCGCATCGGCACCGACCCCTACGACGGCAGCAGCCTGCTCGACGCCGCCGACCTCACCCAGATCCGCGACGAACTCGCCGAGAACCCCGAGGTGTGGGCGGCCATCGACCGGCTCTGGCCGCGGATCACCCCGCAGCGGCTGGTCGCCGACTTCCTCGCCGCGCCGGAGGAGTTCCTGCCCGCCGGGGACGCCGCCGCCGTACGCCGCCCGGTGACCCGGCGCTGGACGGTGGCGGACGTACCGCTGCTGGACGAGGCCGCCGAACTCCTCGGCGAGGACGACCGCATGGCCAGGCTGCGCGCCGCCCGCGAACGGGAGGCGCAGATCGCGTACGCGCAGGGCGTCCTCGACGTGTCGTACGCCTCGCGGACGTACGAGTTCGAGGACAAGGACGAGGAGGACTCCGAGGTCCTGTCCGCGCACGACATCATCGACGCCGAACGCTTCGCCGAACGCCAGGAGGAGGACGACCACCGCAGCGCCGCCGAACGCGCCGCCGCCGACCGCACCTGGGCGTTCGGGCACATCATCGTCGACGAGGCGCAGGAACTCTCCCCGATGGCCTGGCGGCTGCTGATGCGGCGCTGCCCGACCCGCTCGATGACCCTGGTCGGCGACCCCGCCCAGACCGCCGAGGCGGCAGGCGTCGGCTCCTGGTCCAAGATCCTCGCCCCGTACGTCGGGGACCGCTACGAGCACACCCGGCTCGGCGTCAACTACCGCACCCCCGCCGAGATCATGGACCTCGCGGCGGCGGTCGTCCGCGCCGGGCACCCGGAGTTCGAGCCGCCCAGCTCGGTCCGCTCCACCGGCGTACGCCCCTGGGTGCGGCACGCGGGCGGCGACCTGCCCGGCGCGGTGGCGAAGGCCGTGGCGGAGCTGACCCCCGAGGAGGGCCGCCTCGCCGTGATCGCCCCCCGCGACCTGCACCAGCGGATCGCCGCCCGCCTCGACGGCGTCACGGCCGGCGCCGAACCCGACCTGACCCGGACGGTGGTCCTCCTCGACCCCCGCCAGTCCAAGGGCCTGGAGTTCGACTCCGTCCTGGTCGTCGAGCCCGGCCGCTACGGCACCAGCGACCTCTACGTCGCCCTGACCCGCGCCACCCAGCACCTCGGCGTCCTGCACACCGAGCCGCTGCCGAAGGGCCTGGTGGACGCCTGACGCCTCACGCCCGACGCCTCACGCCGGGCGGAGCCACACCGTGGACAGGGGCGGCAGGGTCAGGCGGATGCTGGACGGGCGGCCGTGCCAGGGCTGGGGCTCGGGCTTGACCGGGTCGGGGCGGGTGACACCGCTGCCGCCGTAGCGGGCGGCGTCGGTGTTGAGGACCTCGTGCCAGGCGGGCACGTCGGCGGGGACGCCCAGGCGGTAGTCGGGGCGGACGACGGGGGAGAAGTTGGTCACCGACAGCAGGGGGGCGCCGTCCTCGTCCAGGCGGAGGAAGGCGAAGACGTTGTCCTCGGCGGCGTCGCCGACCACCCACTCGAAACCGGCCGGGTGGGCGTCGCGCCGCCACAGGGCCGGGGTGTCCCGGTAGACGGTGTTCAGGTCGCGGACCAGGTCCAGTACGCCCCGGTGGTCCGGCTCCGCCCCGTACCCCGGGTCGAGCAGCCACCAGTCCGGGCCCCGCTCCTCGGACCACTCGGCGCCCTGGGCGAACTCCTGCCCCATGAACAGCAGTTGCTTGCCCGGGTGGGCCCACATGTAGCCCAGGTAGGCGCGGTGCTGGGCGCGCTGCTGCCACCAGTCGCCGGGCATCTTCGACACCAGCGACTTCTTGCCGTGCACCACCTCGTCGTGGGAGATCGGCAGCACGTAGTTCTCGCTGTACGCGTACACCATCGAGAACGTCATCTCGCCGTGGTGGTACTTGCGGTGGATCGGGTCGTGGCCCAGGTACTGGAGCGAGTCGTGCATCCAGCCCATGTTCCACTTCAGCCCGAAGCCGAGGCCCCCGAAGCCGCTCGGGCCCTTGTGGTGGGTGGCCCGCGTGACGCCGTCCCAGGCCGTCGACTCCTCCGCGATGGTCACCACGCCGGGCACCCGCCGGTACACGGTCGCGTTCATCTCCTGGAGGAACGCCACCGCGTCCAGGTTCTCCCGGCCGCCGTGCTCGTTCGGCGTCCACCGGCCCGGCTCCCGCGAGTAGTCCAGGTAGAGCATCGAGGCGACCGCGTCGACCCGCAGCCCGTCGATGTGGAACTCCTCGCACCAGTACACCGCGTTGGCCACCAGGAAGTTCCGCACCTCGCGGCGGCCGAAGTCGAACTCCAGCGTCCCCCAGTCGGGGTGGGCGGCGCGCAGCGGGTCCGCGTGCTCGTACAGCGGGCGCCCGTCGAACTCCGCCAGCGCCCAGTCGTCGCGCGGGAAGTGGGCCGGCACCCAGTCCATCAGCACGCCGATCCCGGCCTGGTGCAACTTGTCGACCAGGTACTTGAAGTCGTCGGGGGTGCCGAGCCGGGCCGTGGGCGCGTAGAACCCGGTGACCTGGTAGCCCCAGGAGCCGCCGAAGGGGTGCTCGGCGACCGGCATCAGCTCCACGTGCGTGAAGCCCAGGTCCTTCACGTACGCGGGGAGCTGCTCGGCCAGTTCCCGGTAGGTCAGCCCCGGCCGCCAGGACGGGAGGTGGACCTCGTACACGGACAGCGGCGCCTCGTGCGCGGGCGCCTCGGAGCGCCGGGACAGCCACTGGGCGTCGCCCCACTCGTGGTGCGAGGCGGTCACGATGGAGGAGGTCTCGGGCGGCACCTGGGTACGGCGGGCCAGCGGGTCGGCGCGCAGGGTGCGCGAGCCGTCGGGCCGGGTGATGTCGAACTTGTACAGCTCGCCCTCGCCGACCCCGGGCACGAACAGCTCCCACACGCCGGACGAGCCCAGCGACCGCATCGGGAAGCCGGTGCCGTCCCAGAAGTTGAAGGTCCCGGCGACCCGGACGCCGCGGGCGTTCGGCGCCCACACCGCGAATTGGGTGCCGGTGACGCCCTGGTGGGTCATCGGGTGCGCGCCGAGCGCCTGCCAGAGCTGCTCGTGCCGGCCCTCGCCGATCAGATACAGGTCCAGTTCGCCCAGCGTGGGCAGGAAACGGTACGCGTCCTCGGTCTCCTGCACCGCGCCCTCGTACGTCACCAGCAGCCGGTACTCCGGGACCTCCCGCAGCGGCAGCAGGCCCGAGAAGAACCCGCCCCCGTCGTCGTGCAGCTCGGTCCGCAGCTCCCCGGCGACGACGGTCACGCCGAGCGCGTACGGCCGGAACACCCGGACGGCGACGCCGCCCGGCACCGGGTGCGCGCCGAGCACGGCGTGCGGGTCGTGGTGGGTGCCGGCCAGCAGCAGGTCCCGGTCCACCGGGGACAGGGCGGGGGAGACGGGCGCCTCGGCCTGCTGCTGCGCCGGAATCCGCTTCCGGGCGGACCCCTGCCGGGGCACGGTGTCCTTCGCGACGGTCTTCTTGGCGACGGTCTTCTTGGCGACAGTCTTCTTGGCCACGGTCTTGGTCGCGGCGGGCTTCGTGGTGGCGGCCTTCTTGGCGACGGTCTTCGTGGCGGCGGTCTTGGTCGCGGCGGCCTTGCTGGTCACGGTCTTGGTGGCGGCGGCCTTGGAGGCCACGGCCTTCTTGGTGACAGCCTTCTTTGCGGCGGGCGGCTTCTCCGCCGGGGCCGTTTTCTTCGCGGCGGCCTTCTTCACGGCGGTCGTCGTCTCGGCCGTCGTCGTCTTCACCGCCGCCGTCTTCTTCACGGCGGCGGTCTTCTTCGCCGCCGTCGTCTTCTGCGCGACGTCGGTCTTCTCCGCCGGGGCCGTCTTCTTTGCGGCGGGCGGCTTCTTCACCGGGGGCGTCTTCTTCGCGGCGGCCTTTTTCACGGCGGCCGTTGTCTCGGCCGCCGTCGTCTTCACCGCCGCCGTCTTCTTCACGGCGGCGGTCTTCTTCGCCGCCGCCGTCTTCTTGCCGGCGGCGGCCTTCCTGGCCGTCGCCTTCGCCTTCGCCGGCGTCTGCTCCTCGGCCGTCTTCTCGGCCGTCTGCTTCGGGTCCGGACCGCTGGACGGGGGGCGGGGAGTCACGGGCGGGGCCTCCTAGGTACAGGGGGTGACAAGGATCAGGTCGTATCGGGCGCGGCCAGGCGGCGTACCGCCGACATCGGTACCGGCAGCCACTCGGGGCGGTGCCGGGCCTCGTAGACGACCTCGTACACCGCCTTGTCCGTCTCGTAGGCGCGCAGCAGCACCGGGTCGGTGCGCGGGTCGACGCCGGTGACCTCCGCGTACCCGGTGCAGTACGCGGCCCGGCAGGCCGCCGCCCAGCCCGGGGCGGGCGGGTCGGCGGACCGGGCGGCGTAGTCGAAGGAGCGCAGCATCCCGGCGATGTCCCGGACCGGCGGCTGCGGCAGCCGCCGCTCCGCCATCGGCCGGGCCGGCTCGCCCTCGAAGTCGATCAGCGACCACTGCCCGGACGGCGAGCGCAGGCACTGCCCCAGGTGCAGGTCGCCGTGGACGCGCTGCGCGGTCCAGGTGCGTCCCTCGGCGGCGAGGTCGCCCAGCGCCGTGTACGCCGAGCGCAGTCCGGACGCGTACGGCAGCAGCGCCGGCACCGCGTGGACCGCCTCGTCCAGCCGCTCGGTCATCCCGGCGGCCAACTGCGTCAGCGGCCCGTGGCCGAGGGTGACCGTCGGCAGGGCGCGGGCCAGCGCGGTGTGCACCTCGGCCGTGGCCCGGCCCAGCGCCCGCGCCTCGGCGGTGAAGTCCTCGCCCTTGGCCATTTGGCGCAGGGCGAGTTCCCAGCCGTCGGCGGCGCCCTGCACATAGGGCTGGAGGACACCCAGCACCCAGGGTTCCCCGGTCAGTTCCGCCGTCATCCACGCCGTCGGGGCGGGGACGCGCGGGCAGCCCTCCTGGGCGAGCGCCAGCGGCAGTTCGAGGTCGGGGTTGACGCCGGGCACGATCCGGCGCAGCAGCTTGAGGATGAACGTATCTCCGTAGACGACGGAGGAGTTGGACTGCTCGGCGGTCATCAGCCGGGGGACCAGTCCGGTGCGGATCTCCTGGTCCGGGGCCCGGTCGAAGCGGAGCCTGCCGATGCGGGCCCGGGTGCGCAGGGCCTCCAGGAGCACCTCGGCGGGCCGGGTGTCGTGCAGGGCGTCGTAGACCGTGCGGCCGGCCAGCGGTCCCTGGGTGACGTGTCCGATGAGCGCGGGCGCCAACCGGGGTGGCAGCGCCTCGCGCACGCCTATCAGGAGCTGGTAGCAGTCGCCCGGCTGCTCGGGGGCGCCCGGGACCGGGGCGAGCGGCTGGTGGGCGCGGACGAGGAGGTGGTACAGGCCGAGCCGGGTGTCGGCGGGCAGCAGTTCGGTGGCGGCGACCAGGGAGAAGCCGCTGACCGGGCGTCCCTTGCCGGCGAACCAGCGCTGCCGGGGCAGCCATTCGCGCAGCAGCGGGTCGAGCGACGCCAGCAGGCCGGGCGGGGTGGTGACAGTACGGGTGGCGGCTTCCGACATGGCGGCGCGTCCTTTCCCCGGGGTCGTCGGGGGGTGGTTATTCTCGCGTGCCCCGGGCGGGGCGGTGGAAACCGCCCCGCCGCGGGTTCTAGGCGGCGTCCTTGCGGAGCCGGAACCAGTAGAAGCCGTGGCCCGCGAGGGTGAGCAGGTACGGCAGTTCGCCGATGGCCGGGAACCGGACCCCGCCGAACAGCTCGACCGGGTGCCGTCCGTGGAAGGCGCTGAGGTCGAGTTCGGTGGGCTGCGCGAAGCGGGAGAAGTTGTGCACGCACAGCACCAGGTCGTCCTCGTACTCCCGGAGGAAGGCCAGCACCGCCGGGTTGGAGGACGGCAGTTCGGTGTAGGAGCCGAGGCCGAAGGCGACGTTCTGCTTGCGGATCTCGATCATCCGGCGGGTCCAGTGCAGCAGCGAGGACGGCGAGGCCATCGACGCCTCGACGTTCGTCACCTGGTAGCCGTAGACCGGGTCCATGATCGTCGGCAGGAAGAGGCGGCCCGGATCGGACGAGGAGAACCCGGCGTTGCGGTCCGGGGTCCACTGCATCGGGGTGCGTACGGCGTCGCGGTCGCCGAGCCAGATGTTGTCGCCCATGCCGATCTCGTCGCCGTAGTAGATGATCGGCGAGCCCGGCAGGGAGAGCAGCAGGGCGGTGAACAGCTCGATCTGGTTGCGGTCGTTGTCGAGCAGGGGCGCGAGCCGCCGCCGGATGCCGATGTTGGCGCGCATCCGCGGGTCCTTGGCGTACTCGGCCCACATGTAGTCGCGTTCCTCGTCGGTGACCATCTCCAGGGTCAGCTCGTCGTGGTTGCGCAGGAAGATGCCCCACTGGCAACTGGACGGGATGGCCGGGGTCTTGGCGAGGATCTCCGAGACCGGGTAGCGGGACTCGCGGCGCACCGCCATGAAGATGCGCGGCATCACCGGGAAGTGGAACGCCATGTGGCACTCGTCGCCGCCCGTGCGGTAGTCGCCGAAGTAGTCGACGACGTCCTCGGGCCACTGGTTGGCCTCGGCGAGCAGCACCTTGTCGGGGTACTGGGCGTCGATCTCCTTGCGGACCCGCTTCAGGAAGTCGTGGGTCGCCGGCAGGTTCTCGCAGTTGGTGCCCTCCTGCTGGTACAGGTACGGCACCGCGTCCAGCCGGAACCCGTCGATGCCCAGGTCCAGCCAGAACTTCAGGGCGGAGATCATCTCCTCCTGCACGGCCGGGTTCTCGTAGTTGAGGTCCGGCTGGTGGGAGAAGAACCGGTGCCAGTAGTACTGCTTGCGGACCGGGTCGTACGTCCAGTTGGACGCCTCGGTGTCGACGAAGATGATCCGGGCGTCCTGGTACTGCTTGTCGTCGTCGGCCCAGACGTAGTAGTCGCCGTAGGGGCCGTCGGGGTTCTTGCGGGACTCCTGGAACCACGGGTGCTGGTCGCTGGTGTGGTTCATCACGAAGTCGATGATCACCCGCATGCCGCGCTGGTGGGCGGCGTCGACGAACTCCACGAAGTCGGCCAGGTCGCCGAACTCGGGCAGCACGGCGGTGTAGTCGGAGACGTCGTAACCGCCGTCCCTCAGGGGTGACTTGAAGAACGGCGGGAGCCAGAGGCAGTCCACGCCGAGCCACTGCAGGTAGTCGAGTTTGGCGGTCAGGCCCTTCAGGTCGCCGACGCCGTCGCCGTTGCTGTCCTGGAAGGAGCGGACCAGGACCTCGTAGAACACGGCCCTCTTGAACCAGTCCGGGTCGCGGTCCTTGGCGGGCGTGTCCTCGAAGGTGTCCTGTACGGGCTCGTTGACGATCATGGTGTGGGTGACCCTCCGATCTGCGGGTTGGACGGTCGCAGAACCGTGAAGACGTGCGCGGGCCGGTGGCCCGGTTCGAGGCGCACGTAATTGGCCCTGCCCCAGTGGTAGGTCTCGCCGGTGAGCTGGTCGCGCACCGGCACGGACTCGTGCCAGTCCAGGCCGAGTTGCGGCATGTCCAACGAGATCGTCGCCTCCTGGGTGTGGTGGGGGTCGAGGTTGACGACCACCAGAACCGTGTTCGAGCCCTTCCGCTTGGAGTACGCGATGACCTGTTCCTGGTCCGCGTGGTGGAAGTGCACATCGCGCAGTTGCCGCAGGGCGGGGTTCTCCCGCCGGATGGCGTTGAGGCGGGTGATGAGCGGGGCGAGGGTGCGGCCCTCGCGTTCGGCGGCTTCCCAGTCGCGGGGCCTGAGCTGGTACTTCTCCGAGTCGAGGTATTCCTCGCTGCCTTCGCGCAGCGGGGTGTTCTCGCACAGTTCGTAGCCGCTGTAGATGCCCCA